>JAIRYD010000092.1 GCA_031267935.1 Tannerella sp.
CCGGCATTCCGCTTTTATGCCGTAAAACATATTCCGCATCCGGGACACTCCCCGAAAGAAGCGGTCTTTACCATTGTACAATTAAATTTTTGAATATATGAACAAACACGTCAAACAAATCGCATTCTTTGCGTCATACCTGTTCTTCATCTGTCCCGCATCCGTTTATGCGCAGACGCAGGAACAGGTCGTCACGCTTGAACTCAGGGACGCCTCGCTGAAAGACGTCTTCAGCGCCATCGAAAAACAGACCACGTACCGTTTTTCGTATCGCGACGCCGTCGTCGACAACCGGAAAGACATCCGCATCTCGTGCGAAAAGACACCCGTCGGTTCCGTACTGAACGAGGCGCTGGCCGGCAGAAACATGGAATACAGGATCCTGTCCGACCGGTCGATTGCCATCACCGACAAACGGTCCGCAACGGCAAACAACGCCGACGGACCCCGGAAAACAGTCGCCGGCGCCATCGCCGACGTCCACGGAGAAGTCACCGCCGGCGCAAACATCGTCGAGAAAGGAACGACGAACGGCACGATCTCCGATGCCAACGGACATTTCTCGCTTGAAGTGGCAGGCAGCCACTCCGTACTGCAAATATCCTTTATCGGATACGTGCAGCAGGAAATCACGGTCGGCAACCGGGAACGCCTGAATATCATCCTCGCGGAAGACAACCGGGCGCTGGAGGAAGTGATCGTGATCGGTTACGGAACGGCCCGGAAAGCCGACGTGACGGGCGCCATCGCCTCCGTCAACGAGCGGACGCTGAAAGAAATACCCGCCTCCAACGTGAGCCAGGCCATACAGGGGCGCATTGCCGGCGCCTCCATACAGCAGACATCCACCGCCCCGGGCAAGGGAGCGCAGATACGTATCCGGGGCGACCGCTCCCTGTCGGCCTCCAACGAACCGCTCATCATTGTGGACGGCATTCCCTTTCAGGGAACGCTGAACGATCTGGCGCCCGATGCCATCAAAAGCATCGACATCCTGAAAGACGCTTCCGCAACGGCCATCTATGGATCGCGAGGCGCTAACGGAGTGATCCTCATCACCACTTTCCGCGCCATGGAGCTGACAAAGCCGCAGGTCACCTACAATGTCCATTACGGCATTGCTTCCATCGCAAAGAAGTATGAAGTATTCAATGCCGAAGAATTTGTAAAATATCGCGAAATATCCGGATATCAGGCGGGCGACCCGTGGCTGGCACAGGAAATGCCTTACTTCGACACAGGCAGATCCTGCGACTGGCAGGATGAACTATATCAGCCGGCCACGGTTACCAATCACGACCTGAGTTTCAGGGCAGGCAACGAAGCGCTCTCCGGAAACCTGGGAGCGGGCTATTATAATGAAACATCTCCCGTTCCGGGACAGGAATTCACGCGCTATTCGCTGCGCGGCAACCTGGATATGAAGATGACCAAATGGCTGAAAACAGGATTGAGCACCCAGAACTCTCTGGGACTGACCGACGGAGAAGGAGTAGACATCATCGCATTGAAGGGACTGGTAAACTTCAGTCCCATGGTCAATCCATACGACGAAGATGGAAATATCATTGCCAAGCCCTTAGCGCCCCGCGAAGACGGTTACAGCCCCCTGCTGATAAAAAACGAAGACCTGTGGGCCCAGGAGCGGCAACGCTTTATGTCGCACAATACCATATATGCGGAAATCCTGTTTACCCCCGAATTAAAGTACCGGGCAAATGTCGGATTATTCTATCTGCACGACAGGTACGGCACTTACTATGCATCCGAAACGCCTTTCAGAGAAGGTTCGGTCTCTACGGCTTCGCTGTCAAACACGAACGTGTACGGCTACACCGTGGAGAACCTGCTTTATTACGATAAAACGTTTGCCGAAAAACACAGGATCGGAGCCACGCTTCTCTATTCCGTGGAAGACTATCATGTTGAATCCGCATCAACCCAGGGTAGCGATATGACGGCCAACTATATCCGGTATCACAATTTATCTACGGCCAATGCCGGAGTTACAGCCGACGGGTCCTCTTCGCGCCGCACCCTGCTCTCGTATATGGGACGGCTGAATTACGCCTTCGACAATAAATACATGGCGACACTGACCTTCCGTTCCGACGGCTCGTCGGTGCTGGCTCCGGGCAACAAATGGCACTCGTATCCTGCCGTTTCTCTGGCATGGAATATCAACAGGGAACGTTTTATGGAAAATATGAAGTTTCTCGACATGCTGAAACTCCGGGCCGGTTACGGACAGACCTCGAACCAGGCCGTTCCTCCGTATGGCACACTGGGCTCCATGACACAGACGAGATACAATTTCGGCGAAGACCATGTTTACGGTTATTACCCTTATACGATCGAAAACGCCGAACTGGGCTGGGAATACTCCGACACCTACAATGCCGGTCTCGACTTCAGCTTATGGAAAGGCCGCCTGTCCGGAACCATCGATGTATATCAGCAAAAAACAACCGACGTGATAGTAGAGCAGCCCATGCCCGCCTCTTCGGGCGTATCGGGCTCTACCGCGCGTAACGTCGGAAAAACGCAGAACAGGGGAATGGAACTTTCACTGCACGGCGAAGTGATCCGCTCAACCGGTTCCGAAGGCTTCAGCTGGGAGATTGACTATAATATCTCGTTCAACCGCAATAAACTGCTCTCGCTAAACAGCGGCGTCACTCAAAGCGAAGGCAACGGATGGTTCGTCGGTTATCCGATAAACGTAATCTACGACTATAATAAAACAGGCATCTGGCAGCTCGGCGAAGAAGAGGAAGCTGCCAGATACTACAGTACGCCCGGAATGCTTAAGCTCGAAGACGTCGATAACGACGGAGCGATCACTCCGGCAGACAGAAAGGTTATCGGCACCTTCGAACCCGATGCCCTGATGGGAATGACGCACCGTTTGAGATACGGAAATTTCGATTTTACGCTGATTGCTTATGCACAGGCGGGAGGCATGCTGGTAAGTACCATCCACCAGCGGCAGGCATACCTGAATACGCTTGCCGGACGGCTCAACAATCTTAAGGTCGATTACTGGACTCCGGATAATCCGACCGACAAATATCCCAAGCCCGACTATACGCGCCTGAACAACTCCTTCGACACGACAATGGGATATTTCGATGCTTCCTTTGTGAAGATTCAAACAATTACATGGGGATATACCGTACCGGAATCACCGCTGTCGAAACTCGGATTAACAGACGTACGGGTTTATCTGACATGCAATAATGTAGCCACTCTTTTCTCTCCCTATATGGACGAAGGAGGAGTAGATCCTCAACCTACGGGATACGGAAGTCAGGGCACGGCCAGCAGTTCTATCGTACAGTCACGCCAGCTTGCCGTCGGGCTTTCCACCCCTCCCGCACGTCAATTCCTGCTGGGAGCAAGCATTAAATTCTAAATATATAAACACAAGTCGAACATAGAAAAAAACAGATGTATTATGGAAAAAATAATAAATAAATTGTTCATGCTGGGGCTATTCCCGTTACTTATTTCCTGCAGCGGCATGCTGGAAGAAACGCCCCGCTCGGTACTTACCCCCGGTTTCTTTTCAACGGCACAGGGACTGGAAGCAGGATTAAACGCGCTCTATGACGGATTGAGAAGTACTTATCGCAGCGGCGCCTCGACCGGAACGGATGAATTTACCATGACCGATGCCGTAAATGCCACGGAATCCTGCGTCAATACGTACAGCAACCTGCTGAACTCCGTAAACGCGGGAGGAGGCTGGTCTTTTACCAATATCAATACGTGCAACGGAATTCTGGAAAAGGGCGCGGCAGTTACAGATATGGATGAAGCCCGCAGGAAAGTAATCTTTGCCGAAACCAAAACGCTTCGCGCACTGTTTTATTTTCAGCTGGTTCAGACGTTCGGAGCTGTTCCGCTCGACCTTGGCGCGGGAAAATCAGTGTACAACTCCAATTTCAACACGCTGTCGGAACGCACTCCCGTGCCTGAAGTCTACGAGGCAATCATCAACGATTTGAAAGAAGCGCTTGCCGATCTGCCCGACCAAACCGGTCAGAAAGGACGGGTCACGAAGGCTACCGCGCTGCACTTTCTGGCCAAAGTGCATCTCACCCGCGGCTGGCATGACGAAGCCGGACAGGCAGGCGATTTTGCCGAGGCCTTCAGGTATGCGGATGAATTGATTCGGGACAGGGCGATATACGGCAGGGAACTTCAACAAAGCTACGCCCTGGTACATGCCGAAGGGCACGAAGACGATGCGGAAACCATTCTTAATGCGCAGTGTACCCACGACATTGAATTCGGACTTCCCAACGGACATTCGCTCGGCTGGGTGGTTACGGCCGGTTATGAAAACTTGAGAATAAACGGTGTGCCGGTTGTGCCCCGCTGCATGGAATACCAGCGCCCCTGGAGAATGTACATCCCCACGAAATGGGTGCTTTATGAAGCTTTCAACGACAAGGTGAACGACAGCCGGTGGGACGGTTCTTTCCGCATGATGTGGGAATGCAGGGCAAGCATTGAAAACGGAGTAAGCGAAGCCAATATTCAAGTGCTGGCAGATTACGGCATGGTGTATGGCGATACGGCGGTTTTGCTTGTGCTGGAGGATGTGATACCGCCTCGGCATCAGGGCAAAAAGTATCTGATATATTCCGGCGCCGACAACTATTACGAGCTTGCGGCAAAACATACTCCGTACATGTATCCCGATCTTTACAAGCATGATGATACAAAACGCTATGCGATCAACGATGTTTCGATGCGACCGGTTTTCATTGCCCGCCTGGCCGAAACCTATCTGATTGCCGCCGAAGCCTTGATCATGCAGGGGAAAAAAACGGAAGCGCTCGACTATATCAATACGGTTCGCAAACGTGCAGCCTTTCGCGAAGGTCTTTCTGCAGCCCGGCTCGACGCCGCCGAACGGGCAATGACTGTTACGGATTCAAACGTGCTGGATATTGATTTCATTCTGGCTGAACGTACAAGGGAACTGTGCGGGGAGGGAGGAATGCGCTGGTATGACCTGACGCGCACTCACAAGCTGGTGGAAAGAGTACGGCTGCATAACCCGGAAGGCGCACCGAATATTCAGGATTTCCACGTGCTGCGTCCGATTCCGCAAACCCAGATCGACCTGATGAGCGACGAGGCGCAGAAAGCGGCTTACCAGAACGAAGGATATTATTAATCACAAATACCAGTCATCATGAAATTATTGAAATGTATATTTTGTCTTTACCTTGCCGGCACGTGCACGGGCTTCGCCCAGTCCGCGGCGGGCAAAATCCCCCGTCTGCAGAAGCAGGGAACAGCCACGCAGCTCATTGTCGACGGCAAACCTTTTCTTGTGCTCGGCGGAGAGCTTCGCAATTCAAGCGCATCGAGCCTTTCGTACATGGAACCGGTCTGGGCGCAGCTGACGGCGCAAAACCTGAACACGGTGCTGACGCCCGTTTCGTGGGAGCTGATCGAACCGCAGGAAGGCAGGTTCGACTTCGATCTGGTGGACGGACTGATCGCCGGCGCACAGCGTCACAAGCTGAAACTGGTACTGCTCTGGTTCGGCAGCTGGAAAAACACCTATTCGAGCTATGTCCCCGAATGGGTCAAGCGCGACACGAAACGCTTCCCCCGCGTGCTGCTCAAAGACGGACGTCCGACGGAACGGCTCACACCCTTAAGCCCGTCGAACCGCCGGGCCGATACGAAAGCTTTCGCAGCGCTGATGAAGCACATCGGGACGGTGGATACGGACCGCACGGTGCTGATGATGCAGATAGAGAACGAGATCGGAGTGATACCCGAATCGCGCGACTTTTCGCCCGCCGCGAATGCGGCCTTCGGCTCGCCCGTACCCGAACAGCTGATGACTTACGTCCGGACGCACGGCGACCGTCTCGAACCGGAACTGCACGAGGCATGGGTGGCCGCGGGACGGAAGACGGACGGCACGTGGCAGGACGTTTTCGGCACGGCGCCGGTCACCGACGATTTCTTCATGGCATGGCATTACGCCGCTTACCTCGACGAGGTCGTCGCGGCAGGAAAAGCGGCATACGATCTTCCGATGTTCACCAACGCCGCCCTGATCCGTCCGAACTATCTGCCCGGCCAGTACAACAGCGGCGGTCCGCTGCCGCACTCGATGGACATATACCGCGCAGGCGCTCCTCATCTCGACTTTATTTCGCCCGACATCTATTTCCCCGACTTTGCCTACTGGGCCGGAAGGTACCGCCGCGAAGGAAACCCCGTCTTTGTGCCCGAAACGTATGGTGGCGCCGAAGGGGCTGCAAATGCGTTCTTTGCGTTCGGCCAGCTGGATGCAATCGGATTCTCGCCTTTCGGCATCGACCGCATGCCGGGTGCGCCGTCCGCCGGTCAGTCGCCTCTGGCCGCCGCATATACGGTGCTCGACCATCTTGCACCGGCGATCCTGCAGAAGCAGGGCACCGGCCGGATGGCCGGCATCGTCCTGGAAGGAAGCGAGCAGCGTGCCGGCAGAATCTCGTTCGGAGGATACGACATCACCGTCAACCGGGCAGGCGCTCCGGGCGCTACGGACGCAAACAGCCGTATCGGCATTCTGTTTATTCAGATGGACGGGGACGAATTTCTGATAGCCGGAAGCGGCGCTTCGACGCTCTCGTTCGCGCCCGGCGCGGAGGAGAGCCGGCAGACGGCAGGAATCGCCTCCATCGACGAAGAAGTGCCGGTCGACGGCAAGTGGATCCGGCAGCGCAGGCTGAACGGCGACGAAAACGGACAGGGACAGGTGCTGAGAATGAGCGCCGGTGCGGCAGTCTACAAAGTCCGCCTATACCGCTACTGACCGGTCATGCTGCTTTTCCCGGGGGAACCTCCAGTATTCTTCACGCGGACTGAAATCGGGAGTTTAGTCACGTGAAATGAATCACATGTAAAGGTTTCCCTGTCCCGCGGGGGACAACAGGCCGGTGGAAGTTCACCTTTCACCGTTCACCGTTCCCCGTTTTATCCGTAAATTCCCGTCTACCTTTGCGCCATCGGTGGCTACCTTTGCGCCATCGGTAGCTACCTTTGCACCATCGGTAGCTACCTACGGACGATCGGTAGCTACCGATCCGTCGTTTTGCCTACCTTTTGTCCGTTCTTGCCTACCTCCGGACCATTGTTGCCTACCTTTCGTCCGTTCTTGCCTACCTCCGGACCATTGTTGCCTACCTTTCGCCCGTTGTTGCCTACCTCCGGACCATTTTAGTCTACCTTTGGCCCGTTGTTGCCTACCTTCGGACGATCGGTAGCTACCTTCGGACAATCGGTAGCTACCTCCGGACGATTGTTGCCTACCTTCGGACAATCGGTAGCTACTTCCGGACAATCGGTAGCTACCTTCGGACGATTCAGGGTACGGAAACACCGTTCATCGTTCATAGTTCATAGTTCATAGTTCATCATTCACCGTTCATTGTTCATTGTTCATTGTTCATTGTTAAAACTCCCTATTTTAGCCCGCGTGAAGTATACCTTCGGGCGATTCAGGGCACTGAAACATGACTGTTTTGTTACATGATGTATGCCAACAGCCATGTTTTTTTTATTTTGCCCATATTTGACTTTTTTCATGATTTTTTCTGAAACAAAACTGCTATATTTGCCGAATTTTACAGATGAAGCATTTTCAATGACAACACAAACAAAAGTAACAGCACTGGAGCATGTAGTCATCCGGTTTTCCGGCGACAGCGGAGACGGCATGCAACTGACGGGAACGATTTTTTCCAATCTTTCCGCCATTTTCGGGAACGACATTTCCACTTTTCCCGACTATCCGGCAGAAGTCCGCGCACCGCAAGGCTCGCTGAGCGGAATATCCGGATATCAGGTACACCTGGGTTCGAAAAAAATTCACACGCCGGGCGACAGGGCCAACGTCCTGGTCGCGATGAACCCCGCCGCACTCAAGGTCAACGCCAAACGGCTTTACCCGGACTCGATCGTAATCATCGATACCGACTCTTTCGCGAAACGCGATCTCGAAAAAGCGGAATTTACTACCGGCGATCCCTTCCGGGAACTGGGACTGAGCACCGTACAGGTCATCGCCGCACCCGTCTCGACGATGGTACGCGACGGACTGGCCGAATTCGGTCTGGACAACAAGTCCGCCCTGCGCTGCAAGAACATGTTTACGCTCGGACTGGCGTGCTGGCTCTTCGACCGCCCGCTGAACAACGCCATGCACATGCTGCAAAACAAGTTCGCAAAAAAACCGGCCATCGTAAAAGCCAACATCAAAGCGCTTACCGACGGATATAATTACGGCCACAACATCCATGCCTCGGTCTCGACCTACCGCATCGAGCCGACAAAAATCCCGCCCGGACACTACACCGACGTGAACGGCAACACGGCCACCAGCTACGGCCTGATTGCCGCAGCCGAAAAAGCCGGCCTGCAACTGTTCCTCGGCAGCTATCCCATCACGCCCGCTACCGACATACTGCAGGACCTCGCCAGGCGCAAGGACATGAACGTAGTCACGATACAGGCCGAAGACGAAATCGCCGGCATCTGTACCGCCATCGGCGCAAGCTTTGCCGGATGCCTCGCCGCCACCTCTACCTCGGGCCCCGGCCTGGCGCTCAAGAGCGAAGCCATCGGCCTGGCCGTCATCGCCGAACTGCCCCTCGTGATCATCGACGTGCAGCGCGGCGGACCCTCGACCGGAATGCCCACCCGAAGCGAACAGGCCGACCTGCTGCAGGCGCTCTACGGCCGCAACGGCGAAAGCCCCGCCGTCGTGCTCGCCGCCACCACGCCGACGGACTGCTTCGACATGGCCTTCTGGGCAGGCAAACTCGCCGTCGAATACATGACACCCGTCATCCTGCTCACCGACGCCTTCCTTGCCAACGGCGCCGCGGCATGGCGGATCCCCGACCCGGACGAATATCCCGACATCACCCCCAACTACGTGTCGAACTACAGGGACGAAGCGCCGTGGAAAGCCTACCGCCGACACGAAGACACGCTCGTACGCTACTGGGCGATCCCCGGAACGCCCGGTTTTGCACACCGCATCGGCGGACTGGAAAAAGACTACTCGACCGGCTCCATCTCCACCGAACCGGCCAATCACCAGAAAATGGTCATCACGCGGCAAGCCAAAGTAGACCGCATTGCCGAACACATCCCCGAACTGAAGATCGAAGGCGACGCCGATGCCGACCTGCTGATCGTCGGATGGGGCGGAACCTACGGCCATCTGTACGAAACGATGGAAATCATGCAGCAAAACGGCTGGAAAGTAGCGCTGGCCGGCTTTCGCTTTATCAATCCGCTGCCGAAAAACACGGAAGAAGTGCTTCGCAAACATCGCAAGGTGATCGTAGCCGAACAAAACAACGGGCAGTTTGCCAATTACCTGCGAAGTAAAATCGACGACTTCAATCCGTACCGCTTCTGCCGCATCAAGGGACAGCCGTTTACCGTCACACGGCTGGTCGAAGAATTCACAAAAATAATGGAGAAATAAACACACATGAATACCGAAACAAAATACAATCCACAGGATTACAAGAGCGACCAGTACGTACGCTGGTGTCCGGGTTGCGGCGATTACGCCACCCTCAACAGCCTGCACCGGGCCATGGCGGAAATCAACATCCCGCCACATCAAATTGCAGTCATCTCGGGTATCGGATGCTCTTCGCGCCTGCCCTACTACATGAACTCGTACGGTTTTCATACGATTCACGGACGCGGCGCAGCCATCGCTACCGGCGTCAAAACGGCCCGTCCCGACCTGAACGTCTGGCTGATCACGGGCGACGGCGATTGCCTGGCCATCGGCGGCAATCACTTCATCCACGCCGTACGGCGCAATGTCGACATCAACATCGTACTGATGAACAACAAAATCTACGGGCTGACCAAAGGACAGTATTCGCCCACGTCCGACCGCGGTTTTATTTCCAAAAGTTCACCTTTCGGGACCGTGGAAGACCCGTTTGTGCCCGCCGAACTGACGCTGGGCGCACGCGGACAGTTCTTCGCCCGCGCCATCGACGTCGACCTGCCGGTCATGAACAGCGTGATGGTCGCCGCCGCGCGGCACAGGGGAACGTCGGTGGTGGAAGTGCTCGTCAACTGCGTCATTTTCAACGACGGCATCCACAAGCAGATATCCGAAAAGGCATTTCGCGCCGAAAGAACGATCTTCCTCCGGCATGGCGAAAAGATGCTTTTCGGACAGAACAATGAAAAAGGTCTTGTGCTCGACGGATTGAAAATAAAGGCCGTTACCGTCGGACAGGACGGTTATGCGCCGGACGACATACTTGTTCACGATGCGCACGAAAAGGATGTGACGCTGCACAACATGCTCGCGCTCATGAAGGACGATCTGCCCCTGGCCACAGGCGTCATCCGCGAAGTGGACGCGCCGACCTACGACGAATCCGTCGCCCGGCAGATCGCCGAAGTACAGGCAAGAAATCCCGTCCGCAAACTGCACGACCTGCTGATGAGCGGCGAGACGTGGGAGGTGAAATAAAAGGACGGTACGGATTATAACCGGACGCGGCATGCGCTATTCCCCCCATGCCGTGTCCGTCTTTTTTTTGTCAGTCCTTGACCGACGGCAACAGAAAATCGGTGAAGCACAAGGCAGCCAGGGCTGTGCCGTAACGTTTTTCGACCGTAATGCCTTCGGTGACGAAGTTCAGATCGCCCAGATAGTATTTGCCGTAGGTTTTTTGATGCAGGTCGTTTATGACACGTATCAGACGCGACTCCAGTTCTTCGATACGGTAGCGTCCGCTGACTTCGCAAACCAGACCGCCCAGTTTTTCGTCGAAATTTTCGTCCCTGTACATCCATGCATACACGATGCCCGCCGAAACAAACTCGTCCTGGTAACCGTGCGAAACGGCCATGATCGTTTTCATTTCCGAGCCAAACGGAGGCAGATCAATCTCGTCCATCGTTTTCAGGTGTGCCGTCGCCGGAATGACGGACGAGTAGGTCATGATGTTGAAGTCGGCAATACCGGCATCGTACAATGCCATGTGATAGGACCCGGCATGTTTTTCCAAATCGGATTCCCCACTTCCTTTTGCAATAAAAAAGGTATTCGGAATTAAATTCCCTACTTTCCTTACCATCTCAAAAAAACATTTATTCAATTAATATTAAGAACCTTCCCGCTTGCCGTTTCAAGATGTCTCCGTTCGGGGACGCAAAAATACAAACTTATTCAGGATTTTATCCCCCTCGCGCCAAAAAAAATGATAATCTTTTGCTAAAATCTTTTCCGTGCGCGGGGTAAGGGGTTGTCGGAAGTCTTTTTCGCCGGAAGTTTTGTTTTCACAATCATTTGGGGGAAAGACTAAAACACACAGACAAATCCGACGCCGGCGCTTTGCATGCCGACCGAAGGCATCACGACGAGCCGTCTGCCGCCGTCGATGCCGAACAGGCGGTGCCAGACGGGAAGCATCATGTAGCCGACTTCGGCGCTGAGGATCCCGATGCCCGCGCCGGCTACGACGTCGCTCACCCAGTGTGCACGGTTGACGGTGCGAAGCGCGCCCGCCGCCGTCGCCACGACATAGCCTCCAACACCGATCCAGGGCGATTGCGCACGGTATTCGCGATACAGAATGTGTGCGCCCGTAAAGGCTACGGCCGTATGTCCCGAAGGAAAAGCGTCGTCGTTCCATCCGCGGGGACGGACGACGGGGATCTGCTTCTTCATGGTCGTCACTGCGCCCCACATGAAGAGATAGGAGGTGGCCAGGATCAGCGTCCGGTCCGCGAAGTGATGTTGCGATTCGACGCCGGGAAAAAAGTCCAGCCCGTATGCAAACGCGGCGGGCGCTGCGATGAGATAGTTGTCGGCCGGATAATGGCGGTCGACATGCAGGTCTATCTGTCGGGCCACATATTTGTCGAACCGGCGGAAAGGCGTGTCGTTGAAACGCGCGGCTACACCGTAGGCCACGAAAAGCGTCGGGATTATGAATCGTGTGGCCGAAGGGCGTCCGGCATCGACGGTAGCCGGTGCATGCGACTGCGTCGCGGATGAAAGGGAAGGGTGTTGCGACAATGGCATGTCCGTCGGCCACGCCCGCTCATACGGAGATACGTGCAAAGAGTCTTCGCCGGCAAAAACCATTCCGGCAAGGAGGATGAAACGTGTGACAAGAAAAAGTTTCTTCATGTGCCGGACGGGGTGCTGCGATTGATACGTGCGGCCGCATACCGGTGCAGTTTGTAGCCGAGCCATCCGATCAGCGATCCGACCAGCAGACCTGCAATCACGTCCGAGATGAAATGCGCGCCCAGATAGATGCGCGAATAGCCCATCATGACGGCCCAGAGCAGGATGGCAAAGGTATACGTCCGCTTCCCGACCAGCAGGAGCGAAAAGACGGCAAAGCTGAAGGCGGCCGTCGCATGACCCGAAATGAATCCGTACATCCCGCCGGCATGATAGTTGTGGAGCAGCGTCACGCAGTGTGTGAATGTCGGGTGCGTCGTCGGACGAAAGCGTGCAAAAGCCGGTTTGAACACAAACGCGGAAACGGCCAGACTGCATGCCAGCACCGTCGCCGCCGAAAGCACGGCGGGAATCGAATCCTTTCTTTTTTTCCAGACCAGATACAGCGGTACGAGCAGCACCGGAAGCCAGATCCACCGGCCGGCAAAAAACCATATCACCGCATCCAGAAAGGGTGTGTGCGATCCGTTGAGCCACATAAACAAGTTACGTTCGTATTCCAAAAGCGCTTCCATCGGCCGTATTGTGCGAATCATTGTTCTTTACGCCGGGCGTATTTTCGCGCGCAGTTTTTCGAGCATGTCGACCGTCATCGCATCCGGGTCGTAGCGGGGCTGCCAGTCCCATTCTTCGCGGGCGCAGGTATCGTCGAGCATGTCGGGCCACGATTCGGCAATCGCCTGCCGGAGGGGGTCGACCCGGTACGCCATCGTGAAGTCGGGCACATGTTTCCGTATCCGGCTGTAAAGACCTTCGGGGTCCAGACTCATGGAGGTAATGTTAAACGCATTGCGGTGTTTCAGTCGTGCAGGGTCGGCTTCCATCAGCCGGATGGCGGCCTGCAGTCCGTCGGGCATGTACATGAGATCCATGTACGTCCCGGCTGCAATCGGGCAGAGGAAATGTTTCTTCCCGACGGCGGCGTAGAAAATATCGACGGCATAGTCGGTCGTCCCGCCGCCCGGGGGCGCGACGTACGAAATCAGTCCCGGGAAGCGCACCGAGCGCGTATCGGTTCCGTACCGTCTGAAATAGTAGTCGCTCAGCATTTCGCCCGTCACTTTCGTCACGCCGTACATCGTATGCGGATTGCGGCACGCGTCCTGCGGCGTTTTGTACTTGGGGGCATCTTCGCCGAAGGCGCCTATCGAACTGGGCGTAAAGACGGCGCAATGTTTTTCGCGCGCCACTTCCAGCACGTTGAACAGTCCTCCGATACCGATCTTCCATGCCAGTTGCGGCCTGTCTTCCGCCACGGCCGAGAGCAGCGCGGCGAGGTTGTATATCGTGTCGATCCCGTAGCGCGACACCGCTTCGGCCACCTGCCGCGCGTCCGTAATATCCACCTGCGCGGAAGGTCCCGATTCGGCAAGGTCGCCCTTCGGTTCCGCTCCCGCGATATATCCGGCCACGATCTGTCCGCCGGCGTAACGCGCCCTCAGCGCCATGGTCAACTCCGAACCGATCTGGCCCGTCGAGCCTATTATCAATACATTCTTCATATCGTCATTTTCAAAACACGGGTGCAAAGATAATACATTTTTGTCGGAAGTGATGAACTTCATGAACGAGGAAAGGGCAACCGCATCAAAATCAGTGATCCTTATAACCCGAAGGGTTAGATTTTCATAACCGCAGGTAAGCGTAGCGCAGCCTGCGGACGGGATGGCAACATACTCCCTGCTGCCTGAAAGGCAGGACTTACTGTTACTGCACTGTCCTGCCTTTCAGGCAGTGGGGGACACGGCGAGTCACGTTTATACCGCAGGCTGCGCTACGCTTACCTGCGGTTATGGAAATCCGGCTTTTCAAGCCGGAAACAGGCAACGACCGAGCATATTTTGTGATAAATTTTGATGCGGTTGCCCTGGAACGATGAACGGGGTTCGACGTGGCCTGCGCGCAGATATCGTGTGTCATCGGTTGAAACTCCGGTACGCTGGAAGGTGGATCATTTTTTTTCGTGCATAACTTCTTTATTTTTAGTGATTAATTATTCCTGTTTTGCGTGATGAAAGCGATTTTTTGCGTGCGAAAAAAGTTTTTTGTCGTGCGAAAAAAGTCTTTTCCGGCGGCCGGCGAAGCTTTCGCACGGTGGCGGGTGATGTATGTTACGGCATACGGATGCATCTCCGTGCACTTTTATTTTTTCTTTTATTCAAACACGGAGTACACGGAGCACACAAAGAGAACAGCCGGTTGAAAACGGCGCACGGGATGCGGAAAAGCATCCCCGCGTACCGGAAAAGGAAATGATATATCTTCTTTGTGTGCTCCGTGCACTCCGTGTTGAAAATGCACCTTACGGTGCGGGAAACCGTTACATGTTATTTATTTCACGTTACCAAAAGCCCCTTTCGGTATGCCAAAAAACATTCATCGTTCATCGTTCAAAGTTCATCGTTAATGACGTTCATCGGAAAATGTTCCCTGATTTTCTGCAGGGCGCGCTGCAGGAGGTTTTGCGCCGACTGGTAGTTGAGCGCCATCAGGCGGCATATTTCGTCCCACTGCATTTCCTGCATGAAACGGTAGTAGATGATTTCCTTCTGCCGGGGGCTGAGGACGGCAAGAAACCGGCGGATCATTTCCTGCCGGCGCCGCAGCTGCTCGTCGTCGATATATTCGTCTTCGACGGTAGGGCAGAGCAGGAAGGGCGTCTCTTCCCCGTCCTCGCGGTCATGTACGAAATGGCTGCCCAGATAGCGGAGCAGGCTGTTTTTGAGCGCCACGAAGAGATATACTTCCACGTTGTCGGGCACGGGCAGGCGGCGTCTGTTGCGGTAGAGATACGTAAACACGTCCTGGATGCAATCCTTTACCGCTTCGCCGTCGGGCGTGAAATGCAGTCCGTACCGGTACAGACTCCGGACGTAGCGTGTGTACAGCCAGCCGCAGGCTTCATTATCGCCTGCCGCGAACCGTCTCCACTGCGTGCTGCTTTCTTCTTCGTACATGACTGACCCTCGTCTTGAATGATTTTGCAAATATAGTGAACAATTATGAACGGTGAACCGCGACGCGCACAGTATATTTTCAGGAAAACATCCGGCGGGATGATAGATTTCCGCGAACCGGCGCTCTCTTTCCACAAAGAATGCACCCTTTGAACCGGATGCGTTTTTACGGAAAACATGTTATAAACGAATTAAAAACAGAATGACTATGAAAAGAAAAAAGCTATTTGCAGTAATGATGATCTGTATGGGCGCGCTGTGCCTGTTCAACGGTTGCGACAAGGACGACGAAGACGCGGCCGCAAACCCGCTCGTCGGGTCGTGGAAATACGAATCGGCCTACGTGCTGCTCTATCTCGACGGCAACGTATACGACAGCAGGAATATGGATATCGACACGGGGCTGGACTTTGCCGGTTCGACTTTCACTTTCACCGACGACACCTGGACCATCTCGCAGGGACGCAGCAGCGAATCGTACGCGTATACGCTGAACGGCAACAAAATCTATGCCGACCGGCTGATTCTCGAATACAGCATCACCGGCAAGTCGACGCTCGAAATCGTCTTCGACACGTCCGACTTCGAGAAACTCGAAACCGTACCGGACGAATTTTACGAATTTGACAACGTGGAGATCATCCTCACGTTCAAAAAGTCGTAACCGCATAATTATTTATCAACTAAAAAAAATTTACAGCTATGGGAAATTATTCAAAACAGTGTAGCTCGGCCAATCCCGGCCTGCTCATTTTCATGATCGACCAGTCCGGTTCGATGTCCGGACAGTTTTTCGAAAACGAAGACAAGGCCGAATTTGCCACGAAGGCGCTCAACAACGCCATCAATCAGCTTATCGAGCGCAATTTTTCGGAAGAACAGCCGAAGAACCGCTGCCACGTCGCGCTTATAGCTTACGGAAGCGATGCGCATCTTGTACGCGAAGGTTCCCTCTCCGAACTTTTTCATTCCCCGATGGGTAAATCGCACGTGATAAAAAAGATCAATGCCGGCGACGGCAGTATCCTGGAGCAATCTCGGGATATGCCCTACTGGATTGTGTCCAAATGCGACGGCGGTACCAACATGGTCGGCGCCTTCCGCATTGCACAGGGGTTGATCGAACAGTACGTCGCCGCCCGCCCCGACACGCCCGCGCCGGTAATCATCTCCATCTCCGACGGGCAGCCGAACGTGGGTGGCGGATACGAAGAAGTGGCGGCTCTCGTGCGCGCAATCACGCAAATCTCATGCGATGACGGCGCTCCACTCGTGTATAATGCGCATATCGAAAAGCACGGTTTCAACTGCTGCTATCCGTCGAGTGCTCAAGAACTGCCAAATGACGAACACGCACGCTTCATCTTCGACATCAGCAGTCAGATACCCTCCGCCCAGATCCCTGCCGCCCGGAAACTGGGCTATACCGTAGAGGAAGGCGCACGCGGCTGTACGATCGGTGGCGATGCCGTCGCGCTCGTGTCGCTGATCCTCTTCGGATCGAGCCGGGCGCTTTTCGCGTTGCCCGTCTACGAATGAGCGCGAACCGTACGGATATGAATCAATCCTCTGTCGCCGGTTACGGACGTCGAAAGCCGTAACCGGCGAATACCGACCGATTATGACAAGATTATGACAAAGATCAGCACCTTCATCACGCACAAGATGGCCGAGTCGATGGCCGACTGCCAGGACGCGTATGCCATCCACGCCGGCAACCGCGCCGTGGCCATAGCCGACGGCGTGTCGGAATCGCTCTTCCCGAAAGTATGGGCAGAGATTCTGACCGCATCGTTCGTGTCCGACGGCGCGTTCCGTCTCGACGCGGACGAAAAGGTCGCACGGGCAAGGGCGCAGTGGAGGCGGTTTTTCGTCGACAGGGTTGAAAGCCGCATGGCGGAAGACAGTCCGCTGTCGTGGTATCTGGAACGCTGCCTTGCGGAAGAAAAATCGGCCGGCAGCACGCTTGTCGGCATCCGGGCGACCGACGGCGGCGTGGACTACGAAGCGCTTGGCGACAGCTGTCTCGTTGCGGTCAGGGACGGATGCATCGAGTCGCTGATCACTTCCATGCCCGACGGCGAAGCTTTCGGCAACCAGCCCGACTACATCGACAGCCATCCGGCACACGGCATGCGCGGCACGCCCCGCACGGGCGCGCTTGCGATGTCGCCCGGCGACAAACTCTTCCTCGCCACCGACGCCCTGGCCGAAAGGTTCGACGCCGAACGCGCCGCGCCCGACCGCGGCCGGTCGTTCGTCGAAGCCATCGACAGGCTCCGGACGGCATGCGACTTCGAACAGTTCGTGCACGCGCTGCGGCGGGACGGGATGGCGGACGACGATACCACGCTCGTCTGCATCGAATGGGAGCACAGCCCCGACTTCCATATTGCCGGCCGGGCGCCCGAAAAAGTGAAACCCCGTAAAAAAGGAAAACGCCATGCCCGACGCAAAAATTGAAGACTACAACCTCAGCATCACCATTCCGCAGATGGTGAAAGATCCCGTGCTGCGGGGCGGACACTGCCTGCTGCTTCAGGGTCGCAACGGCAGTCCGCGTCGCTATGCAGGCGGCTTTTGCGTCGTCTATCCCTTCGATACCGCCGGCGGGACGCGATATGCAGTGAGGTGCTGGCACAACAGCGTGCCGGACATGCAGGCCCGCGCCGAAAAAATATCGGAGATACTCGACCGTGAGAAGCTGCCCTATTTCGTGGAATTCAAATACGTCCGGGAAGGCATTTTCGCAGCCGACGCCATCCGCCCGCTTATCCGCATGAAATGGGTCGAAGGCGACGAGCTTAAGAAGTATATCTTCGCGAAAAGGCAAAACCCGTCCGCACTGTATGCCCTGGCGCGCGAATTTCTGCAGATGGCCGCCACGCTGCATGCCCGCCGGATCTCGCACGGCGACCTGCAGCACGGGAATATCAAGGTGACGCGCGGCGGACAAATTGTGCTCGTCGACTACGACTCCCTCTATCATCCCGACATGGGCATGCTGATCAATCATATCACCGGACTGCCTTCCTATCAGCATCCCATGCGCCTCCGCAGCAGGTATGCCTCGATGAAGGCCGATTATTTTTCGGAAATGATTATCTACACCTCCCTGATTTTTTATGCCGCGAATCCGGGCGCCTACACGGATGACGTGCACGAAAGCGAAGGACTGCTCTTCGAACCGGAAGATTACAGTCCGAAGAATATCAGCGCATCGTATGCCTACCGCGCTCTGCGTCACTGCTCGGAGGAAACGGCGTATCTGGCCGGAGAAATAGCCGGCATGTGCGAAAACCAGATACCCGAAGCGGTCCGGCCGCTGGAAGTCATCGTGAAGAAAGGGGAGGCGGCGGGGTTGAATTTTTATGCGGTAAAGGCGAAATCTCTTCTGCCCAAACCTGTCCGTGTTCGGAGGCAGCCGGTCGTTCAGACGGTGCAGCCTATCCTTCAGACGGTGCAGACAGTCCTTCCGCCGGTGCGGCGTGCGCGCTCGTGGCTTGTGCGGATACAGCCGCGCAGGATGTGGATTGCGGCATCCTTGATGGTGGCGCTGATGATCGGGCTGGGCGGGTATAAGGTACGGAACAAGTATAAGGCGGCGGAAGAAACGTATCAAATCTGTCTCGAAACGGGCGACGGGCACGTCGCGACGGGCCGCTATCCGGACGCGGTCGCGTCGTACCGGGAGGCGCTGACGCTGCCTTTCATGAAGGGCGCGGCGCGGACGGAAGCCGTAAACGACCGGATACGGACGGCCGGGAAACTGGCCGGCGAAGAGGTGGACCGGCTGCTGGGCGAGTTGTCGCTGCTGAAGGAGGCTTACGGCGTGATGGCGAACAGTCAGTTGAGGGATGAAATCGAGAGCCGCATTTCAAGGATAAAGGAATTGCAGCCCGACGGCCGCGTGATCGGAAACGAGGGATCCGGATCGCATGATCGGACGAATGATAAGGAATGAATTTATTTTACGTGAATTAAACGGTACGACAAGATGAAAACAATATTTAGGCATATACTGCTCGCGGCTGTGCTGCTCGCACGGCCGGCGGTGATGAGCGCGCAGTCGGTCTACGGCGACGCCACAAGTCTGTTCTATAATGGCAGATATGAAGATGCGCTGAAGATGTACGATGCCGCGAAAGTGCTCGAAAAGGACAGCAGCGATTTCCTGCTGCTGATCGAAAGCCATATCCTGAGAGCGAGGAAGTGTCTGCGCATAAGGGAAGAGGCCGACCGTTATTACGACGCGGCGAACCGCGAAGCGGCGCTCGAAGGCTACGAAGAGATTATGAAAATGAATCCGTTCGACCCGCATGTGGTCGCACGCATCGCCGACTGCCGCCGGCAGCTCGCCCGCGACGCGGCGACGCGGCGCGAAACGGACGACTGGAACGCGGCGACAAACGGCGGCACGAAGGATGCCTACCGCCACTATCTCGCGGCACATCCCGGCGAACGCCATGCCAGGGATGCGGTCGCGCGCCTGGACGAAATGGAAAAACGCGCCCGTGACGAAGCGATGGAGACGGGCGCCGTCGACGCCTTCCTGAAATACATCGGCGAATATCCCGACGGTCTTTACGCGACGGAAGTCCTGGCCGGGCTGGCCGTCGCGGAGGAGGAACAGTGCTGGATCGAAGCGCGGAATATCGGTTCCGTCGACGGATGCCGCACTTATCTCGACCGTTATCCCGAGGGATTACATGCGGACGATGCACAAGGCATTATTGACTCCATCTTCTTCATGGCAGACTCCACTCTCTGGCGCGAGGCGATGAGGGAAAATACCGCGGAAGCCTACCGCGAATATCTTGACGCTTCAGCACATAAAAATTACGAGAAGGAAGCTCTGCAGGCGTTGCGCCTTATCAAAGATTCGCTCGACTACATTACATATATGAAATGGGCGGAAGAAAATTTCAACAGGAAGGAATACAAATATGCCCTGTGGAAAATAGAGCAGGTGAAATTAGACAGGCTGTCGCCCGAACTTCGCGAAAAAGCGGACGAATATCTGGAAAAGTTACAAAAAAAAGTGCGTGTCATTAAACGATGGGAAAGATTCAAGTCGCATGCCGAGATAGGCATAGGATACAGATTCGGCATGTTCAACCTGCTGTCGCATACGGTCCCTCTGCACCTGAAATTAAAAAACGAATACGACGTGGTGCAATTCATAACCGGTATCGAATATACTTATTACAGGAAATTTTACAGAGAATATACCCTCTATGATGATAAATCGGATTTGGAAAGACACCGCATATCGGCACATCAGTTTTCCGTCCCGGCCACATTCAAATTTAACTTTAAAAGAGATAAAGACTTCGACAACGAAGAATTCTTTCCCTATATTTCTCTTACCGGTACGTTCAACTACAATTTCATGGGAAAATGTTTCGAAGTACACGATTCCAAGATGGTAAACCGGACAACTTATTCGGGTACGGCCACCCTGGGCTATTCGCTTGGCGAATTGATGTGTTTTGAACTCTTTTTCCGCAAAGACTTCCGTCCCGTATTCGCCGGACGTGAAAATATATACCGTTACGACGACCACAATGAAAGAAACAATTACGGCACGATCGACCGCGCGATCAGCAATACGATGTATATCGGGATCGCGGTCATGCTTCATATTCCTCTTTTCAGCGAATAATGCATGTGAATTAATAATGATTTATACACGAAAAAAAAACAAACAGCTATGAAAACGAATGAAAAACAGTACCGTTTCGCCGCCGGATGCTGCCGGGCGAAAAAAAATTTGCCGAAGGGTGATGACAAAACAAAAATTTATTTTTACATTTGGCCCCGTAAAATAAAACCTGATGTCATGAAGGAAAAAGATCGGTTGAAAATCATATATGGCGGGCTGACGTACGAGAATCTTGTCGAAATCATCAGTGCGGGCGACAAGAATGCCAAAATTTATTACCTTGGGAAATGTATCCCCGGGGTGAAACGCTACATGGCCATGACCGACCCCGAACTGCGCGACGCAGTCTGCAGCGGAGACAATATCGCGCTGATGTACATGCTCATTAATTGCGCCCACATCGTCGGATACCATCTGAGACGGTATGCGGACAACGACGGCGTCTCCGTGGAAGAAGCCATACACGACTTCTACCTCCATCTGGCGGAAAAAAACTGGGCGAGACTGAGGTCGTTCGAGGGACGCGACGGCGCGAGCCTGAACACATACCTCTCTGTCGTTGCGGCATCCATGTTTTCCGCCATGCAGAAAAAAAGAAACCGCGAAAAAAAGATGAAAGAAAATTATCACCTGCATGCGGAAGGCGTCCGTCCGAACGGCAAAGAACGGCCGGAACCCGGCGAAGAATCGGCGGCGCACGAAGACGCGTACCTGCACGCACCGTCGTTCGACGACGACGAACGTCCGGACGACCAGCCGACCCGCGCCGAAGACATGGAAAACCCCTTCGAACCGACGGACGACGAAGAATGGGAAGAACGCGTAAGGGAATTGCGCATGGCGATGAAAAGAATACCCGAAGGACAGATCCTGAAAGTCATGCTTAAATATCTGGAAGGAAAAACGCCGCAGCAGATCGCCGACGAGATGGACATCACGGTTGCCAACTACTACAACCTGTTCAGCCGGGGAAAAAAACAACTTAAAGAATATTTCAAAAAAACAGTAAACTTCGCATAAACAAAACAACCAATGAACAATGAAGAAATAAATTACGGCGAAGCCGAATCCTTCGACCACCGCATAATTACGGAAAGGATGATGGCCCGCGTGATCGACGAAACGGCCACGAACGAGGAAAGGCGTCGCGTCTTCGACGCCCTCGAACACAATGATGAACTGAAGACGATCTTCGACGAATGCATGTACCGCAGAATATTCGAAGAAGAAATACTCGGCGAATTCTGGAAGTCAAACCCCCTCTTCGCCTCCAACATGACCGGGATCTTCGGCCTCAGCCTCGACGACGACGAGGCGCGCACCGCCGCCTGCCCGCAACCCGACGACGCCGACGACTTCCCGCCCGACGCCGCCGACGACAGCCCGCACTACGACACGGTGCGCAATTTCATCAACTGCATGGCGACCGACGAAGAAGCCGCCGACGACGAATTCCTGGCCGGCTACGACGCCCAAGCCCGTTTCGAAAAGACCGTTATCCACACCGACGACGCCGACGACGCCGACGACGAATTCCTGGCCTACCACAAAGCCCGTTCCGCAAATCCCGTCATCAGCGACGACGACGACGACGAATTCCTGGCCTACCACAAAGCCCATTCCGCAAATCCCGTCATCCGCGACGCTGCCGACGACGAATTCCCGGCCCGCCGCGACGCCCAAGCCCGTTCCGCAAAAACCGTCATCCGCGTCGCCGACGCCGACATCGACGCCGTCAACGAACCGAAACGCCCCTCCGTCAAACGATAAATCAAAAGATTCACGCGCACGTACGAAACAAACACTCCCGAAACAGAAAACAACCCGCAACGAACAGAAACGAATATGCACGCAACGATTCCCGTCATACGCGAAAAGGAAACATTCCCTTCGGAAAAAGAAACAATCACGACCGTGACTGAAAAAATCACGACCGTGGCCGAAATAATCACGGGTGTCGCAAAAACCGTCACGGGTGT
>JAIRYD010000195.1 GCA_031267935.1 Tannerella sp.
AGGCAAAGGTCTGCGATAAGCGCGATTATGAAATAAACGTTCACTTTCATTCCGTATTCTTTTTATACTTTTTACGAGCTACAAATATAATTATTTATCCGGATAATATTTTACAGTAATATGTCGAAAAAATATATTTTGTGACGGGACAGGTCGGCCGACGGCTATCGACAGGCACGGACTGCGCCGGCGGAAAGACAAAACGCTCCGGAGAAACGATGTTCTCCGGAGCGCTTCCTTGTGTTATCCGATCACTTCGGCGTAAAGGCGTTCGCCTTCGGTGCAAAGGCGTCCGCCTTTTTCCTGTTTTTCAGACTGTAAATCATGTTTTTTTCATTTTTTTTACTGGTTCCGGGCGTCACTTCCGCCCGCCGGAAGGCGGGACGGAAGTTTTACCCGGATTGAAAAAAAATTTATTGACTAATTTACAGCGCCTCGAAGTAAAATCCTCCGGAGGCGAAGTTTGCGCTTATCGTGCCGGCCGATGCGCCGGTGATCTTGAATCCGAACACGTAGATTTTCCCCGGTTCGAGCGCGGAGGCGTTGACCGCGACGCGATAGTCCACGCGGTTGGCGCCTTTCGGGATCGTGACGGAGTTGCCGGGCAGGGTGTAGGCCGAGGCGGGCAGGACGGCGTAGTCGAGTCCCGTCTGCCGGCCGACGCCGTCGGCAATGGACTCGTCGACGGCCAGGTCGACCGTCACGTCGGCGGGCGCGCCGTATATGCCGGTGTAGTTCACGACTATCGGGAAGTCGAAACTGGTGTTCGTGATCGCGAAATCGTATTCGCCCGGATAGTCGAGCAGCGATTCGATCTCGCGGAATGCGTAGGTATGTGAAGGCGCGCGGCGGGCGTCGAAGTTGTAGATTTCTACAATTCCGCCTACGCCGTCTTCAAAAATCGTATCCTGCGGGAGGCAGGATGCCAGGCCGGAGACGGCCAGCGCCAGAATTGAAAGCTGAATATACTTTTTCATTTGTTTCTTTATTTATAAGGGTTACTAATCATTTTTGTCCCAGAAGATCGGGTCCGAATAGGAGTCGGTGATCTTCGGCGCGTTATCGTTCAGGTTCAGTTCGCTGGTTTGCGGGTACACGAGCCGTACGGACAGCTGGTCGGGGCGCGGCGAAGTGGACATGTTCGATACGAACGTGCGGTTGGGCCGGTGGCCGATATTGTCGATCTTCGGGTAGGCCGTGCGCCGGAAGTTGCTCCATCCCTCGTGACCGTTGATGACGTTCGAAGCGATGTACATCTGCGTGATGATGGCTTCGATGATCTGGTCGCGCGAGGTGGCCAGGTCGGTGTTGACCAGGTAGCTGCCTTCGTTGTTGGCGATGTATTCGGCCACATCTTCGTCGGGCTTGGCGCCTTCGATCAGTCCTCCGTTGACGTTTGTTTCCAGATAGCGGAACGAGGCTTCGATGCCCCGCCGGAAGTTCGTCTTCCAGTCGCCGTCCAGTTCATGTCCGGTGGCGGCGGCTTCGGCCAGCAGGAAGTAGAGTTCGAAGGTATAGAAGGCGACGAAGTCCTGGTTGCGTCCCTTGAGCACGCTTTCGAGCCATACGTACTGCGGCGTGCTGGGACGTCCGGCGCCTTCGTTGCCCAGCTGGTAGTTGGGGGTCGTCGGGAAGGTGCGGTAGAGCAGCGCGCCGCGGCGGTCGTCGGCCAGTTTGCCTTCCAGGATGTCGAAGGCATTTTCGACCGTGTCGCCGCTCAGGACCGTGGTCTGATAGAACGTCATCAGGTACGTCGTGGGCAGATAGTAGCTGGCGTAGGTGGCTCTTGAGCCTGCCGTATTGCTGTGATAGTCGGTATAGAAGGGATTCTGCTTGTTGGAGGCGTTGTATCCGGGATTGATGCCGGCGTCTTCCTTGAGGAACCCTTCGGCGCTGAACGAACTGAAGGCCGACTGCACCGTGCCGTCGATCTCCGTACCCGCGGCGCGCACGAGCAGGCGCAGCTTGAGGTTGTTGGCAAACTGTATCCACTTCGTGACGTCGCCCGCAAAGACGGGGTCGGTCGAGGAGGTAAACTTGAGCGAGTTGGCGTCGGCCGCGCCGGCCTTGAACTGCACAATGGCGGCGTCGAGTTCGGCGAGCAGCAGGCGATACACTTCGGCGTCGTCGTCGTATGCGGGCGTAATGTTTTCGCCGCCCAGCACGCCTTCGGTGTAGGGCACGTCGCCGTATTCGTCCACCAGCAGCTGGTAGGTGTAGGCTTTCGCCAGGCGGGCCGCCGCGCCGAAACAGGCGTAGCGGGCGTCGTCTTCGGCCGCATCAATGACGGTCTGTATATCGCGCAGGTGCGCAAAGCAGTCGTTCCAGTTCGCGTTGTACGTCGAGGCCGGGAAGTTGTAGGTATACAGGTCGCTGTATCCCGAAATACCGTCGCCGGGAAACATGTAGCCGACCATCAGCGAACCGTACTTGTTGTAGGCATTAATGTCTTCCGCCAGATTGGCGTAGATGTTGACGAACATCAGGTCGGGCGTCACGACGGCTCCCGTGGCCTGGTTCGGGTTCTCGTTGATGTCCAGGTTTTCGTTGCACGAAAGCAGGGCGAGGCCCAGCAGCGCAACCGATAATGTTTTGATAATATACTTTTTCATAGAGTTCATAATTTAGAATGTGAGTGAAATTGTAGCGCCGAACGTACGTGTCGGGGGCGACTGCCACAGAGAGGAAACGCCCGTTTCGTTATCGTCCGCCGTTCTCGACTGGCTGTAGTCGGGATCCGTATATTCGTTTGCCTTGGCGGCCCACAGGAAGAGATTGCGTCCCTGCACGGCGACGGAGCCGCCCGCGATGCCCGGGATTTTATTCACCACCGAGCGCGGCAGCGTGTAGACGAGCGCGATTTCGCGCCATTTCCAGTAGTCTGCCCTGTAGACGTAGTTGGCGACCACGCTGCGGTTGTAGGAACCGCCCGTCCAGAATCCGGTGCCGCCGTCGGAAATCGTGATGTTCGTGTTCTCGATGTACGTGCCGGGATTGTTCGGATCTTCGTACACGGAATTGGGAAACACGAAGCGGTCGCGGTTGTAGTATGCCGAGCGCGCCGAAGAGCCGGAGAAGTCGATGTTCGAACCCAGCTGCGACGAACAGGCATAGAAATCGCCGCGATATTCGAACAGCGCCGTCAGCGTCAGGTCTTTCCAGCGCACTTTCAGGTCGAGGCCCATGCGATGCTTCGGCGTCGTGTTGCCCAGCGGAATGGACGAGGTGTTCACCGACGGATAGCCGGTGACGGGGTTTATGATCACGCTGCCTTCGTACGGCCTCGGACCCGTATGATTTTCCGGATATGTCACGCGGTTGTAGTCGGTCGCCACAATCTGGTTGACTTCCATTCCCTTTATGGCAAAGATATATTCGGTCCCCGCATTGGGATTGAGCGCAGCGTCGGCCGCATCCTTGTCCGTGCGTATACCGACCGTCGTCATACCTTTCGGCATATCGGCCAGCAGGTTCTTGTTATATGTATAGTTGCCGCCGACCGTCACCTGCCAGTCGTCCGTGCGCAGGGGCGTAAAATGCAGGTTGGTTTCGATGCCGGCATTGGTCACCTTGCCCACGTTGAGCATGTAGTTGCTGTATCCGGACGAGCGGGCAACGGTGGCGAGGATGGCCTGTCCGGTCGTCGCCGTCCGGTAGTAGTTGATCTGTCCGTCGATGCGTTCGTCCAGCAGGCGGAAGTCGGCGCCGACCTCCCAGCCCTTCGTGATTTCGGGCTGCAGCGATTCGGAAATAAGCCGGTTGCTTTTGCTGTAGAACGTGCCGAGCGTATAGCCGGTGATGGACGCATACGTCGCGTCGAGCTGGTAGGGCTTGATATTGACGTTACCCGTTTTCGACAGCGCGAAACGCAGCTTGAGGAAGTCCAGCAGGTCGTTTTCCTTCAGCGACTCGATGGCGTCGGTAGGCACGAACGAGAGGTCGGCCGAGGGATAGAAGTACGAGCGGTTTTCCTTGGAAAGCAGCGAAGTCCAGTCGTTGCGACCCGTGGCGTGCAGGAAAAGGTAATTGTTGTATCCGGCCGTGAAGTCGCCCCAGAGACCGTAGCTCTGGTAGGCGGTATTTTCTTCCCAGATCCTGTCGGGGTCTATCGAACGGTTGTCGATGTTGTAAAGTCCGGGAATCACCAGCCCCTGCGCCCTTACTTCCATATACTTTGTCGTGGTGTAACTGCTGGAGGCGCCGAGGATCAGGTTCAGGTTCAACTGTTCTTCCCAGACCTTGTGGTTGAAACCGAGGTGTACGTCCTGATTCAGTTTCGATTTTCTTTCCATCCGGTCGTCGACCGATCCGGTGGCATTGCCTTTGCCGTGTACCGTGAGATAGTAGTTCGAAAGCGTCGTTTTGGCCACCTTGTCCTTGGATTCCATGTTGCGGTTGGACAGACCTATGCGGTAGAGGGCATACATCCAGGGCGTGATCTGGTAGCGCGTTTCGATGCGTCCCGTCATGTAGGCGTCCTTCTTGTCCTGGCGCTGGTTGGCCGCCACCCAGTAGGGATTGGGATACCAGGGGTTGTACCATCCTTCGCGCGTGGCCCAGATGTTGTTTTCCCAGTCCTTGTAGTCGGTGACGGGGATATTGGCCGAGATCTGATTCAACCGGTTATACACGTCGTAGGTGGACGACGTGATGTCGTAGTTGTTTTCCATATAGCTTGCCGTGTAACTGATGTCCAGTCCTTCCAGGGGCTTGATGGTATTGTTCAGGCGGATGGATACGCGGTTGTACTTGTCGCCCGGCGTAATGGATGTCCCCGAAAGATATTGCGCCGAGATGAAGGAGGTCGATTTCTCCGTACCGAAGCTGATGGAAAGGTCGGTTTTGTTCTGTATGCCGGATTCCCAGAAGTCGTTCCGTCCGTTGCCTTCCTTTACGTCGTACGTCGTGAATTGCTGCTGTCCGTCTTCGAGCGGATAGCCCAGTTCGCGCAGCGAGCCGTCGAATGCCGGTCCGTACTGCTGGTTTTCGACCTTGTCATAGTGCTGCCCGTCTGCCGTCGCACCCTGTCCGAAGCGTTGCTGCATCTTGGGGAAGAAGTTCACGTTCTCCACATTGAGCGTGTGCGACAGCTTGATTTCCGGCTTGCCGATCTTGCCTTTTTTTGTCGTAATCAGCAGTACGCCGTTCGAGGCCTCGGCGCCGTAGAGCGTAGCGCCCGCCGCGCCGGTAAGCACCTGGATGTCGTCGATGTCTTCGGGGTTGAGGCTGCCGAGCAGTTCGCTGCTGACCACCGTGTTGTCGACCACGATAAGGGCCGTGTTGTTACCCGTCAGCGAGCGGTTGCCGCGAAGCACCAGACGGAAGGTGGGATTCACGCCGCTGGAGATGGCGTTGACCTGCAAGCCGGCCACTTTGCCTGCCAGGCTGGCGCCGACGCTTGTCGGTTTGGAGGCGGTCAGTTCTTCCGCCGTCACACGCGTGGCCGTATAGCCCTGCTCCCTGCGGCTGCGGAAAATACCTCCGGCCGTGACTACTACTTCATCGAGCGCCTCGATGTTTTCTTTCAAAACAACCTGCACCGGCCGGCCGGTGTATTCAATGGTCTGTTCTGCATAGCCCACGTAGCTCACCTTCAGTGTGAAAGGAAAGGCTTTGCTTGTGGTGAACCTGAACGAACCGTCCAGATCCGTCACCGTACCGTCGGTAGTCCCGGAAATGGATACCGACGCTCCGATAAGCGCATCCGAATATTCGTCCAAAACTTTTCCGCTTACGGTCGATTGTCCGTAAGCTGCATACGAAAAGGTCAGTAGCGCAAAAAGCATGTAAAAATGTCTTTTCGGCAAATTCGACCCGTCTCTAAAAATCTGTAATAAACTTCTCATACGTCTCAATAATTAATAAATATAATCAAATTTTACTGTTTAATGTCCTCAAAACTAAACACAACCGCTCGCCAGACATTCAAAAAGGCAAGCATAACGTCGCAAATATATTGCAAAATATTCAATAATGATGCGTTTGGAACAAAAAAAAATCATTATGCCGTTTTTTTTTTTTTTTGATAGCAAAATGTCATATATCGCGACTGCAAAAATATACGGTCCGATCGGGATGGATAATACCATTTTTGTGGTAATTTTCGCGGTTGCGGGGTTTCCCGCACTGCAAGGTGCATCGCCGTATCCTATACCGTTTATTTTCAACACGGAGCACACGGAGCACACAAAGAAGATATATACTTCACGCGGTCTGAAATTGCGAGTTTAACGATGAACGATGACCGGATTCATCGTTGGTTGGTTCGGTACGGTAGAGACGGGGCGCGCCCCGTCTCTACATTGCGGCATGGAGGAGC
>JAIRYD010000196.1 GCA_031267935.1 Tannerella sp.
CAACGCCCGCCGCCAGGTTCACAGTCCCAGTATCCTGTTGTATGCCGCCGGGTCGTTGATGATCCGCAGGGCTTCCTGCAGGCTTTTGTTTTCGTCGTTGATGATCTGGTAGTATTCACTCATGTCGAACAGGTCGCGTGCAATGAGCGCCTTGATCTGAAGTTTCATGAGCGCTTCGGATTTGGCATACTGCTCGCCGTCAAATTCTATCTTTTCTTTCGTCGCCAGGTCCTGCAGGTCCTGCATCGTTTCGCCCGTCACCTCAAAATTCTTTTTGAACACTTGGATATTCGAATATTTTTTGTTCAGCGCGGTGCGGTTTTTGTCCAGGTAGTTCATGGCTACCTGATTGACCAGACCCGTGTTGACCACCATGCGGTGATAGTCGGTATAGAGCGTCGTGTCGAGCGGGATGAACACGTCGGGCATGATTCCGCCTCCGCCGTACACGGTTCGGTTGGTCGTGAGCGTATTGAACTTCAGCGAATCGGGAAAGTGCGTACTGTCGGCGCTCATCAGTTCGCCGCGGTTGTAGCGTTCGATCAGGTCGTATTCGTATTCGCGACTGTTGCCGCTTGTATAGGGTTTCTGGATGTTCCGTCCGCAGGGTGTGTAGTAGCGTGCGACGGTGAGGCGTATCATCGAACCGTCCGGCATGGGTATCGGTTTTTGCACCAGTCCTTTGCCGAAGGTGCGGCGTCCGAGTATGATTCCCCTGTCCCAGTCCTGCACGGCTCCCGAAACGATTTCGCTTGCCGAGGCGGAGAACTGGTCGACCATGACGACGAGCCGTCCCTGTTCGAAATGACCCTTTTCGGTTGCGGTCGCGTTTTCGCGCGCTTGCTTGTCGCCCTGCGTATAGACGATCAGTTTGCCCTTGTCGAGAAATTCGTCGGCCAGGTAATGGGCCACGTGCATGTATCCTCCGCCATTGTTCTGCAGGTCGAGAATCAGGTTTTGCATGCCCTGTTTCTTCAGTTTTTCCATGGCGTCGTTAAATTCGTCGACCGACGAGACGGCAAAACGGCTCAGGCGGATGTAGCCGGTCGTTTTGTCGGCCATGTAGGCGGCGTCCAGACTGGTGATGGGGATATTGCCGCGCGTGATTTTAAATTCGAGCAGTTGCGGACTGCTGTTGCGTCTGACCTTTACGCGCACTTCGGTTCCTTTGGGGCCGCGGAGGCGTTTCTGGATATCGGTATTTTTCATGCCTACGCCGGCTATCAATGTGTCTTCGACGAAGATGATCCGGTCGCCTGCCAGCAGGCCGACTTTTTCGGAAGGACCGCCCGAGATGACCTGCACCACGTACAGCGTATCCGTCAGAATATTGAACTGTATGCCGATCCCGTCGAAATTACTGTCCAGCGGTTCGGTCAGCCGTTTTGTTTCTTCGGGGTCGGAATATTCGGAATGAGGGTCCAGCTTGTTGAGCATGCCGACGACGGCATCTTCCGCCAGTTTGTTTTCATCCACCTTGTCGACGTAGAGGTTGGTGATGGCATACAGCGCCAGCGCCAGCTTGCGGGCGCTTTCGTCCGGACGGTGCTGCTGCTGCTGTGCATTTGCAGTCAGGCATGCCGACAGACAAACTGCGATTAAGAATGATTCAATTTTCATCGTTGTAAAATATATAATGTTTCTTTCGGTACAAAATCGGAAATATCTTTTTTGTATTGCAGCAGTTCGCGCACAATCGTTGAACTGATGTGCAGAAATTCGGGTTCGGCAAACAGTATGACGGTTTCTATTCCCGCAAGTTTAAGATTCAGATCGGCAATCGGTTTTTCGTATTCGTAGTCCTGGATGGTGCGGACGCCCCGCAGTATGAAATCGCCCCCGACCGCCTTGACGAAGTCGGCCGTGAGCGAGTCGTAGGCGGCGACTTTCACGCCCGGTTCGTTTGCGTACAGCGTTTCGATGGACTTGATGCGCCGGTCCACGGTAAAACAGCTTTTTTTATCCGGATTGACGCCGATGGCGATGATGACTTCGTCTGCCAGTCCGAGGCCGCGCTTGACCATCGCCCGGTGGCCGAGCGTGAAGGGGTCGAACGTGCCCGGAAAGACGGCTTTTCTCGTTCCGTTCATCGCGTTTACCCGTTTACGAGGTCTTCTTCCACAACCAGGTTGTGAATGATAAAGTTCTGACGGTCGATCGTATTTTTCCCCATGTAAAATTCCAGCATCTCCTTGATGAGGTCTTCCTTTTTCATGGAAACGGGATCCAGGCGTATATCTTTGCCGATAAAGTATTTAAATTCGTCCGGAGATATTTCGCCCAATCCTTTGAAGCGTGTGATTTCGGGATTTTTTCCCAGTTCGTCGATGGCTTTGATGCGTTCTTCGTCCGTGTAGCAGTAGATGGTTTTCTGCTTGTTGCGCACGCGGAAAAGAGGGGTCTGCAGGATGTAGACGTGGTTGCGTTTGACCAGATCGGGAAAGAACTGGAGGAAAAACGTCAGCAGCAACAGGCGGATATGCATGCCGTCGACGTCGGCGTCGGTAGCGATAATCACCTTGTTGTATCGCAGGCTCTCCAGCCCGTCTTCGATATTGAGTGCAGCCTGAAGAAGGTTAAATTCTTCATTTTCGTACACTATTTTTTTTGTCAGCCCGAAGCAGTTCAGCGGTTTGCCGCGCAGGCTGAAGACGGCCTGATAGTTGGGGTCGCGGCTTTTGGTGATGGAGCCGCTTGCCGAATCGCCCTCGGTGATGAATATACAGGTGTCTTCTTTCTTTTCTTCCTTGCTGTCGCCGAGATGGATGCGGCAGTCGCGCAGTTTGCGGTTGTGAAGATTGGCTTTCTTGGCGCGTTCGCGAGCCAGTTTGGTGATGCCGGCGATGGCTTTTCGTTCCTTTTCCGACTCGAGAATTTTTTTGAGCAGAATATCGGATGTTTCGGTATTTATGTGCAGATAGTTGTCCAGTTCCTTCTTCACGAAGTCGCCGATAAACTTGGCCACGGTAGGGCCGCCCGGTCCCATATCTCTGGAGCCTAATTTTGTTTTTGTCTGGCTTTCGAAAACAGGCTCTTCCACTTTGACGCTGATGGCGGCCACGATGCCGGAACGGATGTCGGAATAATCGAAATTGCGGTTGTAATATTCTTTTACCACACGGCTTACCGATTCGCGGAATGCGGACAGATGCGTTCCGCCCTGCGTCGTATACTGTCCGTTGACGAACGAATAAAATTCTTCACCGTACTGATGGCTGTGCGTGATCACGATTTCTATGTCTTCGCCTTTCAGATGAATGACGGGATACAGCGGCTCGGTCGTCATGTATTCGTTCAGCAAATCGGCCAGTCCGTTCTTGGAATGGAACGTGCTTCCGTTGTAGTTGACGGTCAGGCCCGAATTGAGAAAAACATAATTTTTCAGCAGGTTGATCACAAATTCATCCTGATAGGCGTAGTTCGCAAATATTTCGCGGTCCGGCGTGAAGGTTACAAGCGTGCCGTTTTTGTCGGCTGTCGGGACAATTTCGGATTCGCGGGTGATGACGGCCCTGTGATATTCCACCTCCTTACATTCGTTTTCGCGAAAACCGACGATTTTGAAATAATCGCTCAGGGCATTTACGGCTTTTATACCCACGCCGTTGAGTCCGACGGATTTCTTGAATGCCTTGTTGTCGTATTTGGCGCCGGTATTCATCTGGCTTGATACGGCCACCACCTTGTTCAGGGGTACGCCCCGTCCGTGGTCGCGCACGGTGACGGTGCCGCCCTCTATCGAAACGGAGATGCTTTTGCCGTATCCCATCATGTATTCGTCGATGGAATTGTCCAGCACTTCCTTCAGCAGCACATAAATTCCGTCGTCGGGCGATGTGCCGTCGCCCAGTTTGCCGATGTACATGCCGGGACGCAGGCGGATATGTTCGCGCCATTCGAGCGTTTTCACATCGTCGTCCGAGTAGGCTATTTCTTTTAACAGGGTGGAATTTAATTCGTTCATAATGTTACAATAAATGTTTGATATAGGCTCTTCGCGTCTTGTGATGCTCGCGGCGGAAATAATCCCACTGCGACTGCACGGCGATGTTTGTTTCCAGTTCGGGGTTGCTTTCGGCATATTCGATACCCTGTTTGCTGTATATGGGTATCAGATCGTTGAACATTAAAGTATTCAGTCCCTTGTTACGGTATTCGGGAAGTACGCCTATCAGGTAGAGGTCTACTACTTTGGGTTTGAGATACAGCGCCTTCAGCAGGTGAATGAATCCGAACGGGAAGAAGCGGCCTTTGGCTTTTCTGAGCGCGTGAGAGAGGTTGGGCATCGTGATACCGAATCCCACCACGGCGTCGTCTTCCTTGCGAATGACAATCGTCACGAAATCAAGCCGCAGCATGGGTATGTACATGCCGACGTAGTAATTGATCTGTTTTTCGGTCAGTTCCGTGAATCCGTACAGCGGGGCGTATGCCTTGTTCATCGTGTCGAAGATCCGGTAGGCATACGGCCATATCTCTTTTCTTTTTTTGAATTTCACTATTTTGAGTCCGTATTTCTGTTTGACTATTTCGCCGATGCGCAGATGTTTTTCGGGCACTTCGCGGGGGACGTAGATTTTAAATTCGAACCAGTCCTTGTCCTTCACGTACCCGATGCGTTCCAGCTGCTGCGGATAGTAGGGATGGTTGTAGATGGTGGCCATCGTGCTCATCTGGTCGAAGCCGTGCACGAGCATGCCTTCGTGATCCATGTCGGTGAATCCCAGCGGGCCGTGCAGCGCTTTCAGGCCTTTGCTTTTGGCCCATTCCTCGACGGCGCCGAACAGTTTGTCCACCACTTCGTCGTCGTCTATAAAATCGACAAACCCGAAACGCGCATACTCCTGGTTCCACGTTTCGTTGCTTTTGCGGTTTATCAGCCCGGCAATGCGGCCTGCGATTTTTCCGTCCTTATACGCCATGAAATAAATGGCTTCGCCGTTTTCGAACGCCGGATTTTTGTCTTCCGAGAGTGTCATGATTTCTTCGTCAATCAGTCCCGGCACATGGTATGGATTGTGCTTGTAGAGAGTAAGGTTGAATTTGACAAAACGTTTCAAATCTCTTTTCTTCGTAATCTGTTTGATCAATACGCTCATGATTTTTTTTTAGAGGACAAAAGTAGTTATTTTAATTCTAATGTTTCTCTTTTCTTTAAAAAAGCGACAAAAAAATTATCGACGCACCGTATCGCGTCACTTTTCGCCATCAGGGAAGTGAATCAGGGTTCGGGTATTGCGCGAAAGAGCGACAGGAGAAGTTCTTCGACGGCAGCGCGTATCATCATCCTGTTTTTGCCCGAAAAGTTATTGACAAGCAGGGCTACGGCATATCGTTTGCCGTTTTTGGAGATGTATCCGCCATAGCCCTGTACGCCGGTCATGCTTCCGCTTTTGAGGCGTGCGCCATCGAGGGCGGTCCCTTTGAGGAAGGTGCGGACGGTGCCGTCGGCGCCCGCTCTCGGCAGGGATTCGAAGAAGGGGGCGAAGGATTCGGACGTTTTCGCCATGTAGACGTACATGTCGCAGAGGAATGCCGTTGTGAATTTGTTTGCCGGGGCCAGTCCGCTGCCGTCGTACATGACGGACGAGGCGGCATTGAGTCCTTTTTCCTTCCAGTGGGCGGCGACGGTTTTCGTGCCGCGTTCGAAGGACGAAATCGTTTCGCCGTCCTGCGGCAGGTAACGCAGTCCGAGTGTTTTGACGAGTGCGTCGGCATACATGTTGAGGCTGGCGACGTTCGTGAGGCGGACGATGTGTTCGAGCGGTGGCGAGCAGGTCGTGATCAGCGTGGTGCGTTCGGCTGCCGTCCATTCGCCGGAGGCGGCCAGGAGGCGGTGGGAGGATGGTTCGCCGGCGACTGCGATACCGCGGCTTTCGAGGAGTGCATCGAGGTGGCGCGCGGCGAAAAGCGGCGGGTCGGGGATGTCTCCTTCGATTTTGAGCCGGCGATGTCCGGCGCGGACGGCGCCGTAGAGGTAGCGTTCGTGGACGTAGGGAAATCCGGTGATGCTGACGCTGTCTGTGGCGGCAGGCCGGACGGAAAGGTAGTTGTGGAACGTGAGCGAGGGCATCGGCGGCTCGCAGTGCGAGATCGACGGGGCAGCGGCAGACGTGTCCGTATCCAGGTAGAGACTGAACCGGTTGTCGAAAATATTGATGCCGTAGCTTCCCTGTCCGTAACTGCTTCCGAGGTCTTCGCGCAGCCATTTCATCGAGACGCCTTCGGTGTCGAAGATGCTTTCGTCGGCGACGATCCGGCCTTCGATGCCGCGTATGCCGGCTTTTTCGACGGCCTGCACCCACAGGGCGGGTATGCTGTCTTTCGGCGCGCCCGGTTCGGACGAGCAGAGGGTGGGGTCGCCGCTTCCGCGGATGAAAAGATTGCCGTACAGTATGCTGTCGCGGATATGTCCGTCGTACTGTATGGCGGTTGCGAACCGGAAATCGCTGCCCAGCAGTTCGAGCGCCGCAGCCGTCGTGACGGTTTTTGTGACCGAGGCGGGTGTCAGGAGACGTTCCGCGTCGCAGGCATACGTGACGGCGCCGCTTTCCACCTCCCTGACCATGAGGGAAACGGATGCGCCCTGCATCGCCGGTTTGCGGATGAAATGCGCGAGCGCGGGCGGCGGCGTGTCACGCGGCAGCACGTTCGACGGAAAACAGTATGCGACGGCGACATACAGGCAGGCGGCCGTCAGGAGATGCGGACGGAAGCGACGACCCGTTCCCTTGACGTCCGGACGGTGATTCATCCGGTTTGCATGGCGGCTGTCTGCAGGCCGCAGGGCTCTTTTCTTCGTAACTTGTTTGATCGATGCGCTCATGAAATAATTTTTGGAGGACAAAAGTAGTTGTTTTATACGGATTATACGGCACGCGGGATAAAAGACCGGGCAACCGCACTGAATTTTACTCGAAAGGGGATGCACCTTTGCCCGAAAGGCGCGCACCTCACACTCGGGAACGTGTGCGCCTCGCACTCGGGCGGCCGTCAGAACGTCAGAACGACACCACCAGGTCGGCCCCGCAGTGAAACGGCTTGCCCTGCTGGAGAAACGTATCGCCCCGCATATCGAAATAGAACGTGTTGTAGCGCGTGTCCAGCGTATTTTTCGTCCACAGGTTGAGCGTGAAGCATCCCTTGCCGACGCTTGCCCTGAGGTTGAGCAGGCCGTAACGGTTCTGCGCGATGTCGTTCGTTTCCGTCCAGTAGATGCGGTCCGTACCGCTGTACTGTGCCTGCAGTTGAATGCGGTCGACGGGCGCACGGCTGAAATCCTTCAGCCAGGCGGCATGTACCGAAAACGTCCGGCGGGGCACGAAAGGCAGGTAGTTGCCTTTCAAGTCCGTCTGTCCGTTGTTGTAGTCCCTGAAGACGGCATGTGTCTGTCCGTAGTTGATTCCCGCCGTCAGGTCGTGAAACAGCCGTGCGCTCAGATGTATGTCGACGCCCATGCTTGCCGCCTTGCCTGCATTTTCCAGCAGACGGCCATAGTTCGTATACTTTGCCAGCTGCATGTCGGCCATGTCGACATAGAACAGCGCCACTTCCGCCCAGAGTCTGTCCGGCACCGGCACGCCCTTGTAGCCCGTTTCGTACGTCCAGCTGTATTCCGGTGCAAACGGGACGGCCTTCACCACGTCGATCGGCTGACGGCTGAAAAGCGTCTGCATGATCAGTTCCGAAAACAGCTGTATATTGTATCCGCCCGGATTGAACCCCTTGGCCGCCGAGGCATACAGGAAGTTTTGCCCGTCCATCTCGTATTTGAGCACAAACCGCGGAAGAATCTGCTTGTATTTGATCAGCTGCGTACCCTGCAGCGTCGTATCCATGTGTATGGGGACGGGCGGTCCGGGACTCGACGCAATGTCGAGCGCGACGGACGAGCGGTAGTCGATCGTCGTCCGTCCATAGTCGAGCCTGATGCCGGCCGTGGCCGAGAGACCGTCGACAAACAGATTGTTGTACGTCGACTGGTGATAAAGAGCCAGCCCGTTCGAAGGCGTGTCGAACCGTCCCGGATTGGGAATCTCGTCGTTGACGACCGTCAGCGTCACCGGCGCTTCGGCCGTCGCCAGATCAAGATTGGACTGCACGCCGGCCTTCGTCCAGTCGACCTGCATGTCCGTCGCAAACTCGTCGATGAAAAAGAACCCGCCGAAAAGCCAGCGATATGCCGCGTCAGGCTTGTTCGATTTGAGCGTAAGCTCTTCCGTAAAACTCCGCTGCCGCTGCCGCTGGTCGATCGAAAAGAGATCTTCCGCCGAATAGTCCAGGTCCATCCGCATCCTGTCGTTCAGGCCCTGCAGCGACGTCGACGAGGCGAACGCGGCAAATTCCGACGCGTTGTTCTCCACACGAAGCGTGCCCATGCCCGTCTTCCGCATGTACGAACCCTCGTCGTTGTAGCTGACGGCCGACACCGCACCCGTCGCCGCGTCGAACTTCCGGTAGGGAAACGCCCCCTGGTCGACGAAATCGTAACTGGCCGTGAGCGACATCTTCCACCCGCCCGACAGTTGTCGGTCGAACCGCAGTCGCCCGCCCGCCGACTCCGTGTCATCGGCCCGGCGACCCGTGAACGCATTCGTGAAATAGCCGTCGCCACGTTCGTAGCGTACCGAAAGCGACAGTCCCGACCGATCTCCGATCATTGTATTCGCCGACGCCCCGGCACGCAGCAGACCGTGGCTGCCGCCCGTCAGGCTGAACCGCATTTTGCGGTGCGCAAGAGGCGAAGCGGTGAGCACGTTCAGCAGTCCGCCCATCGAATTGCGCCCGAAGAGCGTCCCCTGCGGCCCGCGCAGCAGCTCCACACGCTCGACGTCCGCAAACTCGAAATCGTATCCCGCCTTGTTCAGTATCGGCACGTGGTCGACATACATCCCCGACGCCTGGCTGGTGATACGGTTGCCCACGCCGCGCACATACAGCGGCGACGTCATCTTCGAACCGTAGTCAGGCACAAAAAAATTAGGCAGCAGCATCGAAAGATCCTTCACGTTATGCACATTTGCCCCCTCCAGCTCCGCCGACGGAAGCACGGAAACCGACCCGGGCAGCGACGAAAGGTCGTTCGTTTCCTTGAACGACGAAGTAAACACTATTTCGTCAAGAAAATACGTCCTGATCGAATCGTTCGCGGCCGGATTGCCGTCCGCCGCGACAAACCGCACCGAAGCGCTCAGCGCCAGCGCCACACATATCATCTTCTTCATAAGTCCGTTTTTTTACGGCTGCAAAAGTAGTACATAAAATCGATTTTGCCAATTCACCCCTGTCCGGCGATGCGGATGACACGGACCGAAATGCGCATTTTAGCGATGAAGCGTCACGCAGAAGTTGAAGTTTTCAGCGTTTTCCTGCAATTTATTTCACATCCCCGAATAAAAAATCTGCCTGCAAAGCATCCCCAGTAAAATAGACAGCGATACGAACAGCATCCGTCCCTGCCGGTAACGGAAAAACAGCAGCAGACAACCGAGAAAAGCGTAGGCGCAAACCAGCGAGACGAAATCGAAACGCAGCGACAGCGTGGCGCCGGGTAGCGTGCCAAAACCGTCTACAACCCATACGAATCCGTGCGTCAGATACTCGACCGCCCATTGCAGTGCGCCGAACCACGACATCCCGTCCGGCAAGATCATCCACATCACCGCAAGCGGAATCAGCGCCGTAGCCAGCAACGACAAAATAAGGTTCGACATCAGGAACACGGTGGAAACCACCCCAAAATAGTAGCAGCACAAAAACGTCGTTCCGACCTGCGCCGCCACCGTGATGGTCAGTACGTCCCACGGCGTGGACAGCAGCGGATTGCGCACCTCGATCAGTCGCGACAGCGGCCGCTGAAGCCAGAAAATAAACAGCACGGCGAGGAACGACAGCTGAAAACCAATGTCGAATAAATAAAACGGATTGTATACCAGCAACAGAAATGCCGTCGCCGCCAGCGTATTGTGCCGCTCGGGACGACGGAGAAAAGCCTGTCCCGCAAGATAGATGGACGACATCAGCGTCGCACGCACCGTCGAAACACTCAACCCCGCAATAAAGGCAAACGCCCATAACGCCAGCAGCAACAGGACGATTCTTACCCATTTTAAAAATCTCCGCTTCGAAAAGCCCGAAAACAGAAACGACAGAAAACCGTACAGTATTCCCACATGAAAACCGCTGACGGACAGAATGTGCGCCACACCCGCCGTCGAAAATTTACGAAGCACTTCGCGCGACATGGTTTGGCGATAACTTATTGTAATCGTTGCAAGTATTGATTTCTCATCGTCAGACAGCCGCAGATTGTCCAGCCTGTGCGCCATCCGGATCTGGACGGCGCGCGCCTGCTGTTCCAGCCAGCCTGATTCGTGAGGCGCATACAAGCGCTGTTCGGCATAAGCCGTCATCTGTATGGACATGAACACCACGATGCACGAAAACAATGCGCCCCAAAGCCAGCGGGCATAATACTGCGGCCTCGCATTTTTTCCTGAAAAACAAAAAGAAAACAGCAACACCGCCGAAACGGGAATCAGCAGACACACCGACCATTTCTGGAGCGGAAAACAAACCTGCAACACGATACCCGCAATCCACAAAAACAATGGCCTTGCAAAAGGCCGTTTTTGCAGTTCCTCTATCATAGAGTGCAATATCAAAATGCGTTACATGGATTTCAATGCTTTGATTGTCGCAATGGGATCGGCGGATTTGAACACGAAGTTACCTGCCACCAGCACGTCGGCGCCGGCATCGAGCAGACGTCTTGCCGTATCCATATTCACCCCTCCGTCTATCTCGATAAGCGTCTGCAACCCTTTCCCGTCAATCATCCGCTTCAGCTGCCTCGTCTTTTCCACCGAATGTTCGATAAACCGCTGTGCACCGTATCCCGGGTTGACCGACATCAGCAGCACCATATCCACCTCGTGAACAATATCTTCGAGCAGCGACACCGGCGTATGCGGATTCAGCGTCACGCCCGCCTTCATTCCCGCATCCTTGATGGCCGCAACCGTCCGGTTCAGATGCAGGCAGGCTTCGTAGTGCACGTTCATCATCCAGGCCCCCGCCGCAGCTATTTCGCGGACGAATTTCTGCGGATCGACAATCATCAGATGGACATCCATGGGTTTCGTCAGCACGCCTTTCAACGCGTCCAGCACCGAAAAGCCGAACGATATGTTGGGCACGAACACGCCATCCATCACATCCAGATGCAGCCAGTCCGCCTCGCTCGCGTTGATCATCTCGACATCACGCTGCAGGTGCATGAAATCAGCTGACAGTAAAGAAGGGGCAATCTTGTGATTCATCGTTTTATGCTACTTGACCGACACAAGGAAATAAAAAACACGTAAAAAACCGTCTGCCGGCACGCATTTGCATGATTGAAGATTCAAAGCAGTTCCGCCAGTTTTTTCTCCAGCCCATCCCCGTCGAGGTTTTTCGCCACAATCACGCCATCCTTGTCGATGAGGAAGTTCGACGGGATTGCACGCACACCGTAGAGAGCAGCGGGAGCGCTGTGCCAATACTTGAGATCGGACACATGCATCCACGTAAGCTCGTCATCTTCTATACCTTTCAGCCATGCATCCTTCGTCCTGTCCAGCGACACGGAAAAGATGTCGAAACCTTTGTCCCTGTACTGACGATACAACGCCACCAGATGAGGATTTTCCTGACGGCATGGCGGACACCACGACGCCCAGAAGTCGAGCAGCACATAACCGTTTCCCAAACGCGAGGAGAGCGACACCGCCCGTCCGTCCGGATCGTCGGCCGTGAAGTCGGGCGCCTGTTTGCCGGGCGCGACACTCAGCAACGTTTCGACCAGCACATTCAGCGTCTTCACGTACTCCGTCTTCCACAGCGAGGAGTCGAGCAACTGAATATTCGCCTGGATTTCTTCGGGCGACAGTCTGTATGAAAAATTGCGGTACAGCGCATACGTGGCGACGAGCGACTTGGGATGCGCCCTGATAAAATCTTCAATCACCACGTCATCCTGGCTCAGATAGTCGACATACAGATCATGCTCGGCCGAACCCGTCACTTCCGAATGGCGATAACCTTCCGAAGGATCCAGCACGACCTGCACCGGGTTGGCGTCGAGAAACATCATCAACTGACCTCTTTGCACATCTACCGTCAGTCCGTAAATCTCCGGCAGCGTGGCCGCCGTCGAAAAATGAAAACTCCCGTCGACCACTTCGGCTGAATCAATCACGAAGAACAGCTTCTCTTCAAACTTCTGAAGATAAACCTTCTCCACCTCGGCATTCGCCACTTTTCCATCGATCACGATGCGGCTTTCCTTCTGATTGGTACACGATAACAGACACGCCACGCCTGCAATCGCAAAAAACACTTTCTTTTTCATAACCTGATTCAATTTTATTATTAGCGCGCCAAAGATAAGCGTTAATTTGTTATCTCCGCACAATATTTGCATGGTATTTTGCAGATTTGCCGTTTTTTCAACATTCGCCGGCATGCATCTGCCGGAAACCATTTTTTTTCGACTCGTTTCCATGAAAAAATTGTCATATTCTCTCCTGACAAAATGGCCGGCAGTAAATGTTAAAATGCTACAGATATATAACCCATAGCGTTAAGTCGGGTTAACCGCATGCCTCATGCGTTAAAAGTGCGAAAAAAATCACCGCAGCATGTAACATCTGCACTTTTTTTGAGTCTTAGTAAAGAAATGGAAGTTTTAAAATTAACAGTTTAATTAAACGTTTAGACTATGAAAGGTATTGGAAAAAAATTATTGATTGTTGCCGGCGTGGCGGCAATAAGCTTCGCAACGTCCTTCGGGACAATGGTATATATGACAAAGCTCGGTAAAGGCGGGCAACAGAACGCGGCCGACGCCAACTCCACGTTCAAGCAACCGGTAAGGTTGGCGCATTATGCGTCGGTCGCAGCCGAGAATATCGACTTTACCAAAGCAGCCGAATTGAGTGTCAATGCAGTAGTTCACATCAAATCGGTTGCCAATCCCTCCGAAAGAGGCAACGGCAGAGAATATTTCGATCCGTTCGAGTTCTTTTTCGGCGACGGCATGCGCAACTACAGGCGCCAGCCGCGCGTGGGATTCGGCTCGGGCGTGATTATTTCGACCGACGGCTACATCGTCACGAACAATCACGTGATTGACGGCGCGGACGAAATCGAAATAACTACAAATGACGATAAAACATTCAAAGCTAAATTGATAGGACGCGACGATCTGACCGATGTCGCGCTGTTGAAGATCGAGGGGAACGACTTCCCCGTGATTCCCTTCGGCGATTCCGACGCGTTGAAAATCGGCGAGTGGGTGCTTGCCGTCGGTAATCCGTTCAATCTGAAGTCGACCGTCACGGCCGGTATCGTAAGCGCCACCGGACGCGCCGATCTGCTGTCGGGCTACGGAAACGGACGAAACGCCTCGCAGGGGAAAATCGAATCATACATTCAAACGGATGCAGCCGTCAACCGCGGCAACAGCGGCGGCGCGCTGGTCAATACCCGGGGCGAGCTTGTCGGAATCAATACGCTTATATACAGCGAAACAGGCAATTACGTCGGGTATTCGTTCGCGATACCCATCAGCATCGTGAAGAAAGTAGTGACCGACCTCAAACAATACGGCATTGTGCAGCGGGCAATGCTCGGCGTGGCGGTATCGGACCTCGACATGCTGAAGGAATCGTCGCCCGACGAATACGAAAAACTGAAAGTGAAGGAAGGCGTATATGTGTCCGATTTCCCGTCGAACAGTTCCGCACAGAAAGCCGGCATTCAGAAGGGCGACGTGTTAACAGCCATCAATGGCACGAAGATAAAGAACTATCAGGAATTGCGCGGACAGTTGAGCCGTTACAATCCCGGCAACAAGGTGGAAGTGCAGATACAGCGCGGCAATGACGTGAAGAAATTTACCATCGAACTGAAGAACGACCAGGGCACCACCGAAGCCATCAAATATCAGTCGCCGGACGATATCCTGGGCGCATCGTTCAAGGAATTGACGAAAGATGTCAAGTCCCAGCTCGGTATAAATTTCGGTATCGAAGTGTCCGAAGTGAGTAACGGGAAACTGAAGGATGCCGGTATCAGAAAAGGATTTATTATCCTGACAGCCAACGATAGTAGAATATCGACGCCCGACAATCTGATCAAAGTCGTCGAAACGATCCTGAAGAAAGATCCGGATGATAGAGGTTTGTATCTCAAAGGCTTCTATTCCGATAACAGAAAGGTGGAATATATTGCCATCGATCTGAGTGATTAACAACTGACAATTTGCGTGTGATGCAAAAGTAGCGGTTTTATTTTCATATTAGAAATAAAACAGCTACTTTTGCACCCTCGCAGATTTTGCATATTAAAGAATAGGTAGAATGAGGCAATTAAAAATAACAAAATCAATTACTAACCGCGAAAGTGCATCGCTGGACAAATATCTTCAGGAGATTGGCCGTGAAGACCTTATCACGGTGGAAGAAGAAGTCGAACTGGCACAGGCTATAAAGAAGGGCGACCGCAAGGCATTGGAAAAGCTGACGCGGGCGAATCTTCGTTTCGTCGTTTCCGTCGCAAAACAATATCAGAATCAGGGCCTCAGTCTTCCCGACCTTATCAACGAAGGCAATCTGGGTTTGATTAAAGCTGCGGAAAAATTCGACGAGACGAGAGGATTCAAGTTCATCTCTTACGCCGTATGGTGGATTCGCCAGTCCATCCTGCAGGCGCTGGCCGAGCAGTCGCGCATCGTGCGTCTGCCGCTGAATCAGGTCGGTTCGCTGAACAAAATCAGCAAAACATTTTCGCGTTTCGAACAGGAAAACGAACGCAAACCCTCGCCCGAAGAACTCGCGGAAGAACTTGATATTCCTGTAGATAAAATATCGGATACGCTGAAAGTGTCGGGACGGCACATTTCGGTGGACGCACCGTTTGTGGAAGGAGAAGACAACAGCCTGCTGGATGTGCTGGTGAACGACGATGCACCGGTGGCCGACGGTACGCTGATGAACGAATCGCTGTCAAAAGAAATCGACAGGGCGCTCGCCACGCTGACCGAACGCGAAAGCGAGATCATTAAAATGTTCTTCGGCATAGGCTGTCAGGAAGTCACACTCGAAGAGATTGGCGATAAATTCGGACTGACGCGCGAACGTGTCCGCCAGATAAAAGAAAAAGCCATCCGCCGGCTCAGGCAAGGTTCGCGCAGTAAACTGCTGAAATCCTATCTGGGATAAGCGGAAAACAAATAAGCGGAACCTCTAAAAGTGGTTTCACCTGAAAGTGATCCATCGAAGGATTTCTTTCAGGTGTATTTTTTTGCCGTACATCAATATGCCCACACGGTAAATCTTCGCCGCAAAATACGTCAGCCCGACCGCCGCGGCAAACAGCAAAGCCACCGAAAGCAGTTTTTGCCATAACGCGACTTCGAACGGGATCCGCATCATCATCACTACCGGCGACGTGAAAGGTATCAGCGAACACCAGAACGCGACGGAACCGTCCGGATTTTCGGAGCTATAAATACCTACATACAAGGCGAATATCAGGATAATCATGATGGGCGTCATGAACTGCTGCGTGTCTTCGGGACTGTTTACTGCCGACCCGATAGCGGCAAAAACGGAGGCATACAAAAGATAGCCGCCCAGAAAATAAAAAATGAAATAGCCTGTTATCTCCATGAAATTGAACGACTGTAACACGACGAGCCATTCCGGCGCCGGCGGATCTGACGCGGCAATCATGCTTCCAGTTGACATCATGGCCGTATCTGCCTGAAAGCCGGGCATGAACAATCCGGCTACGACAAGCAGAACGCCCACCAGTATTCCCCACAGGATGATCTGCGTCAGGCCGACCAAGCCGATACCGACGATCTTGCCCGTCATCAAATCGAACGGTCTGACGGACGACACCATAATCTCTACGATACGGCTCGTTTTTTCTTCGATCACTCCCTGCATCACCATCCCGCCATACATCATGATAAACATATATACAATTAATGTGGAAAAGATACCGATCATTTGGGCAATCGGGGTCGAAGAACTGCTTGCATTGCCGTCTTTTCCCCATTTAAACGTCTGTACTTTAAACGATACGCGGCTTTCCGCGATGATTTGTTCCAGATCGGGTATCCGGAATGATGCCAGTTTGTCCTGCTCGAGCTGCTTCGTCAGCACGCGATTGACGAGTGCGGACAAGTCGCCGGGAATCTGCTTCTCGGAGTAGAGGATGGCGGCGGCAGGGTCCTGAAGCAGATCGGCAGTGATACTCAGGAACGCCGATATTTCCCTGTCGTCGCTTGCGCGATATGCTTCCAGCGATTTGTCGCCGTACAGGAAACGGTATGAATCCGTATCTTCGAACAGTGGCGCGTATTTGCCTGTTTCATCAATGATTACAATATTGTGTATCGCACCGCTTCCGATGGATGACAGCCAAAAGGGGACGGACATCAGGGCGACAAACAGAAACGGAAGCAGAAATGTCAGCAGCAAAAACGATTTCCTGCTGATGCGCCACATATATTCCCGTTCAATAATCAAGATTAATTTTCTCATGTGCAGGCGTTTTGTTCCGGTTCGCCCTTCACGGCACGGACAAAGATGTCGTGCATTGAGGGCAACACTTCGTTAAATAAATGAATTTCATACTGTTCAGACAAGGCTTGCAGCAAAATCGAATTGCTGCCGGCGCCGTTTTTGCGGATGGTCAGTTCCGTATAACGATCTGTCTGCCGCACGGAAAGGACGGAGTACAACCTGTGCGGCGAAGGGACGACGTAATCGCCTGTCACATGCACGCGAAAAATGTTTTCCTTAAATTGTTCGCGCACGTCGCGAATGTTTCCCGCAAGCACCACTTTCGACCGGTTGACAAGCGCTATCTCGTCGCAAATTTCTTCGACCGAAACCATGTTGTGCGTCGAAAAGATAAGCGTGCATCCTGCATCCCTGAGTGCAAGCATTTCGTCTTTCAGCAAGTCGGTATTAATCGGATCAAAGCCGCTGAACGGTTCGTCGAAAATCAGCAAATCAGGCTGATGAACGACCGTAATGATAAACTGCACTTTCTGTTGCATGCCTTTCGACAGTTCTTCGAGCCGCTTGTTCCACCACGGCATGATGTCGAATTTTTCGAACCAGTGTGTCAGGCGTTTTCGCGCTTCGCGGCCGTCGAGACCTTTCAGACGGGCGAAGTAGAGCGCCTGCTCGCCTACCTTCATTTTTTTGTACAATCCCCGTTCTTCGGGCAGGTAACCTATCCGGAAAATATCGGAGGGCTGCAACAGCCTGCCGTCGAAGTGAATCGTGCCGCTGTCGGGCGCCGTAATACGGTTGATAATACGTATCAGCGTCGTTTTGCCGGCGCCGTTCGGCCCAAGCAGACCGAAGATTTTTCCCCGGGTGATGCCCATACTCACATGGTCCAGCGCCAGATGACGGGCATATTGTTTGACGACATTTTCAACTTCAACAAAATACATGGTTACATTTTTACGACGACACGTTCGCCCAACTCGTTGCTCAGGAAGCTTTTTATCTTGTTGACTTGCCCCAGTTCCTTCATCAGTTCGATGGCTTCCTCCATTTTTCCATCCCGTTGCAGGCATTTGATTTCGCGGGATATATCGTCCAGTCGCTGCCTGACGTGGGCATTTTTCAGTGAAAAAAGGTCACGGCGAATCAGCTGTTCGAAGGCATGTTTCTGTTCAGACTGCGCGCGTTCCCATTCCAGACGATCCCATTCGGTCTGCGCGGCGGGCGGTTCCGTTTTTTCCTCATACTGAATCCGGTATTTGTCGTTCAGCAGGCCGGCGGCCAGACGACCGACAAACGGATCGGGGTGCGATGAAAAATGTCGGAACATACTGAAACCTTCCTCGTGACAATGCGCCACGGCTTCATCCAGAAGCGATTTGTATTCAGGTGTATGAAACGAAAATCCGTCCTGCTGCAATTCCGAAAAAATAAACTCCGCCACACGTACAACCCGATGTGCACCTTCGTTCGTATCTTCGTATAAAACCTGCTCGCCGAACTGAATCACATACCGCAGCAATGCCTCCTCAAAAGGTTTGAAAGGCGATGCCGCACGCCTGGCCGATTCTATTCGTACGATTTCCGCATCGGGCGGCGTCTCGTCCGGCGCTTCCGGACGAACGGGCTGTACCTCTTCCGTTTGTGTCCTGGCTTCAGGATGTGCGCCGCCATTTTGCGTGGCGGGAGCGGGTTGCGGCTTTTTATGCCGCTCCGCACGGACTTTATTGAGCGCACTGAGGAGTGTCTGTTCCTTGATATCCATCAAATCACTGCATTCTTTGATATAAAATGCCCGTTTGATATTGTCGGGAATCACGGCTACGGTTCGGATAATGTCGGAAACGAGCGACGCCCGTTTGATGGGATCGTCTCCCGCTTCGACCAGCAGCAGACTGGTTTTGAATCGAATGAAGTCTACCTCATGCGTGCTGATGTAATTCGTCAACTCGGTTGCGTTGTGTGCGCGGGCAAACGAATCGGGGTCTTCGCCTTCGGGAAGCCGCACGACTTTGATGTTCATCCCTTCTTCGAGCAACAGGTCGATGCCGCGGATGGCGGCTTTTATGCCTGCAGCGTCGCCGTCGTAGATGACCGTGATGTTGTCCGTCATCCTGTGAATAAGGTTTATCTGTCCCTGCGTAAGCGCCGTGCCCGAAGATGCTACCACATTTTCGACACCCGACTGGTGCATCGAAATGACGTCCGTATAGCCTTCGACAAGGAAGCATTTGTCGGCTTTGGCGATCGCCTGACGGGCAAAGTATATTCCGTATAATTCTCTGCTTTTATGATAAATGTCGCTTTCCGGCGAATTGACGTACTTTGCCGTTTTCTCGTTTTTCTTCAGGATGCGCCCGCCGAAAGCCACCACTTTGCCGCTGAGCGTATGCACGGGAAAAATGACCCGCCCGCGGAAGCGATCGCTCGCCGCACCGTTTTCGTGAAAAAGGACAAGCCCCGTCTTTTCGAGAAAATCTTTCCTGTATCCGTTTTGCGTCGCTTCGCGGTAAAGATCGTCACGCTGTTCGAGGCTGTAACCCAACTGAAACTTACGGATAATATCCTCACGAAAACCGCGTTCCCTGAAGTAGCGCAAGCCGATCGTGCGCCCTTCTTCGTGTGCATGCAGGCGCGACGTGAAATGCTGCTGCGCCCAGCCGTTGACGATAAGCATGCTTTCGCGGTCGCTCTGCGCCTGTTTCTCTTCATCGGTCAGTTCCTTTTCCTGCACTTCGATGTGATATTTTTTTGCCAGATAGCGGAGTGCGTCGTGATAGTTCAGCTGCTCGTGTTTCATGATGAAGTAGACGGGCGAACCTCCTTCGCCGCAGGCAAAACATTTACAGATGTTTTTCGACGGCGAAACGTAGAACGAAGGGCTGCTGTCGGCATGAAACGGACACAGGCCGACGTAGTTAACCCCACGCTTGCGCAATGCCACAAATTCGGATACCACATCCACGATGTTCGCCGCATCCAGAATTTTGTCTTTCGTCACATGATCGATCATATAAATTTTTTTGCTTTGAAGGGCAAATATAGTTATTAATTGTCGATTGTTTTCTATCTTTGTCTCATAAAAACACCAAACAACATGAATGTAAAGTGTGGATATGTTATCTTATACTTGTGGTTTACATCTATTTGTCATGCTCAGCAGGCTGTTTCGGATCTGTCGGAACAGGCCCGGGATTTTGCCTACACGCTGGCGTCGGGCGAAGAGGAAAGGATGTATTCCCTGTCGGCCGAGGTATTGCTGATTTGTTTTTACGATCCTTCGTGCGAAGACTGCCATGCCATGATGAAACGTCTGGCGGCGGCGCCCGCCGTCAAGCGGCTGACCGGGGAAAAACGGCTGGTGGCGCTGGCGGTTTATCCCGAGGAAGATGTGCAGTTGTGGGAAGAAAACAGGTCGCACGTGCCTTCCGGGTGGATCAACGGATACGATCCGGGGGCGAGAATCATTCTGGACGATCTGTACGATTTCACCGGCCTGCCTGCGGTTTATCTGTTAGACGGGCAGAAGCGTTTCCTGCTGAAGGAGGCGACGGTGGAGGCGGTCGAAAGGGTGCTGAAGGCCAGATTCAATATTCAGGATTCAAAATTTGAAATTCAAGATTCAGGATTGCAGGATGGATGCGAAGGTTAAACTGAAAGTACAGGGACTGACTAACAGTCAGGTCAAATCGGGAGCATACGCGCTGATTTTGTCGGAAAACGGCGCGCGACGTATTCCGATTATCATGGGCATATCGGAGGCGCAGTCTATCGCCATTGCGCTGGAAAATATCCGGCCGCCGCGCCCCTTGACGCACGATTTGTTTACGAGTTTTTCCAGGGCGTTCAAGATTCGCCTGCGGGAAGTATTGATCTGCCGCTTCGAAGAGGGTATTTATTATTCGGAGATGGTCTTTTCGGACGGCGTAAACGAAGTTCGCATCGACTCGCGCACATCGGATGCCGTGGCCATTGCCCTGCGGATGAAATGTAATATATATACGTACGAATCCATTATGAAAAAGTGCGGCATCGTGCTCGAAGAAGACGATATCACGAAGGCAAGCGACGCGCTTTTCTCCGGAAATCAGAATCCGGACGAGGTGGACGACAAGGCGAAACTGCACGAATGGCTGCGACTTTTACAGAAAAGCGAAATTGAAGAACGCATGGAAAAAGTCATCGCGGAGGAGAACTACGAACTGGCAAAGATCTTCAAGGAAGAATTGTTGCGCCGGGAAAAAGAGGAGGACGATTTATGATTGCCTCTCACGGTTTCGACGGCATGTCGCTCCTGCGCGGCCTGCTGGGTATGATTGCGGTGCTGGGCATCGCATGGCTTTTCAGTACCGATCGCAAACGCATCGACTGGCGGCTGGTGGCATCGGGACTGTTTCTGCAGATTATCATGGCGCTCGCCATTCTGTATGTACCTTTTATCGGCGTTTTCTTCGAATATGCGGGCAAACTTTTCATCAGACTGATCGGTTTCACACAGGAAGGCGTAGCTTTTCTGATCGGGCCGTATGCTTCGCGCGAGCATGGCGTGGTCTTTCTGATTCATTCGCTCACGTCGCTGATCTTCTTCTCGGCGCTCGTTTCGCTGTTCTATTACTGGGGCATCATACAGCGTATTGTCAGCGCCTTCTCGTGGCTGCTGCGGCGACTGCTGCGCGGCATCTCCGGTGCGGAAGGGCTGGTCGTAGCCGGCAACGTCTTCCTCGGCATGACCGAATCGCCCCTGATGATAAAGAATTACATCCCGAAGATGAATCGTCCCGAACTGTTTCTGGTAATGGTTTCGGGAATGGGTACCATCGCCGGCACAGTCATGGGCGCATACATCGGCATGCTGGGTGGCAGCGACCCCGTGGCGCAGGTCTTTTTTGCCAAGCATCTGCTTTCGGCGTCGGTCATGGCAGCCCCTGCGGCCATCGTACTTGCCAGAATGATTTATCCGCAGACCGGACGGGTGGACAGCCATGCCGCCACCACGATGAAAAGCGAACACAAAAACGCCATCGAAGCGCTGGCCTCAGGCACGTCGATGGGTATCAAACTGATGGTGAACGTGGCTGCCATGCTGCTGGTGTTCATCGCACTGGTTGCGCTTGTAAACTATGTTTTCGAAGGACTTGTCGGGCGTTATACGGGATTGAACGGATGGGTGGCAAACGTCACGGGCGGCAAGTCCGAAGGATTCACCGTTCAGTTCATCCTGGGCGTGCTTCTGGCGCCGCTGATGTGGGTAGCGGGCGTCCCGACGGACGACATGGTGACGGTAGGCTCGCTTCTGGGACAGAAAACGGTACTGAACGAGTTCGTCGCCTACTTCCAGATGCAGGAGTGGAAAAATGCCGGCATCTTCATCTACGAAAAGTCCGTCGTCATGTCGACCTATCTGCTGTGCGGATTTGCCAACGTCGCCTCCATCGGCATGCTGGTCGGCGGGCTGAGTATCATGGCGCCCGAAAAACGGTCGATGATTGCAGGGCTTGGATTCAAGTCGATGATTGCGGGCGCGCTCGTATCCATCCTCTCCGCCGTCGTCATCGGCATGATTGCCGGATAGACACATGACGCTCTTCTACGCCCCCGACGTTGCCGCCAACCCTTTTCTTCCCGAAGAAGAGTCGCAGCATGCGATCCGCGTCCTGCGACTGGCGCAGGGCGGCGAAATCACCGTGACCGACGGAAAAGGCGCGCTCTACCGGTGCATGATCGTCGACCCGCATCCCAAACGCTGCGAAGTGACCGTCGTCGCACGATGGCAGGCCGAACGGCCGAGGCGTTTCAGCATCCATGTCGCCGTGGCGCCCACCAAAAGCATGGAACGCATGGAATGGTTTGCCGAAAAGGCCACCGAAACGGGCATCGACGCCATTACCTGTCTCGAATGCCGCTTCTCCGAGAGGCGCGAGATAAAAACGGCGCGTCTCGCAAAGATCCTCGTCAGCGCCATCAAGCAATCCGGCCAGGCCCGCCTGCCCGACCTGAATGGAATGACCGACTTCAGGACATTTGTCGGCCGGCCCCGCGACGGCATGAAATTCATTGCCTGCTGTGAAGCCGATCCGCAGACGCAACTGCTGCAACATCTCTACCGCTCCGGCGCCGACGCCACCATCCTGATCGGCCCCGAAGGCGATTTCAGCAAAGACGAAACCACGTTTGCCCTGCAACACGGCTTCATCCCCGTCTCCCTCGGCGCCAGTCGCCTGCGCACAGAAACGGCCGCCCTCGCCGCCTGCCTCACGATTCATGTCGCAGACTCGCTGGCCGAAAAACAAACTGCCCCGGTACACTGAAAGAGTCTTTCGCTATACTAAGTCACGTGAAATAAATCACATGCAGCAGTCGAACAAAACATCCTGCCGGCCGTTTCCCGCATCCGGAGGATGCATCTCCGTGCACTTCTTTTCTTTTATTCAAACACGGAGTACACGGAGCACACAAAGAGAACAGCCGGTTGAAAACAGCGCACGGGATGCGGAAAAGCATCCCCGCGTACCGGAAAACGGAATGATATATCTTCTTTGTGTGCTCCGTGCACTCCGTGTTGAAAATAAACGGGAAAGGACACGGAGATGCACCTT
>JAIRYD010000198.1 GCA_031267935.1 Tannerella sp.
GTGCCGGGTGTAAGGAAGAGCGAGGGGGCGTCATAGAGTTCCATTCTGTTTTCCCGTGTGATGTCGCCGCCGTTCAGCCCGACGATAAAATCGCCGCGTTTCAGGCCGGCCCTGTCGGCCGGGGTACCCGGATAGACGTAGAGGACAATGGCAAACAAGGCTTCCGAGTTGGAATACTGCCCGAAAATGAGCGTGTAGCCGAACGAGGTGACCGTGCCGGCAAATTCGCCTTCGAGTTCGTCCAGATCGTCCGTCAGCATCGACCACTTGTCGTCGCCGTATTTCAGCTTTTCGAAAAAGGCAAACGCGTCGGCCTCCTCGTCGGGATAGATGTGCTGCCAGTCGACGGATGTCATCCAGAGGTAGTAGTCGTGCGTGAAACTGTATACGAAATTGTTTACTTTCAATACTTCTGCCGGAATATCGGGACTGTCGACCGGATCCGGGTCTACTACATGATTGTATTCTTCGCTGCACGAAGCAAGCGCCCAGATCAAACATGCACACGGCCACCAAAACGAATTCAATACTACTTTAGTTTTCATATACCTTATAATATAAGAGTTTCTATTCATGATGATACGGCTCCCCGTGCAGAATGGTCATGGCCCTGTAAAGTTGCTCTGCAAAAAACGGACGAATCATCTGATGCGAAAACGTCATCCGGCTCAGCGAGATACGTGCGGGAACGGCGTCGTACACCGTTTGACTGAATCCGTACGGCCCGCCAACCACAAACACGAGACGGCGCGGCGCGGCATGCATTTTCCGTTCGATGTACGAAGCAAATTGCACGGATGTCAACTCCATCCCTTTCTCGTCCAGCAGCACACAGCAGTCGCCCGCCTTCAATGCCTTCAGAATCGACTCGCCCTCGCGCGTCTTCTGTTGCGCTTCCGACGGTTTTTTCCCTTTTTTTACATCGGGAATCACCTCTATTTCAAATGGGATGTAATGCATCAACCGTTCCTGATATACCTTCATGGCGTCTTCCCAGTAACCGGCATCCGTTTTCCCTGCCACCAAAAGCACTATTCTCATCTGCGTTTTCGGAATATTTCCATATCGCTGCAAATATAAAACATTATTTCGTATTACTTCACCTGTTTTTATTTTTTTTAGGAACTGTCCGAAAATAAACAGGACATCACATAAGGAAATCTCTAAACAACCCCGTTTCAAAAAAAATACTTACCTTTGCCCTATAAATAGTAAAATGAAGGAGGACATGACGATGAAAAAATCTTTATTTACAGCCGCATTCATACTGTCGACACTCTGTCTGCACGCTGCCGACATCACAATGATTTCCAAAGCATTCTCGGCCGGCAACGCCACCCCGCTCGCCGCGAATATGGATACCGAAATCGACCTCGCCCTGCAAGACAAGGCGCAGAAAGCAAACGCCGCCGAAGCCGTCGCACAACTGAACCGCTTTTTTGAAGCAAACAAACCGACCGCCTTCACCGTGGCACACAATGCCGACAAAAACGAAACCGGCTTTCTGGTCGGCAAACTCGCTACCGGCAAAGGCGAATTTCGCGTGAACATCACGTATATCATGAATGATGATAATATCATAATCCAATCCATCCGCATTGAATGAAAACAGCAAACCTACTGATTGACGAATTGATTTCGCGCGCATTTGCCGAAGATATTGGCGACGGCGACCACACAACGCTGTGTTGCATCCCGCCGACAGCGATGGGAAAAAGCCGTCTGATGATCAAAGAAGACGGCGTACTGGCCGGCGTCGAAACGGCGATACGCATCTTCCGTCATTTCGACCCGGACCTGACCGTCGAAGTGCTGATCCGCGACGGCGCGGAAGTAAAAAAAGGCGATATCGCCTTCACGGTTCAAGGCCGGGTACAGTCGCTGCTGCAGACCGAACGGCTGGTATTGAACACGATGCAGCGCATGAGCGGCATTGCCACAACAACGCGCCGCTACGTGAAAGCCCTCGAAGGAACGCACACACGCGTGCTCGACACCCGCAAAACGACGCCCGGCATGCGTCTTCTGGAAAAAGAAGCCGTGCGCATCGGCGGCGGCGTGAACCATCGCATCGGACTATTCGACATGATTCTGCTGAAAGACAACCACGTCGATTTCGCAGGCGGCATCGAACAAGCCATCGCACGGGCAAAATCTTATCTGAAAGAAAAAAAGAAAGCGCTGAAAATAGAGATCGAAGTACGCAACCTCGACGAACTGGACGAAGTGTTGCGCGTGGGCGGCGTCGACCGGATCCTGCTCGACAACTTCGACCTCGCCGGCACGCGAGAAGCCGTGCGCCGCATCGCGGGACGTTTCGAAACCGAATCGTCGGGCGGCATCACGTTCGACACACTGCGCAGCTATGCCGCCTGCGGCGTCGACTACATCTCCGCAGGCGCACTGACGCATTCCGTCAAAAGCCTCGACATGAGTTTGAAGGCGGTGAAATAATCAAATCTCTTCCAGCGCATAATACTGGAAATCCCGCATCAGTGTTTGCAGCAGCAATTCGTCGTGGAACGACGGGTTTATTTTCAGAAAACTGCACACCCTGTCCGCCAGTTCGCGGATGCGTTGCGGACGCTGCGCATCGTAGCGGAAAAGCGTCTGTGCAATCAGGTTGATCTGTTCGAGCGAAAGGTTTTCCGCTTGCGGAAAGACGGGATGGTAGCCGGGACGATAGCCGGCGCTCAGGTAATAAAACTCGTCGAGCGTGACGAATACCTTATGATAATTTTTCTCCTTGATCACGATAGTGCCTGCAGCGAGATCGCCCAGTCGCTGGCGATCTTTCGTCAGCAAAATAGACAGGGCGCCCACGAACTGAAACAGGTAGAAGTCGGCCATCATCAGCAGCCATCGCAACAGGTAAGCGCTCAATGTGGGTACCGAGCCATCCTTCATCACCACACGGATGCCGAGCAGTTTTTTCCCGAGCGTCTGTCCGTGATTGAAGACTTCCCACAGAAGGGTGTAGAAAAACGCAGGCAGCAGGATGAGCAGCATCAGCAAGTCGTTCAGGTCGTTCGAAAAAAAACGTGACACATATTCGAGCGTCAGCGATACGACTACCGCAACCGCAAACACATAGATCATCAATATCAGGAAATCAATGAGACGGGCAAAGATGCGTTCCCCAATGCTTGCGGACGTCTGGTCGATTTGCACATACTGGCCGGTAATAATTGTCGAGTCTGCCATAAATTTCGGATTTTGTTACGCAAAAATATGAAAATTTGTGTAGTTTTGCATCACAATTAATGATGTTTTTTCTTTTCGTAAAAGAAAAAAGAGTGAAAGCAAGACAGTTATAATTCACGATTAATGAAAGAAACGACCTTCATACGCCAGAATATCGAGAAATGGAGACAACTTGAGACGGTGGTCGACTCGGCGTCAGGGCAAGACCCGGGACGACTGGCAGATGCGTACACCGAAATCACCACCGATCTTTCTTTTTCGCGCAGTCATTATCCACGTTCGCGCATCACCATCTACCTGAACAATATGGCATTGGCGCTGCACAATACGCTGTACAAGAATAAAAAGGAAACGCAATCGCGCCTTCTTCACTTTTGGACGGCGGAAGTGCCGCGCGTGATGTACGCTTCGCGCCGTGAGTTGTCTTATTCATTTCTGCTCTTTGTCCTCAGTGCAGCCGTCGGATACCTCTCGCAGGCGAACGACGAATCGTTTGCGCGCATGATTATGGGCAACGGATACATCGACATGACGCTGCATAACATCGAAAACGGCAATCCGATGGGCGTATACGACCACGGATCATCCCTGCTGATGTTTTTTCAAATCACGATCAACAACATCCGTGTGGCGTTCATTGCCTTTGTGACGGGGTTGCTGACCGGCTTCGGGACAGGACTGGTGATGCTTGCCAACGGCGTCATGATAGGCACTTTCGAAACGTTCTGTTTCCAGCAGCATGTCGGCATGGAATCGCTGCTGGCCATCTGGCTGCACGGCACGCTGGAGATCTCGGCCATCATCGTGGCCGGAGCGGCAGGTTTTGCGCTGGGCAACGGATGGCTTTTCCCGGGCACGTATTCGCGCGGATATGCTTTTGCCGCAGGCGCCAGACGGGGACTGAAAATCGTGATCGGAACGGTCCCGATATTCATCATCGCCGGATTTATTGAAAGTTTCCTCACGCGTCACACCGATGCGCCGAACTGGCTTCGCGGCGGATTCATCCTCCTTTCACTGGCATTTGTGATATTCTATTATATTGTCTTACCATTCAGATTACGCCATGATATTTCTCAATCCTAAAATCAAATATTACCGCATCAGGACATTCGGCGAACGGCTGAATGTTTCGTTCGATTATCTGCGCGAGACGTGGAAGCCGCTGTTGAAGTTTTCGCTCTATCTCATTCTGCCCATCTGCCTGATACAGTCCTTTGCAATCAATGCCGTCATGCGTTTCTCCTTCAGGATGGGATACGACGGCATGGAAGAAGGCTTCACATATTTCATGATGCACTACGTCGTCTACTTTCTGTGCCTGCTGCTCGGAAGCGCCATCCTCGGCGCGCTGGTCTACACCCTGATGCAGGTATACGACCGGCGCGAAACACGTCTGGCTGACCTCGGCTGGACAGACTTCAAGCCGCTGCTGATAAAAAATTTCAAGAAGTCGTTCCACGTGCTTCTGCTCATTACCGCTTTCATGTTTCTTTATGCCGCCGTGATGGTGGCGATGGCGATCCTTTCGCCCTGGACACTGATCATCACCGTCCTGCTGCTGCTGATCGCCGTGGTCGTCTTCGGCGTGCCGTTCACCATGCTGCTGCCCATATATCTCTTCGAAGACAGATCGCTCAAATCGTCGCTGCAGAAAACGATCAAGTACGGCTTCGGAGCGTGGGGCGAGATTTTTCTGGTGATGTTCGTCTTCGGATTGCTGGCCAACATCATCAGCTGGGTCACCACGATGCCGTGGTATATCCTGACGATCGTCGGAAGCATACTGGGCCTGTCGGATGGCCTCGCCGGCGATATCGAACACCAGTTCTGGTACATGGCGCTCACGTATACGCTGGGCATCGTCCAGTCGTACGGGGTGTATGTCAGTTCGATTATTACGGCTGTAGGATATGCTTTCCAGTATTTTCACCTGTGCGAAAAACGGGAAGGCGTTTCGGTGCAGGACAGTATCCTGAATTTCGACAAGCTCTGAAAAAAAATGATCCAACAAGCAGATACGATCGTATACGACGCGGCAAAGATTGCCGGCTACCAGTCCGACAGCCGCTTCGACTACAACGGCCGGCTGGGAATCACGGAATTTAACCTCTTCGAGAAGTTTTTCCAGTGGCTGTCGGACCTGATCGGTCGAATCCTGCGTACCAGTCAGGCCGATATGATTACGACATGGTTCCTGACCGCCTTCTTCATCATGGTATTGCTGCTTGTCATTTACTTTGTCTACCGGAAACGTCCCGAACTTTTCCTCCGCGAGAAGAAACTGAAAGCGTTGCGGTACGAAGTGGAAGAAGAAAACATCTACGGCATCGACTTCGACAGGGAATTGAAAACGGCGCTGTCGGCCGGCGATTTCAAGGCGGCAATACGGCTGCTTTATCTGCAGACGCTGCGCCTCATCGCCGACAGGCAGTGGATCGACTGGCAGATCTACAAAACGCCCACGGAATATACCTGCGAACTGAAACCGACGGCGCTGAAACCGACTTTTCGCATGCTGACAAACCATTTTCTGCAAGTGCGCTACGGCAATTTTGCGGCAACGCGCGAGGTGTATGACACAATGTACGGCCTGCAGGACAAACTGAACAAAGGAGGAAACGATGAAGCACACGGGGAATAAGGTCTTTTTTTTTATGATTGCCGTTTTCCTCGGACTGGTTTTCGTCCGGCAGTATTTTTCTCCGAAAGAGTTTGTCTGGCAGGAGAGTTACGACAAATACAGCCGCCAGCCTTTCGGCAGCTACGTGTTCGACGACGTCGTCTCGTCGTCGGTCGAATCTTACGAGGTCGTCGAAAAGACGTTTTACAGCTATTACTACGATG
>JAIRYD010000064.1 GCA_031267935.1 Tannerella sp.
TCAAGAAAGGCGAGAGCCATTCAAGATTTCATCATCTCTGTTATTCGATTATTCAAAAATTCAAAACAATATTTCGGTTATTTATATGTTAATATAGTAATGACTTCCGAATAAATTCGTAAAATTGCAGTATGAAAAGGAAATATTGGGGGATAAAATTTATAATCACACTGACCGTCTGCATATTGACTGTTGGATGCCGGAAGAAGGATACGCCGCAGTCTCCGGTTGTCATCGTGGAAAAGCCGTCAAGACAGGACGTACAGATATTCGGCGAATATGTAGGGCGCATTCGTGCAGCAAGTTATGTCGAAGTACATGCACGTGTGGAAGGTTATCTCGAAAGGATGCTTTTCGAAGAGGGAAAGTATGTGAAGCAGAACGAATCTTTATTTATCATCAATTCGGCACAATACAGGGCGAGGCTGGAAAAAGCGAAAGCGCAACTGAAAAAAGCCGAAGCACAGGCCGCCAAATCGAAACGCGACGTAGAACGACTGACGCCCCTTTACGAACAGCACGCTGCCAGTCAGCTGGATTTGGACAATGCCATTGCCGCCCTCGAAGATGCCGAAGCCAATATCGCCATGAGTCAGGCCGATTTGGATCAGGCGCAACTGGAACTGAACTATACGACCGTCACGTCGCCTATTGCAGGTTATATCAGCGAACGCTTTGTCGACGTGGGTGAACTGGTCGGCCCCGGCGTCAATTCCAAGCTGGCGGCCGTGGTAAAAAGCGATACCGTACTGGTAGACTTCAAAATGACGGCGCTCGACTACCTTCGTTCCGAACGGCGGAACGTGCGCTTCGGCGAGCAAGACACGACACGCTCGTGGCAACCAACCGTAACCGTCACGCTGGCCGACAACAGTGAATATCCGATCACGGGTTATGTGGATTTTGCCGACCCCATTGTCGATCCCAGGACGGGCACTTTCGGCGTGCGTGCCGAACTGACCAACACCGACCAGCGCCTGCTACCGGGACAGTTCACACGCGTAAAACTCCTGTTAGATGTACGCGAACAGGCTACTGTCGTGCCCCGCAAAGCCGTATCGATAGAAAAGGGAGGCGCTTTCATCTTCATTGTCCGGCGAGACAACAGAGCCGAGAAACGTTTTGTGCAGATCGGGCCTGAACTGGCGAACCATATCGTGATAGAACGCGGTCTGGGCGAATCGGAATCGGTTGTGGTGGAAGGATTTCACAAACTGACGCCGGGGATGACGGTACGTCCCGTCGATCAGGCCGACGAAGAGACGCTGGAAAAACTCAAGGAGGAGGACAGGAAATGAGTCCGGGATTCTTCATCGACCGCCCGGTTTTTTCCACAGTATTATCACTGTTGATTGTGATTGTGGGGATTATCGGACTGACGTTGCTTCCGGTCGACCAGTATCCACAAATCACGCCTCCCGTTGTACGTATCAGCGCGACGTATCCCGGCGCCGGAGCAATGACCGTTTCGCAGGCAGTCGCCACGCCCGTCGAACAGGAACTGAACGGCACGCCGGGAATGCTCTACATGCAAAGCAACAGTTCCAATTCGGGTGGACTGACGGTGACCGTTACTTTCGACGTGGGCGTAAATCCCGACCTGGCAACCGTGGAGATACAAAACCGTGTAAAACTGGCCGAATCGCGTCTGCCGGCCGAGGTGATACAGAACGGTATCAGCGTTGAACGGCAGTCGCCCAGCCAGTTGATGACGCTAAGCCTGATTTCGGACGATCCCCGTTTCGACGAAATATACCTGAGCAACTTTGCCACGATCAACGTGCTCGACGTGTTACGCCGTATTCCCGGCGTCGGACGCATATCCAATGTAGGCAGTCGTTACTATGGCATGCAGATATGGGTCTATCCCGACCGACTGGCCAATATGGGACTTACCGTACAGGATTTGCAGAATGCCCTGAAAGACCAGAACCGCGAGTCGGCAGCCGGCGAAGTGGGGAAACAGCCGGTGCTCGATGTAGACATCACGCTCCCCGTAACGGCACGCGGACGGCTTTCGACGGTCGAAGAATTTGAAGACATCGTCGTGCGGGCAGACACCGACGGCGCTATCGTACGGTTGCGCGACGTGGCGCGCGTATCGCTGGAGGCTTCATCGTATTCAACCGAAAGCGGTCTCAACGGAAAAAATGCGGCCATCCTCGCCATTTATACGCTTCCCGGCGCCAATGCACTGGATGTCGCAAAAAAAGTAAGGGAAACCATGAAGGAAATCAGCGTGAATTTTCCCGAAGAACTGGAATATCTGTTTCCCTTCGACATCACGGAATACATCTCGCAATCCATTCACGAAGTATACAAAACGCTGTTTGAAGCCTTGTTGCTGGTGATTCTCGTCGTGTTCCTCTCTCTCCAGAACTGGCGGGCAGCGCTGATCCCGACGGTAGCCGTCCCCATCTCGCTGATAGGGACGTTCGGATTCATGCTCGTCATGGGTTTTTCGCTGAACATGCTGACTTTGCTGGGACTGATTCTGTCCATCGGTATTGTAGTGGATGATGCCATCGTGGTCGTCGAGAATGTTGAACGCATCATGGAACAGGAAGGACTGTCGGCACGCGAAGCCACGCACAAGGCCATGCGCGAATTGGTTGGCGCACTGATAGCGACCTCGCTGGTGCTGGCGGCCGTGTTTGTGCCCGTCAGTTTCCTGAGTGGAATCACCGGTTTGCTTTACAGACAGTTTGCCATCACCATCGCCGTATCGGTACTGCTGTCGACCATCGTGGCGCTCACACTCAGCCCTGCCATGTGCGCCATCATTCTGCGACCGCCGAAAGAGAACAAGTCATTCATTTTTCGCATGATTAATCGCTGGCTCGCGAAAGGAAACACGCAATACGTAAATCTGCTCTACAAGGCCATCCGGTATCCCAAACGGGTACTGGCAGGATTTGGCCTCGTCATCGTTTTCATTTTCATCTTGAACAGGATCCTGCCTGCCAGCTTTATCCCGGAGGAAGACCAGGGATTTTTTACCGTCGAACTGGAACTGTCCGAAAGCGCTACGCTGGAACGGACACGCATCGCGACAGACCGGGCGATCGCTTTCCTGAACGAATTACCGGCCGTGGCCTACGTACAGAACGTGACAGGCAGCAGTTCACGCATCGGAACGTCACAAAACCGGGCCATGCTGACCGTGATTCTCAAGTCCTGGAAAGAACGGAAAAAGTCCGGGATGGACGTCGCTCGCGTGATGGAACTTGTGCAGAAAGAATTTTATTATTACCCTGAAATCAAGGCGTATCTGAACCGTCCACCGGTGATTCCCGGACTGGGCGAGAGCGGCGGTATCGAGATGCAGCTGGAAGCCCGCGGCGATGCAAGCTGGGACAACCTGCGCGAGGCGACCGACACCTTCCTGCTGTATGCTTCTCAGGCGCATGAACTGCGAAGCGTTTCTTCCGCCATGCAACCGGAAATACCCCAGATATACTTCGACGTGGACCGGGATCAGGCCAAATTTCTTGGCATCCCTGTTTCCGACATATTTTCAACCATGAAAGCCTATCTTGGTGCGGTGTACGTAAACGATTTCAACATGTATAACCGCATCTACCGCGTATATATTCAGGCTGAAGCGCCCTATCGGGCTACGAAGGAGAACATCGGCCTGTTTTCCGTCAGGGCGCAGGACGGGACAATGATTCCGCTTACGGCGCTCAGTACCACCCAGTATACGACCGGACCGGGCACCATCAAACGCTTCAACATGTTTTCCACGGCAGCCATCAACGCCGTCGCCGCGCCGGGATACAGTTCCGGCGAGGCCATGACGCAGATGCAGCATATTGCGGAAACACACCTGCCCGACAATATCGGTCTGGAGTGGAGCGGTCTCTCGTATCAGGAGAAAAAAGCCGGCGGGCAGACGGGACTGGTGCTGTCGCTTGTTTTTCTTTTCGTTTTTCTGTTTCTGGCAGCGTTGTACGAGAGCTGGCTGGTACCGGTTTCCGTCCTGTTGTCGCTGCCGGTAGCCGCTTTGGGCGCCTGCCTGGGGGTCTGGGTGACGGGATTGCACAACGACATTTATTTCCAGATAGGACTGGTCACACTGATCGGTCTGGCGGCGAAGAATGCCATTCTGATTGTGGAATATGCCAAAGTACAGGTCGATGCGGGAATAGACATTACGGAAGCGGCCGTACACGCAGCCCGCATGCGTTTCCGTCCGATCCTGATGACGTCGCTGGCTTTTATCCTCGGCATGCTTCCGATGGTATTGGCCGGCGGGCCGGGATCAGCATCGCGCCAGAGCATCGGGACGGGCGTCTTTTTCGGGATGCTGGCAGCCATCACGGCGGGAATCGTGCTCGTACCCTTCTTCTTCGTCATGGTATACAAACTGAAGAAAAAGATACGTCTGATACGAATCACCGGCGCGGCAGTAGCGTTGCTCGCAGGACTTAATGCCTGCAAGATAGGACATGAATATGCACGTCCGGCGATGAACCTGCCCGAAACCATCGAAGCCGGCGCCGGGAAAAACACCGTCGACAGTCTCTCGTGGAAGACCTTATATGCAGACACCGTATTGCAGCGACTCATCTCTACCGCACTCGAAAACAACAGAGACATGCTCGCCGCCACCGCCCGCATCAAGGAAATGGCGGCCATGAAACGTATCTCTTTTTCCAATCTCTTCCCGGCCGTCACGGCCAACGTGTACGGACAGGAGGAAAGGCTGAACTATGGCGGCAACAATGCCACACCCGACCCTGAGTATGGCCTGAAGGCGGTGCTCTCGTGGGAACTGGATTTCTGGGGTAATCTTCGCTGGCGAAACGAAGCCGACGTCGCCGCCTACATGCAATCGGTAGAGGCGCAGAAATCTTTGCAACTGACCTTGATAGCTGAAGTTGCTTCCGCTTACTTCGAACTGCTCGCACTGGATCGCGAACTGTCCATCGTACGTCAGACGCTGGACGCCCGCCGCGAAGGCGTCCGTCTGGCCAAACTTCGCTTCGAAGGAGGTCTTACTTCCGAAACGTCTTACCGGCAGGCGGAAATCGAATTGGCCCGTACGGAAACGCTGGCGCCGAATCTGGAACAGCAAATCACACAGAAGGAAAACGACCTCTCGCTGCTGCTCGGACAGTATCCCGGCAACATCCCTCGCGGCACGCCGCTTGGTGCGCAACACTTGACGATGGATCTGCCCGTCGGACTGCCTTCGTCGCTGCTGGAACGCCGCCCCGACATACGACAGGTCGAACAGCAGCTTCGCGAAGCCAATGCCCGTGCAGGCGTGGCACAGACCGATTTCTTCCCGAAAATCAGGCTGACCGGCAATATGGGATACGAAAGTAACGAACTGAGCAACCTGCTGCAAAGCCCGGTACGGTTTCTGGCCGGAGACCTGCTCGCACCGCTTGTCGACATGGGTAAGAACCGCGCCCGTTTGAAAGTCGAACGCGCCCGTTACGAACAGGCTGTATACGCCTATCAGGAAAAAACGCTCGACGCTTTCCGGGAGGTGAACAATGCACTGGTAAGTCTTCGCAAGATGAATGAGGTGAAAACTGCGCTCGCCCGACTCGAAGTGTCGGCGCAAAGCCTCTCTCAGCTGGCTTACCTGCAGTATATCAACGGCACCACGAACTACATGGACGTGCTCGACGCCCAACGCACCCTGCTGGAGGCACGGATAAGTCTCAACAAAGCCATCCTCAACGAACAGCTTTCCATCGTAGACCTTTACAAGGCGCTGGGAGGCGGATATTGAGCAAGTTAACTACTCCAATCCACTGCTCTCCCGTCCTGCCGCAAAACATCCATTATGCTTAGTTACATAATATTTGCTTTTGTCATAAAAAAGTTATTTATACATTTGCATTGTTTATAAATTTTGAAAGCAAATACTTTATAGTTAAACCAAAAAGAGTGAAAATATGAAAAGAAGTTTTAAGGAAGCCGTCATGCACCGCAGAAGTTATTATAATATTGATCGCGATATTGAAGATATCATATCCGTTTCGGATGATAAAATACGGGAAATCATGGAATTTGCAGTATTATATGTCCCCTCGGCCTTCAATTCTCAATCGTCGCGAATCGTATTGCTGTTGGGTGAAGATCACAAAAAGCTGTGGATCATCACAAAAGACGCGCTGCGAAAAATTGTGGACCCGGAAAATTTTGCCGCAACAGAAAACAAGATTGACACGCGCTTTGCAACCGGATATGGGACTGTCCTTTTTTATGAAGACATGGACATAGTCGAAGGCATGCAAAAGTCTTATCCGCCGTACAGCGAAAATTTCCCTGCATGGTCGCAACAATCCTCCGGAATGCTCCAGTTTGTTGTCTGGACAATGTTAGAAGACACCGGATTAGGCGCTTCGCTGCAACATTACAATCCACTCGTCGACGACGAAGTGGCGCAGACGTGGCACATCAACCCCAAATGGAAACTGATTGCCCAGATGCCGTTTGGCAATCCCACTCGCGAGCCGGAAGAGAAAACGTTTCTGCCTGTGGATACAAGGGTCTTGCTGCCGTAAAGATTCGGAGATTCCCGCTCGGCAAAGGTTTAAAATAGCAAACGCATGGCAGGACTATACATCCATGTTCCTTTTTGCACCAGACGGTGCACATACTGCGATTTCTTTTCTCAAACGGAGATGGGATATAAATCTGCTTATATACAGGCTATTATTCATGAATTGGCGCTAAGAAAAGACTATGCGGGAAACGAATCCATCGAGACGATATATTTTGGCGGCGGCACACCGTCGCTGCTCCGGGCGGCGGATTTTGAAGCGATTTTCGATGCAATCCGCCGCCATTACAACATGTCGCTCGATGCGGAAATCACGCTGGAAGCAAATCCCGACGACCTCACGCCGGCATATCTTGCCGCACTGCGTCCCTTTCCGTTCAACCGTATCAGTATCGGCATACAGAGTTTTGACGACGGGGACCTGCGGATGTTGAACCGTCGACACGACAGTCGACAGGCCATCGAGGCCATTGCGTATTGCCGTGACGGCGGTTTCAACAATCTGAGCGTCGACCTGATGTACGGACTGCCCGGCCAGACGAAAGAACGGTGGGAAAGAACGCTGCACGAGGCCGTCCGCCTAACCGTGCCACACATCTCGGCATATCACCTGACTTACGAAAAAGGGACGCCCATTCACCGGCAGATGCAGGCCGGAATCATCCGTCCGGTGGATGAAGAAACGAGCGAACATTTTTTCCATACATTAATTAATATACTGACGCAAGCAGGATATCTGCATTACGAAATATCCAACTTCTGCAAACCGGACTGTTTTTCGCGCCACAACTCAGGTTACTGGACGGGGTTGAAATATATCGGCATCGGGCCGGCCGCCCATTCGTACGATTTGCACTCGCGACAATGGAACGTGGCGTCGCTGACGGAATATATCGACGGCTGTCTCCGCCGAAATCCGGTTATCGAAAAGGAAATACTCTCCGCAACAGATCGCTACAACGAACACCTCATCACCCGCCTGCGCACGATGTGGGGAATCTCGCCGGCCGACCTGCGTGAAATGTACGGAGAGGCACATGCCGCGTATTTCATTCGCTGCGCCCGCCCATATCTCCGCAGGAAACTGCTCCTGGAAGCAGACGGTATCGTACGCATTTCGCAGAAAGGAATGTTCGTTTCCGACGCCATTTTGCGGGGGCTGATAATGTGAAAAAATATTGATTGGAGGACGAAACAGCCGTTTTTAGGGACAAAAATGCGGGTTTGACGTACATTTAACACATTTTTTTTTGAGAAAACCTTGCCGGTACAAAAATTATAGATATATTTGCAGCCAATAAATAGTGGATTGTGCCTAATTTGTACATTATAGCCGGATGCAACGGAGCCGGGAAGACAACTGCTTCTTATACGATTCTACCGGAAATGATAGGATGTAGAGAATTTGTCAATTCTGACGAAATTGCAAAGGGTTTGTCGCCCTTTAATGCGGACAGTATTGCAGTGGCAGTGGAAGCAAGCCGGATCATGTACAAACGCATCAGAGAGTTGATTGTGGCGCGAAAAACGTTTGCTTTGGAAACGACTTTAGCAAGTCGTTCGATTGCCAAACTGTTGCAGGGAGCACAAGACAAGGGTTATTACGTGACGTTGCTGTTTTTTTGGCTGAACACGCCGGATTTAGCAGTAGAACGGGTGAAAAACAGGGTTGCATCAGGCGGACATAACGTGTCTGAGACTACCATTCGGCGACGTTACACAGCAGGGATCCAGAATCTCTTCGAGTTGTACATGCCGATATGCGATTACTGGATGATTACGGATAACTCCCTGTCACCGATAGAAATCATAGCAAAAGGATTCAGAAACGATAAAAAAGAAATTTTTAATGCTGTTGTTTATAATAAACTAGAAACTTATGAATGAACGAGATTTAAGCAAGTTTGAAGAAAGTGTTGTAAAAGGCGCAAGTTTGGCTTTTCAACGTCTGGTCAAGAAAAGAAAAGAAGAAAACGGAGAATTGGTATTTGCCAGGAATGGCCAGATTTTTCGTGTAAAGGCGACGGATTTATAATAGTTCTTCTTCATTAACACATATTCAGAAAAGGGTGTTTTCCATAAAGGAAGGCACTCTTATTTTTGTGCCAAAAAGGATATTTTACCTGTTAATACAATATGTTTCCGCAAATTACCGGTTCAATTCGTGCAGCGACCGTCTTTTGCCTGTCGCGGATGGTACCGGAGAGGCGACGATGACGACGGAATACAAAATATTTTGACCTGTCCGCTATTGCCATTCCCAAAATAAATCCTTAACTTTGTAAACTGTTTTGTTGAGTTAAAAATATTTTATTCATATCATGTTTAGAATAGGATGCCATTTATCTGCGTCAAAAGGTTTTCTGGCGATGGGCACGGAGGCGGTGCGCATCGGCGCAAACACGTTCCAGTTCTTCACGCGCAATCCCCGCGGCGGAAGCGCCAAAGATATTGACGAAAACGATGTCGCCGCGTTTTTGACGCTGGCGAAAGCACATGATATCTCGTCCATCGTAGCGCATGCACCCTACACGCTGAATGCCTGCGCGGTCGATGCTTCGATTCGGCGGTTCGCCTTCGAAACGATGAAGGACGATCTTCGGCGTATGGAATATGTACCCGGCAATTATTACAATTTTCATCCCGGAAGCCATGTACAGCAAGGTGTTGAGAAGGGTATTGACCTGATTGTCGAAATGCTGAACCGCGTACTGACACCTGGACAATCGACCACCGTCCTGCTGGAAACAATGGCGGGAAAAGGCAGCGAGGTGGGGCGCTCTTTCGAAGAACTGCGCACCATCATCGACCGGGTTGAGCTGAACAGCCGTCTCGGCGTGTGTCTCGACACCTGCCATATTTTCGACGGAGGCTACGACATCATCCATCATCTGGACAATGTCGTCAGCGAGTTCGATCAGATAATCGGACTGGAAAGACTGCATGCTATTCATCTGAACGACAGCCTTAACATGCTCAACAGCCACAAGGACCGCCATGCCAAAATCGGCGAAGGCAATATCGGCCTCGAAGCCATCGTGCGCGTCATCAACCATCCCGCGTTGCGCCACCTGCCGTTTAACCTGGAGACACCCAACGAAATAGATGGTTACGCGGCAGAAATCAAACTGCTGAAAAGTCTGTACAAAAATTGACAATCATCACTATAAACACATCATCACATGCAAATCGAAAAATATTCATTTGGCGTAGGCGACCGCTTCGCACACGAAGGGGAGGCGCAACTGAAAGCGTTGATGGATGCGGGCAAAGCATTCGATATGAAATTTGTTCCCGTGTGGAACAAGTCGAACCGCGAACATACCATCGTCCATTCCGAACCGTCCGACACGCGCCGGGAAGCCGACGAAGCCGTCATGGCGCTGGGTTACAAAGGCGAATATTTCGTCGATGCCGACCACATCAACCTGACGAATGTGGACCGGTTTATCGACGTATCTGATTTTTTTACTATCGACGTGGCAGATTATATCGGACAGGAAGCGCCTCAAACCGACATCGATGCCTTTGTCGCCGCCAACCGGAAATATGCGGGGCGGCTACGGATCCCAGGTATCGCGCCGTTCGACGTATCCGAAGAGGCGCTGCGGAGCATTGCCGCAAAATTTCTGCGGGCCGTGCAGGAGGCGGGACGCATCTATCGTCATATCGAAAACGTGAAGGGTGCGGACAATTTCGTTGCCGAAGTGTCGATGGACGAAGTCGGCGATGCCCAGTCTCCCATCGAAATGTTCTTCATTTTGAGCGCTATCGCGCAGGAAAAGATTCCGGCGCAGACCATTGCTCCCAAGTTTACGGGCCGCTTCAACAAGGGTGTGGATTACGTCGGCGACATCGACCGTTTCGCCTCGGAATTTGAAGAAGACCTGCTGGTCATCGACTATGCCGTGAAAGAATTCGGCTTGCCTGCGAACCTCAAACTCAGCATCCATTCGGGCAGCGACAAGTTTTCGATATATCCCATAATGGGACGATTGATAAAGAAATACGACAAGGGCATTCACATCAAGACGGCCGGTACGACATGGCTCGAAGAGATCATCGGGCTGGCGGAAGCGCACGACGACAGGGCGCTCGCGCTTGCCGGAGCCATCTACGCGGGAGCGCTCAAGCGTTTCGACGAACTGTGCGCTCCGTACGCCACCGTGATCGATATTGACAGGACGAAACTGCCCGACGTAAAAACCGTCGAGGGCTGGACGGGCGAGAAGTTCGCCCGCACGCTGCGTCATATCCCCGGTCATCCCGACTACAATCCGAACTTCCGCCAACTGATACATGTGGGCTACAAGGTGGCGGCCGAATATGGCGAAACGTATCTCCGTGCATTGGAATCACACAGAGAAATCGTTGGGAAACAGGTTTATGAAAACATTCTAAACCGACATATCCGAAGATTGACGGATATTTAAGCGGCATTTTTTTATTCGTCATAAACAAAAAAAGATTATTTTTGCTTTTCGAAATTAATAACTCAAATATTGCATATCCATGACGGACATTCAACCGATACTGAAAAAGGCAGAAGAAAAGATGGATTCGGCCATCCATTTTTTAGATGAAAATCTGGCGCGTATACGCGCAGGCAAAGCCAACCCGAAGATTCTGGATGGCATCAAGGTGCCGTACTACGGCGAAATGACGGCGCTTACGAACGTGGCATCCGTCAATACACCGGACGCCAAGACGTTACTGATCACGCCATGGGAGAAAAACCTGCTGCGTGACATTGACCGGGCAATCCTCAATTCCGACCTGGGCATTACGCCCGAAAACAACGGTGAAGTGATCCGCCTGGGTATTCCGCCTCTGACGGAAGAACGCCGCCGCACGCTGGCAAAACAGGCGAAGCAGGAAGCGGAAAATGCAAAGATCAGCATCCGCAATTCGCGTCGCGACGCCATTGAAGCGCTGAAGAAGAGCATCAAGGACGGTATGCCCGAAGATGCGGAAAAAGATGCGGAAAGCGACGTCCAGAAAAGCCACGACCGGTATATCAAGAAAGTCGACGACCTTTATGCGGCCAAAGAGAAGGAAATAATGACCGTATAAAAGAAATGCAGATGCACGGTCTGGTGATCAGAAACACCGGGAGCTGGTATACCGTCCGGACGGACGACGGACGGGTGGTCGAAAGCAAAATAAAGGGTAACTTCCGCCTGAAAGCGATACGGAATACCAATCCGGTGGCTATCGGCGACCGCGTCGCGATCGAAATTCTCCGCGAGGGGACGGCGTTCATCACGTCCATCGAGGCGCGCAGGAACTACATCATCCGGCGGGCATCCAACCTGTCCAAACAGACGCATATTCTCGCGGCAAACATCGACCAGGCCATGCTGGTCGTGACGGTGAACTATCCGCACACAACGACGGTTTTCATCGACCGGTTTCTGGCTACCGCCGAGGCATACAGCATCCCCGTCAGCCTGGTACTCAACAAACTGGATCGCTACGATGCGGACGATACGGCGTATATGGAGGCGCTGGTAAACCTGTATACGACGGTGGGTTACACCTGCCTGCAGGTCTGTGCGCTGACAGGCGACGGCATTCCCGAACTGCGGGATGCACTGGTGCGCAGGATCACGTTGCTGTCGGGTCATTCCGGCGTAGGCAAATCCACCATAATCAACCGGTTGATACCGGATGCCCACCTGAAAACGAATGCGATCTCCGAATATCACGGGAAAGGGATGCACACGACCACCTTTTCCGAAATGATTCCGTTGCCGGAAGGTGGATATCTGATTGATACGCCAGGTATTAAAGGTTTCGGAACAATCGAGATGGAGGGGGTCGAGGTTGCGCACTATTTTCCCGAGATATTCCGGTTTTCGGCCGGTTGCCGTTTTCATAATTGCACGCACCGCAATGAGCCGGACTGCGCCGTCCGCCGGGCGCTCGAACAGCACTGCATCAGCGAATCGCGCTACAAAAGTTATCTCAATATCCTTGAAGACAGCGAGAGCGGCAAGTATCGCGAAGCGTATTGAGAAGTGATCCCGAACAGGAATTATTCAGCGTGTTTCTTCGCGGTGCCTGTTTTCGAGTTCGCGGGCTTTGCGGAGCAGGTCGGAGGCGAAGAGGAAGTCGTTGAGCGCGGTGTTGCTGGACGAGATGACCTGTTCTTTTGTGCCCTGCCATTCCTTGATGCCTTCGCTGATGAAGATGATGTTTTCGCCGATATTGACGACGGAGTTCATGTCGTGGGTATTGACGATGGTGGTCATGCCGTATTCTTTCGTGATGCCGTGGATGAGGTCGTCGATGACAAGGGCTGTTTTGGGGTCGAGTCCCGAATTGGGTTCGTCGCAGAAGAGGTACTGCGGCTGCAGGGCGATGGCGCGTGCGATGGCGGCGCGCTTCATCATTCCTCCGCTGATTTCGGAGGGGTAAAGGTCGTGTGCCTCGGAGAGGCCGACGCGTTCGAGGCAGAAACCGGCGCGTTTGCGCCGTTCGCGGGCGGTGGCGCGAGAGAGCATGTCGAGGGGAAACATGACGTTTTCCTGTACGGTCATGCTGTCGAACAGGGCCGAACCTTGAAAGAGCATTCCCATTTCGCGGCGCAGATGGTTGAGTTCGTTTTTTCCCATAGCCAGTATGTTGCGGTTTTTGTAGAGAATCTGGCCTTCGTCGGGGCGTGTCAGCCCGATGATGGCTTTCATCATTACGGTTTTGCCCGAGCCGCTTCGTCCGATGATGAGGTTCGTCTTGCCGGATTCGAAGAGGGCGTCGATGTCGTCGAGCACTTTGCGTCCTTCGAATGATTTGGTGAGGTGCTTTACTTCGATCATCTTACATGAGCATTATGTGTGTGAGCAGTACGTCGGCCATGAGGATCATGATGCTGCTCATCACTACGGAGTTCGTACTGGCTTTGCCTACTTCGAGGGAGCCTCCCCTGACGTTGTATCCGAAATAGGACGAGATGGATGCGATCAGGAATGCGTATACGACGGACTTGATGACGGAATAGTAGATGTAGAACGGATTGAAGTAGTACTGCAGTCCGAATTCGAACGAGGAAGGCGTCATTCCTTCCGCGAAATAGCTGGCGCCGATGCCGCCCAGGATGCCGGTCATCATGCTGAAGAATACCAGAATGGGGATGAAGAGCATCAGTCCGGTTATTTTGGGGAGCAGGAGGAAGTTGGCCGAGTTGACGCCCATGATTTCGATGGCGTCGATCTGTTCGGTCACGCGCATGGTGCCGATTTCGGAGGCGATGTTGCTGCCTACTTTTCCGGCCAGTATGAGGCACATGATGGAGGAGGAAAATTCGAGGAGGATGATTTCGCGCGTCGTGTAGCCGATGGTGAATTTGGGAATCAGCGGCGAAGTGATGTTGAGCGAGATCTGCAGTGCAATCACCGTGCCGATGAAGATGGAAATGATCACCACGATCCATATCGAATCGACGCCGAGCTTGTATATTTCGCGAATCAACTGTCTGAAAAACATGTTCCAGCGTGTCGGGACGGTGAAGGTCTTTCCCATCAGCAACGTATATTCTCCCAGTTGATGTAAGGCTTTGTTCATGCCTGCTGCGTCTTTGAATTATGCGGCAAAGGTAGCAAGAATTTGAAAATATACGTTCATATTCCGTGTTTTCCTGAAAAAAACATGTTTTTTTGATTCCTGTATTCTTTTGTTGTACTTTTGTATCGTTTTTATTAAACAGTAAGTACGTTTCATTTATGCTGATAAGGATATATTCGGAAAACCCCAATGCGAAAGAAATCAACAGGGTCGTAAAAGTGCTGCAGGACGGCGGCCTGGCGATCTGCCCGACGGACACGCTGTATGCCGTCTGCTGCAGTGCGCTCAGCGTGTGCGCCGTCGAAAAGATATGCCGCATGAGGGGCGTCGATCCGCAGAAATGTCGCCTGTCGATCATTTGCGCCGGGCTGTCCGGCGTCAGCCGCTATGCCAGGGTGAACAATGCGGCCTTCGGACTGCTGAAGCAGTATCTGCCCGGCCCGTACACTTTTATCCTGCCCACGGTGAACGGCAGCGAGTTGCCCCGCCTCTTCAGGCACCGGAGGGAGATCGGGATCCGCATCCCCGACAACCCGATCATGAACGAAATCGTGCACACGCTGAACGGTCCGCTGCTCACCATGTCCGTCCCGTACGACGGCGACGAAAGCGAATATGCCACCGACCCCGAACTGATACATGAGCGTTACAGGACGCTGGTCGACGCGGTCGTCGACGGCGGTTTTGGCGGGACGGAAGGCTCTACCGTCATCGACTGCACGACGGACGAAACGACGCTTGTCCGACAGGGAAAAGGCGTCTGGCCATGAGGCGCGGCGTGGTTTTGTTCTTTAACGATGAACTAGAACGATGAACGATGAACGGCAGAGTGGTGAACAGGGGCAGGTTCGCCGTTGCCGCCGCCCCTCCCGTTTCCGGTTCAAAAAAACTGCCGTACCGGGTGCAGTTTCAATAACCCCATTCACAGTTCACAGTGCTATCGTTAATGACGTTCATAGTTCATAGTTCATAGTTCATAGTTCATAGTTAATGACGTTCATCGTTAAACCCGCAATTTCAGACCGCGTGAAGTATATATCTTCTTTGTGTGCTCCGTGCACTCCGTGTTGAAAATAAAGGGATATCACGCCCCGATACTTTTTCAAAACTTTGCCTCCGTTTTTGGCACGTAAATGAAAAATAATACGGCATACCGTCCCGACAGCATGAAAAAGGCATGTGCCTTCGGCGAAAAGTCAAGTAACTTTACGGCAAAGTGAAGTAACTTCACGGCGAAGTCAAGTAACTTTACGGCAAAGTGAAGTAACTTTACGGCAAAGTGAAGTAACTTTAAAGAATCAGCGCAGCCGGTCACGCAATTCCGCCATGCTGCAGTGCAGCGCCGGATGGCGAAGCCGGGGCGCGATTTCGGCCAGAGGCTGCATCACGAACAGACGCCGGTGCATGAAAGGATGTGGCAGGGTCAACCCGGTCGACATCAGCTGCAGGTCGTCATACATCAGCATGTCGATATCGACGGTACGGTCCTGATAGGACGTCGTGCGGCCGGATCGCGTACGGCCCAGTTCGCATTCGATCTGCTGCATGACCGCCAGCAGGCCGGACGGCTCCAGCGCCGTATCCAGCCGGACGGCCGCGTTCAGAAACGCATGCGGCGATTCGAATCCCCACGGTTCCGTTTCGTAAAAAGTCGAAATACATATCATGTCGCCCGCCCTTTCGGCAAGCAGCGCCATCGCCGTAATCAGGAACCTGCGCCTGTTTCCCAGGTTGGAGCCAAGGCCGAGATATGCCGTCGCCATTCGGCTACAGGATCAGCATGGCATCGCCATACGCACAGAACTTGTATCCCTCCTTGATCGCCGTCTGGTAAGCCTGCATGGTGAGTTCGTATCCGCCGAACGACGCGGTCATCATCAACAGCGTCGAGAGCGGCATGTGGAAATTGGTGATCATCGCATTGGCCACGCTGAACTCGTAGGGCAGGAAAATAAACTTGTTCGTCCATCCGTCGTATTCCTTCAGATGCTTGTCGGTACTCACGGCCGTTTCGATCGCCCGCATGACGGAAGTGCCTACGGCACAAACCTTGTGACTGGCATCTATCGCCTGGTTGACGGTGTTCACCACGTCGGCGTTAATGATGATCTGCTCGGAATCGACTTTGTGTTTCGACAGGTCTTCCACGTCGATCTCCCGGTAGTTTCCCAGTCCCGAATGTACGGTCAGAAAGACGAATTTACTGTCTTTGATTTCGAGCCTGCGCATCAGTTCGCGGCTGAAATGCAAACCTGCGGCGGGGACTACCACGGCGCCCTCTTCGGTCGCATAAATGGTCTGATAGCGTGCGGCGTCTTCCGGCTCGACCGCGCGGTCGATATATTTCGGCAGCGGCGTTTCGCCCAGCGCATACAGCGCCACCTTGAATTCGTCGTGCGTGCCGTCGAAAAGAAACCGCAGCGTCCGTCCGCGCGAAGTCGTGTTGTCGATCACTTCCGCCACCATCGACTCGTCCTCGCCGAAATAGAGTTTGTTGCCGATGCGGATCTTTCGTGCAGGATCGACCAGCACGTCCCACAAACGCAGATTGGGATTCAACTCCCTGAGCAGAAACACTTCGATCTTGGCGCCCGTCTTTTCCTTGTTGCCGTACAGCCGTGCGGGAAAAACCTTCGTATTGTTCATCACGAACACGTCGCCCTTTCCGAAATATTTTATTAAATCCTTGAAAATGCGATGCTCTATCACACCGCTATCACGATGGATAACCATCAGGCGCGATTCGTCCCGATGGGGCGCCGGATGCGTCGCAATCGATTCCGGCGGCAAATTAAATTTGAATTTGGATAGCTTCATCAATTATCGTTTCTATTGTTATTCTTTCTAAAAAATCATCAATCCGGTCGGGCGACATGCACATGTCGAGCGTCACGTCGCCGATACGCGTACGCCTCAGTGCAGTCAGATGCGCCCCCGACGACAATGCAATGCCGATGTCGCGTGCCAGTGCGCGGATATACGTGCCCTTGCTGCACACCACCCTGATTTTTATCACGGGCAGGTCGCACGTCAACAGTTCCATCTCGTCAATCATCAGCGTTTTTGCTTTCAGCGACACTTCCCGGCCTTTCCGAGCCAGTTTGTAGGCGCGTTTCCCGTCGATTTTGCAGGCAGAATAGACCGGCGGCACCTGATGGATTTCGCCCACAAACGAAGCCAGCGCCTCCCGGACTTTGTCGCACGTGATGTGGGCGGTCGGATAGGTGCAGTCGACATCCTGTTCCAGATCGAACGAAGGGGTCGTTTCGCCCAGCTTCAGCGTCGCCACATACTCTTTCGTCTGATACTGAAACTCCTCTATCCGCTTTGTCGCCTTGCCCGTGCAAACGATCATCACGCCCGTCGCCTTGGGGTCCAGCGTACCTGCATGACCGACTTTTATTTTCTTGACTTTCAGCTTGCGCGAAAGTTTGTACCTGAATTTGTTCACAAGGTCGAACGATGTCCAGTCGAACGGCTTGTCGAAATAGAGTATTTCTCCGCCAATAAAATCCATCATCGTCACGATTTTTATTTCAGCAACGTATATCCGACGGCAAACAAACCTGCAGCAACACAGTAGTATGCGAAATAAATCAGTTTGCCCTTACTCACAATGCGTATCATCCAGCGGCAAGCCGCGGCGCCCGAAACGAATGCCGACAAAAAGCCGATTATCAGCACGAAGGGCGAAAGACCCGATGCCTCGGCCGAAAAATCTCCTTTCAGCAGATCGAGGACGGCCTCGCCCAGCACGGGAATGATGACCATCAGAAAAGAAAATTTGGCCACCTCTTTTCTATTGTTTCCCAACAGGATACCCGTTGCTATGGTGGCTCCCGAACGCGAAAGTCCCGGCAGCACGGCGCACGCCTGCGCAAGTCCCGTCACGAACGCGTCGCGAAATGAAATCGTCTCCTTGCGTCCCGTCTTTGCGCAGTCCGCCACAAACAGGAGCAAAGCCGTTACCAGCAGCATGATACCGACCAGCAGCAACCCGCCGCCGAAAAACGCTTCCACATAATCTTTCAGAAACACACCCACCAGTCCTACCGGAATCATCGAAAGCAGGATTTTGCATACCGTCTGCGTCCCGGCATTCCACCGGAATGAAAAAAGTCCGCGAAAAAGCACAGACACTTCTTTCCACAGCACGCAGATGGTGCTCAGCACCGTCGCCGCATGCACGACGATCGCAAACGTCAGATTCTCTTCGCCGTTCAACCCGAACAGCGTCCCGGCGATTGTCAGGTGGCCGCTGCTGCTGACCGGGAGAAACTCGGTAAAACCCTGAATAACGCCTAATATAAGCGCTTCTATCTCATTCATTTTGCGGAATCGTCATTGGAGGTGCGGCGTTTTTCCTTTTTCAAAATGCCATAAACCATCAATATAAAGCCGATCATGGTCACAATCGGCGCGACCACAATCCGCTGCACACTGAACACCTGGAGGTTGAACGATATACCGTCGGACGAACCGCCGCCACTCATCCACGTAAATCCGATGATAATCAATACCACTGAAATACCAATCCAGATAAAGTTACTTTTTCCGAAAGCAAAATCCCTGTCCATCATGTCTTCTATTTTTATTGTTTGCTATTTTATATATAATACAGTTTTCCTCTTTCCATTCGCAGGTATCTGTTCACGGCGAAATAAGCGGCCGCCAGCGAAATCAGCACGCCCACAACGAGTAACACCGCAAAGACAACGACCAGTTCATGCCAGCTCATGAGCTGCCCCAGGCCTTCCAGGTTCGACTCCAGATAATATAACGCCGCAATCAGCATCAATATTGTCAGTACGGCGGCAAATAAACCGTTCACAATACTGTGCTTGATAAACGGCTTCCTGATGAATCCGGGGGTGGCGCCCACCAGCCGCATGGTGTAAATCAGGAAGCGTCTCGAATATATCAGCAGGCGAATCGTATTGCTGATGAGCGTAAAAGAAATGAGTATCAGTATAATAATCGAAGCCGTCAGGGCTGTCAGTATTTGCCGGATATTGTTGTTGACGATGTACATCATGTCTTTTTGATAGACCAGTTCGGAGACATTGGTCGAGGCGGTCAGTTTTTTTTCCACCATTTTAAGGCTGTCCGCATGCGTATATTCCGATTTGAGTTTCACCTCGATAGAGGCCAGGAACGGATTGAATCCGAGAAACACCTGCGGGTCTTCGCCCAGTTCGTCTGCCATTTCTCTGGCGGCATCGGTTTTGGATATGTATCTGGAGGTTTTGATGAACGGCAATACATTCAATTCATGCTGCATCTGCCTGATATCCGCGCTTTTGACATTGTCTTTCAGCACGATGGTGAGCGAAAGGTTTTCTTTCATGTAGACGGACAAGTCGTGACTCATCAAGCCGACGATAAAAAACACACCAATCAGAAACAGCACCAGCGAAATGCTTATAATCGTGATTAAGTTCGAATTAAAAAATGAAACGGGCGATGTATTCTTATTCTTTGCCATTTTAGTTTTAATCCTGATGCACAGCTTTTAACGGGAAGATCAGATTCTTCTCCAATTTTGCTGCAAAATAACAAATTTATCATGAATTAACCTACGTTCCGACCATATATATTACGTAAATTTATGTTTTATTACGCTTCGGGATTGTCGACCTGTGGCGTGCCGAAGAGTGTGGCCGACGTGGCGCCGGTGATTTTCACATTGACATACTGTCCGATACGGTAGTTTTGCTTGTCGAAAATCACTACTTTGTTTTGTTCCGTGCGTCCGAATAGTTGCTCGCGCGAGCGTTTCGAGAATCCTTCTATCAGCACTTCGAACGTCTTGCCGATGTCGCGCCGGTTGCAGACTTCGGAGAGTTCGTTCTGCAAATGGATCAGACCTTGTAATCGCCTGATTTTATCTTCTTCGGGCACATCGTCTTTCAGATGCCGGGCGGCATAGGTTCCCGGCCGTTCGGAGTATTTGAACAGGAATGCTGCGTCGTAGCCGACTTCGCGCATGAGTGAAAGGGTGGCTTCGTAGTCTTCTTCTGTTTCAGAATGATAACCACAGAAAAGATCGGTCGAGACGGCACATTCGGGCATGATTTGCCGGATGGCGGCGATGCGTGCGAGATACCATTCGCGCGTGTATCTGCGGTTCATTATTGTCAGCATTCGCGTACTGCCCGACTGTGCAGGCAGATGGATATGCTTGCAGATGTTTTTGTACGATTTCATGACGCGAAGCGTTTCGTCGCTCATGTCTTTCGGATGCGACGTGGTGAAGCGGATGCGTATCCCGGGCGCTTCCTCGGCCACGCGCGCCAGCAGACGGGGAAAATCGAACGTCTCGCCTTCTTTTTCAAAATGATACGAATTGACGTTCTGCCCCAGCAACGTGATTTCTCGGTATCCGAGCGTTTTCATGTCGCGGACTTCGTTCAGGATGCTCTCCACGTCGCGACTGCGCTCCCTTCCACGCGTGTAGGGCACGATGCAGTAGGTGCAGAAATTGTTGCAGCCGCGCATGATGGAAATGAAGCCGGAGATGCGTACGCCTCCTATTTTAAGCGGAATCACATCCCGGTATGTTTCCTGCGTCGACAGCGTTACGTTTATCGCCTTTTCGCCGCGTTCGACCGCGCCGGCCAGATTCGGCAAATCCATATACGAGTCGGGACCGGCCACGAGATCAACGCCGTATTCGTTCAGCAGCTGATCTTTCACGCGCTCGGCCATACATCCCAGCACGCCTATAATCAGCGATTTATTCTTTTTGCGGAAAGACTGGAAATATTGCAGTCGTCCGGTGACGCGCTGTTCGGCGTTGTCGCGTACCGAACAGGTATTTACAAAAATGGCGTCCGCCTCGTCGATGTGTTCCGTGAGGACATAGCCGTCGGTCTGCATGATGGAAGCAACTACTTCGCTGTCGGATACATTCATCTGACAACCATACGTTTCCATATACAGCTTACGCACCTGCTTTTCCGTTTTCTGTCTGCTATCCATATTTTTTTTACCACAATGCGGTTTCTTTACAAAATAAATGCCTACTTTTGGCTTGCAAAAGTAATTAAAAGTTATGGAGAATATCGGAGATTGGCTGTACTATATCATTTTTTTAGCGATTGCATTCGCTTCAATGATCGGTTCGATGAAGAAAAAGAATAAGGGAGAGACGGTTGCGCCGCCGGCTCCTTCATCGGTGTATGAATATGAAGAGGCGCCGCCCATACCTCCCGCGCCGCCAAAGGCCGGGAAAAAAACGCCGCCCGCCGTGCCCGGACGGGCAAAGCGCACGGGTGGATACGAATCGCTGTTTCGAAATGAAGGTCAGCGCGTAACAGGCAGTGCGCCTTCACTGCTTGAGGAAGAAACCGGAGAGGTTTCGTCTGCGGAAGCGCTGGAACTGAACGATACGGAAGATTTCCGCAAGGCGGTGATTTATTCGGAGATATTGAACAGGAAATATTAGAGGGAACCTCTAAAAACTCCGAATTCAAGGCTTGCGAGGAGCTAAAAAGCGGAGTTTACTAATCGTAAATGAGCATTTTTAGCGACGAAGCGTAACGCCGAAGTAGGGTTTTTTAGAGGTTCCCTAAACTTTTGAATTAACCGCAAGTTCCCATCCCTTATTACGGAAAAAATTGACGATATTCGCCCTTTGCTGATGAAAACCCGGCGTTCCGTGCAGGGCAAAGCCGTCAAAGGAATAATTCCTTTTTGTATTGCCGGCCCCGGACGGGATCATTTGCCGGGGTATGAACGTATTGTGTCCCCCGAACAGTTTACATGTGGCCGAAAAGTGAATATCTTCCCCGTTATTCCTGTATAACGGTTCATATTTCATGAAGTGACTGATCCATTCCGTTCTGAAAAGCCATGCGTTGTTTCCGAAGTCGACCCGCATGTCTTCCCGGCAAAAACTGTGCTGAAAACGATCCCCGTCACCCACATAAACGGATGTGAGATTCGTTTCGGGAGAAAGAATCCTTCCGTTCGGACTGACAATGGCGTCGTGTTTCATACATGCTTTCAATGCATTTTCCAGATAGGCGGGGCCGGGTATCATGTCGTCGTCAATGATGTATGTATATTCGGTAGTTACCCGACCGGCAGACTCAAACCTCCCGAAGACGCCCCGGTTTTCTTCCGTACAGGTATAAAGAATCCTGTCCCCGTATGTATTTATGATTCCGTCAACATCGACATGGCGCTGCGTCTGCTGCACCCATATTACAGCCGGCGGCAATGTCTGGGACAGTAATGAAAGCAGCTGCTCTTCCAGATGACTGCGTTTCCAGACGGTAAGAATTGCCGTTATTTTTCCGTCGCTGTACATATCTTCTTTAATTGATGAAACTGTTCCCTGTAATAGTCAACGCCTCTTTTCCCGCAGTAAAAATCGTCGTCGTCCAGATGCGGATATCCCGCTTCAATATAATTATCAATTACATTTAAAAGAGATTCTTCAATTTCGATGAAACTGTTACGCAATAAATATATCAGGCCGCAGCACAGTCCGGACAGACCTTCTTCCAGGCAAACCGGCATGCCCGGGCGAATCGCCTTCACGATTTTATGCAACAGGTCGTTTGCCATTTTCCCATATTCCGCGGAATGGCTGTTTCCGGCATAATGACAGAAAAAAATAATCCGTCCCATTGCAGGAAATGACAGGTCGGCTTCATTCGGCAAACCGATTCTTTCGCACTGATGACGTTCAATCATGGCAAGCTGATATTTTCTGCGTACCTGATTTGCGAATCGTCTCTGTTCGTGTCGATGCAGCCGTGTTATCTGAGCCGGATGAAAACGATACCGGATGAGTGTTTCCGGCAATATCTCTATTTTACCGTTTACAGCCAGACTGCAGACAAGACTGTAATCGGAGGCATACACATAATCTTCATTGTAATAATTGATTTCCCGAACGGTTTTATTACGGATAAAAAGCGATGAATGAAAAAAACAGTTGTTGTTCAGCAGGGCGAATAAAACATCCTCATAATTCAGGGGACGCTTCATGATGTTTTCGACCAGCGTGTTAAAAGAACCGCATGCCAGTACGTCAGGATGATTCTCCATAAAGGCATATTGAGTCATGAATCGTTCCGGGAATGAAAAATCGTCTCCATCCATCACGGCAACATACTTTCCCCGGGCAATCTTCATTCCCCTGTTTCGTGAAGGGTAATTTCCCGTATTCACGTCATTATGTAGAACCGTAATCCTGCTGTCCCTATATGACTGTATGATGTTGCGGGTACTGTCGGTCGATGCGTCATCAATGATAATAAATTCAAAATCGGAAAATGACTGTTTCAGAATACTTTCGATGGATTCTCCAATATATTGCTCCATATTGTAAACGGGAAGAACTACGGAAATAGGGCATTCATCGCTTTTTGGCTGATAATTATTGTTCGTCTTCATATTGTTTACTTTTGTTCGTCCCGTACATTTAACGGTATATTTCCTGTAATGCTTCGTGCATTTTTTCAAGCGAATATTTTTCAAGATATGTCTGCCTGCATGAATCCGTATCTTTATCGTTATTGAGATTCTCACAAATAATTTGGGCCAGTCGGGATTCGGATATGGAAACGGTATTGCCGTCTTCGATGATCTCCACTCTGTTTTCCTCCCTTATCATTTCGCACAATCCCGTGGACGTTGTTCCTATGACGGGAAGCCCGAACATCATCATTTCCATTGCAGCATAACTGCACTGTTCGTGGAAAGAAGGCAATACTCCGACGTCTGCAATCTGATAATACGTGTATAAATCTTCTTTTTCCATACGTCCCGTAAATGTAATTTTATGCCAACAGTCTTTGGCCTCTTTCAAATAAGCCGAAAAATTGCCGCTGCCGGCTATGACCAGATGTGCATCCGGTTCCTGCTGGAGCACTGATTTGAATGCCCGGATTAAAAACTCGATGCCTTTGATTTCCTGCAGACGTCCGACAAAAAGAATGATTTTCGTATGTTCTTGTATAAACAGTTTCTTTTTTAACTGTTTTTTTTCATTTTCTGCAAGTATGACCGCTTCATCCTTTAATCCGTTGTATATGAGTGTTATTTTGTCACGAGGGATGTCATATTCGTTCAGCAGCAATTTTTTTGTGTAACCGGACAGGCAAATCAAATGGTCAACGAACTGAAACAGTTTCAGTTCTTCTTCATATTCCTTTATGATTTGTTTCTCTTTTTGATTATTTATCATATTTTTATCCGTATGAATAAGACGCTTGAAACAGGATGTATTGCCTTTTAACTTGAAACACCATTCTTGATAATGTATTGTAAGGAATATAGAAGATGTCGAAAAATGTTTTTTAATGAGTTCTATTAACGGATACTTATCATTATAATTGAAATGGAAAAACAATTTATCAGATTGGGTATCCGGAATATATTCTTTCAATAGATACCAACAATTTCGATAATATTTAAACATATTGGATACAGATTTCATTGAAACTTGTATATGGGGAAAATAATAATAGCAAATGTTTTCCGATTCAATCTTTCTAAATTCTTTTTCATCCGAGTGAAGTTGAATAATATTTATAAATATGTCAGGTCTATTTTTTAGACAACTGCTTACTTGATGTATATAAGTACCAATTCCATAAGCGGAAGCAATCGAACCTTCATTAAAAAGATAAACATGTTTCATATAATACTAAAGTTGAATGTTTAAAATATTTTTGAGTATAAAGCCTGCGCAACCATTCGACAGTCCTAGATTCCATGATGGAATATTATCTCCTTCCGGTATGGTTTCTGTAATGTTACACAGAATTTGTCGGTCATCCGGGTAATTTGTCGATCCGGCAACTGCTTTCCAGTCCTTCAGATACGTTTTGTCGAAAGGCGTGTCGCCAGTCTGACGGCAGGGAGAATGAAGACGCTTGTTGATGTAGCAGGACATACCGTTCAATCCGGCAGGGAAACTTTTGTCAGAAATTCGACGGATATCCCATCCCATTATTTTCCGGTCTATGGAGGCAATTATCACATTAAAATCATCTTTCACGAAGTTGTTTTGAATCAGATATTCAATACTCCATCCGATTCCGCACAGTCCGTTTTCGAAATCTACGGACATGTTTTTCGGCATGTCTTCGCGAATTTCATTCAACAGCTCTCCGGCAAAGTCTTCATACAACTTTTTGCCTGTAAAACGCGCATAATGAAAGAGACACAGTACAATACCCGTTTTCCCGTGATACAGTCCGGTATTGGAAATAAAACTTGAAAAAAGTACCAAATGTTTGGCGATACGTTCAATCAGATCGTTGTTTGGTTGTTGTTCCATATTCATGAATTTATTTTTTCAAACCTCTGAAAGGGTTGATTAATTCAGGCTATACTTGCACCCGTACGCACATGCAATCATCTGCAGGCACGCCGAACCGCAATCCATGGCGTCGTGCGGGTGGTAGAAAGGAAAAATTTCCCTTATCCTCCCGGATGAAGATGAGTTGTTTTTTAGTGCATACATATCTCAAATGGTTTGGTGGTTAAATTATTTAACATTATCCATATCTATCGGGCAGGCCCAGGCCTGCCCGATACCTTTCCATATATTTCATTTCAACCGTCCGGCCTCATCACCGGCGGCATTTTGACCTTTATATTTTTTTGCGTAGTTGTTAAATCGGTAGACAACGTGCAGCGCCACACTGCGACGGTCCTGATTTTCAATCTGACTGAAGTTTATGTTCGCATAATCACCTTCGTATATGCTGATGTTTTTTCCGAAAACATCATTCACCTGGAGATTTATCTGCAAGGCGTCGTTGGCGAACGACTTCGACAGGGTTACATTAAACACGTGTGCCGGTTTGAATGTAAATATTTGCATGCTTCCGCTGCTTTGATACTGATATTCCACATTAAGCAGCGCGTCGGCAGGCAAATGCACCGCGTTGTTCATCCGAACGATATAAAGCGGTTTGTCTACCGTCCGCGTGCCGCCGAGAACTGTCACCTGCTGAATGTTTTTCATGAACATGGCCGTCAGCGAAGGCTCATAATTCTTTAACCGGTACTGCATGTTCAGCGTGGCATTAAGCTGCTGCTGACGGTCGAAGTTCTGCCATGAATAGATCAGCATCGATGGATCTTCGGCGGGGGTATAGAAATACGAACCGATATAATTGCGGTTGTAAACGTATCCCAGTGCAAGATATACAAAGCGATACATGGCTGTATACTGTATCCGGTGCGCTGTCTGGGGCTGAAGTTTCGGATTTCCTGTCTGATACATGAAACGGTTCATGTATGTTGAATTATTACTCAGCAAATTGAAATTCGGACGTGCAGTCGCAATCCGGTAACTCAGCGACTGCGACACGGCGCGTCCCGCATGCGACAGCGTAATGTTCGGAAACAAATCCGAGTATGACCGGCGAATATTGTCCGGCGCATTCAGGAAATCGTCGTAGCGGTAGCGAACGTGTTCGTAGCGCACGCCGGCGGATACCGACAGCGGTTTCCTGTTATACGACCATGATGCGTAGCCGGCCAGTTTCCGCTCCGCAGATGCGGAATTCATGTCATGCGCCATGCCGCCGGCATAGACAAGCGTACTGCGACCGTCTACATAACTCCAGTCCATTCCCGTGGAAAACCGGTTGTGTGCGTTGAGCGAAACGTTCAGTTTGGAACTGACCGCATACAGGGTATAATCCGACTCGTTACGGCTCGAAACCGTTGCATCGCCGTATTCCGACGACGATTCGTCCGACGAAAGATCCCTACCCTTTGCCATATTTGCATAGTCCGCATATACATTCATATCCACACGTTCCGAAAAACGCCACCTGTAATACGCATTCAACTGATGCGTATAGTCTTTGTTAGAAAGCGACAGTTCGCCCGTCACAACCGTCAGCGGACGGCTGTTGGCCAGCAAATCGGTTTCATTGGGCGAACGGTTGTAAAACGTTTCACGCACACCGTCATATTTTATCCCCACCGAGCGGTCTTCGCCAAACATGTAATCCACGCCAAGCGATGTCGACAATTCCCGACTCGTGTGCTGCTCGCCCGTAAGTTTGTTGCGCTGTGTCCAAACCGTATCGGCGGTGGTAATTACCGTACGCATCAGCTGCAGGGTGCGTCGGCGTGAATCGTCGTGGCCTGCCGAGGCAAACACATTCAATCCGCCACTGTTGTAGTTTACCTTTACAGCCTCCGAATGGCTCGTGCGATGATTCCTGCTGCCATCCGCATCCACCTGCATCGACCAGCCGCCCGTTTTGCGGTGCGTCGTAATCAGCAGTACCGCATCCGTGGCAGCATCGTAACGGCTTCCGGGATTCATGTCCACCGTGACGGTTTTGATTTCCTTTACCGAAAGCTGCTCAACCTCGCGCATCGACTGCACACGGCGGCCGTTGATGTAAATAAGCGGTGTACCACCCGTAAATGTCTTCAATTCACCGTCGCTGACCGTCATTCCCGGCATTTTGCGCAGGACGTCCGTCACGTTCGTTTCGCGTGCGAGCGGCGTGTTTGCAATCGTCGCCACTGCAAGGCCTTCCTCCATTTGCAGCTGGCGCCGGCGGCCGGTCACAACCGCCTCGCCAAGTTCGAGCGACAATTCTTTCAGCACGATACCGTCAAGCGACAGGTTGCCGTCCACCGTCAACGCCTCTGCATAAGATTCGAAACCGACATACGACACATGCAGGTCGTATCCGCCGGCCGCAACGCCGTCGACCGCAAATCTTCCGTCGACTCCCGTCACCGCTCCCGAAACGATGCTGTCGCCTCGCTTCAGCACCACCGTTGCACTGACGAGCGCTTCGTCCTGTTCGTCGGATACGGCGCCGCTGATCGAAAACTTTTCCTGTGCCATCGCCTGATTTTGTCCAAAGAGTAAAAACAGGAAAATTAAAACTTCAATAATTTTCAATGCATAAGATTTCATAAAACATCTAATTTAAAACATGATTATTTGTTTGCATGGCAATAACTGATATGAGAATAAAAATCATTTCCGGCAGATAAAGGCTTCAATCTGCATTGCTTAAGTTTACACTGAGATGTAAATTGGCAACTGGAGCAACCGTCAATTTGACCTAATGTTATGCCTCCTCTAAAGAGGTTCCAGCGTTGAGACTGCCATATGTCAATTATATTTTCTTCATAAAGGTTACCCATTTTGAGATTACTGTTGACCCCATAAGTGCATGGATAAACATCCAAATTGCCATCCATTGAAAAAATAGTGGTGCCGGCTGCACATGCCAACCTGGTTGAACTGTCATATACTGAAGATGATACCTTTTCGGACAATTCACTGTCGTCGCTTATGAGAACTTTTCCTCTGTAAATTTCTTCTATAGCTTTCAATCGTTCATTAGCTTTGGACATTTCTATATTGGAAAGGTATAGATTTTTATTTTTTTGTGCCCGTCCAATGGGTCTCATAAAATTGAATATAACTCTTCTTGCTGAAAATTCATTAAATGCCAAATCTGCTATTTTCTCCATATCATCTTGGTTGCAAGTATTTATTGTTACGGTAAAAGCTGCATATATATCTGATTTGGCCATTTTTTTTACATTATGTGTCAGTGTGGCAAAAGCTCCTTTCCCTCTGATATAGTCATGCGTTTTTTCATCCATTCCATCTAAAGAGAGACTTATATGAAATGTTTTATCTGTAAATATATCAAACCGTATGTACGGATGTTCTACATTAGAAACCAAAGCATTATGGAGCGGAAATTCTTTGAATTGGTTTACTATTGAATCACAAGATATATTTACATTGTTTTTGTGCAGATAATCGGTCAATTTGCCGAATGATACAATATTATTCTTGAAAATCTTTAATATCAAGAATAAACTATACGAAATTTCGTATCGAAAAGACGTATGCGTGTGAAACAATATAAACTTATTCCTGGACTTGCGTAAAACGTAATCAGGAGATAACGTATAATTTGTATGTATATTTATTTCTTTCATATTTATTTATTGATTATGCTTTCAAAATGATATAACTTTTTTAATATGCATAGAGGTTTCCCTCTACGCATACACATCAAATTTGAATGCCCTTACCATAGGCAACAAATCAAAGCATAACCGTCGCCATCCTTAGACGCCAAAAGTTCGTCCAGGACTTCGGGCTTTTCGCCACCTTCTAATGATTGTTTCATCAGACGACAATGCTTTTTCAACTTCATCATTTTTCGTTTCCATAGTTATAATTTTTATGGATCAGATATTGTTGCGTTCCTGCCAAAATACAATAAAAGAAGTGGGGAACACACTCGCCTTCATTTATCGCCTTTTTTAGAATCAATCTGCATTTGCCAAAATTCAGGCTAAAATCAAATGCAGCCAAAACTTATAAGTTATTTCTATTTATTGGACTTAAACTTAAATCCACAGCAAACGTACAACAGCAGAATCCGGAAAAACCGGACTGAGCGAAAAAATATTTCTGTCCGGAAAAATTATTTTCGAACTCGTATAATCCATCATCCGGATATTTGATATTCCATCCCGCATCAATCACAAAAATAGCTGATATACTGTTGTCTACCGAGGCGTCCGCGAAATAATCCACATTGGTATATGTCTGTATTGGCTAAATTAAAAAAAGTATAAGCTTGTAATAAATATCTCTTGCAAAAAGAGTTTTTGCAACGCAATAGAATACTAATCAAAATTAATATGGATAAAAATTATCCGTACGATTCGTTATAGATCCATTTTTTTGAGGGATTCCACACCTATAAAGCCGCTTTACAAACGGAGCTTGTCATTTTGATGGGATAAAGTTAGTATATTGTAAAAATCAAGCATGTTCTGCCGGAATATTTCTGCGGAATACACGGTTTCGTACCGCTTCCGCGCATGGTCGCCCATGCATTTCCGCTCTTCGGGATGCAGCAGCAGGTACAGCATCTTCTCCGCCAGCAGATCCGGATCAATCTCCACCCTGTCGGGATACTCTTCAACGGGAACATGCAGCCCCGTAACCCCTTCCTCTATCATCTCGCACAGTCCCGTAGACGTACTGCCTACAAGCGGGATGCCATGCATCATCATCTCAATCGCCACATAACTGCACTGCTCGTGCAGCGACGGCATGACTCCGATGTCCGCCACTTCATAGAATCTGTACAGGGAGTCCTTTTCCACGCGCCCGGTAAACGTTATTTTATGCCAGTAACCTTTAGCTTCGCTCAGATAAGTTGAAAATGCACCGCTTCCGGCAATGATCAGGTGAGCGTCCGGTTCCCGCTGAAGTACCGCCTTGAATGCCCGGATTAAAAATTCGATGCCTTTAATCTCTTGCAGACGCCCCACAAAAAGGATAATCTTTGTATTTTCCCCAATAAACAGATTGCGTTTCAACTGCAATCTGTCTTCCGGGGAAAGCATTTTCGCTTCATCCTTCAATCCGTTGTATATCATCGACATTTTGTCCCTTGAAACGCTGTATTCTTCGATTAACAGGTTTCTTGTGTAATCAGCCAGGCAAATCAGACGGTCAACGGATTGAAACAGTTCCAGTTCCGATTCGTATTCTTTCATGACATTTATCTCCTTTTTATTGTTTGTCAGACCTTTATCCGCATGAATAAGACGTTTGAAATACGAAGTGTTGCCGTTTAGCTTGAAACACCAGTCCTGGCAGTGGATTGTGAACACGATAAATGATTCCGGGAATGTCTTTTTGATTAACGCTACCAACGGATACTCCTGGTTATAATTAAGGTGAAAAAATAATTCGTCCTGTAGTCCAACCTGAATGTGCGCTCTCAGCAAATACCAGCAATTGCGATAATATCTGAGCCTGTTGGATTCGGCTTTTACCGGAAATTGAATATTCGGAAAATAACAGGTGCGGATACCATCCGATTCAACTTTTTTGAATTCCTTTTCTTCCGAGCAGAACCGGACGACATGAAGACTGATATCCGGTTTTCCTTTCAAGCATTCGCACACCTGGCGAATATAGGCGCCTATACCGTAAACCGCGGCGATTTCCGCCCCTTCATCGAAAATATAGACCTGTTTCATGTAGGTAAAATGTTTTTAAGTATAAAGCCCGCACAACCGTTCGACAGCCCCAGGTTCCATGACGGAATATAGTCTCCTTCCGGTACGGTTTCCGTAATCGTGCACAAAATTTGCCGGTCATCCGGGAAATGCCCGGGCTCGGCAACCGTTTTCCAGTCGTTCAGGTAAGCTTCGTCGAAAGGCGTGTCTCCCGCCCGGTGGAAGGGAGAATGAAGGCGTTTGTTGATGTAGCAGGATATGCCGTCCAGTCCGGCAGGGAAACTCCTGTCGGAAATGCGCCGGATATCCCGATCCATTATTCTCCGGTCGATGGACGTAAGTATCACATTGGAATCACCTTCCGCAAAGTTGTTCTGAAGCAGATACTCGATTCCCCAGCCGATGCCGCACAGCCCGTTTTCAAAATCAATAGGCATGTTTTTCGGCATGTCTTCGCAAATTTCATCCAGCAGTTCACCCGCAAACTCTTCATAGAGCGTATTGCCCGTAAAACGCGCATAATGAAAGAGACTCAGGACTATCCCCGTTTTCCCGTGATACAGCCCGATATTGGATATAAAACTTGAAAAAAGCACCAAATGCCTGACAATACGCTCAATCAATCCGTTGTTTGCTTGTTGTTCCATTCATAAATCAATGTATTTTTACGTTTCACCATCCGA
>JAIRYD010000069.1 GCA_031267935.1 Tannerella sp.
TGCTTAATTCAGGAACCGCATGAAAGCATATCCGAAAAACATTTTCTATCGACGTCTGTTTCATGACGGCAAAGATAGGATAAATATTCAAAAATGACAAGAAAAATATCGGAAATGCCAAGATTGTTGTATGTTCGGCCAACCCATACCAAAGCCCGGCCACCGTTACGGAAAAGCGTTCCAAACGTTTTTTATCCGGCTATTGCGTTTTTCCCGTAACGGCACGGACGGCTTCCGAGAGGGTTGTACGGTTGGCGGACAATGCGGCGACGAGTTTCGCGGTCGATGCCGGGCCTGGTGTAATTCCCCAACAACTCAATTCTCCTCCGTTCCACCGCCGAGCGCACGATAAAGATCCACCACCGCCTGTGCCTTTTCCAGATTGTCGTTGACGGTAGCCAGCTGGGCATTCAGGTAGTTTTGCTGTGCGGTGAGCACTTCGATATAGGTCGCTTCGCCGGCACGGAGCAGTTCCTGCGTGTAGTCCACCGACTTGCGCAGCGATTCGATTTGACGGGTACGTACGCCGGTTTTTTCGCGCGCCTTGTCGTAGGAGAAAAGGATGTCCGATACTTCGCCGGCGGCTGTGAGCACCGTCTTGCTGAAGTTCAGCAGCGCTTCCTCTTCCTGTGCTTTCGTGATTTTCACCTGCGCACGCAACTGTCTTCCGGCAAACAGCGGCTGCGTCAGTCCGCCGATGATATTGGCAAACAAGTTGTCGGGACGGAAAAAATCCGTCAGCGACGCGGCGGCATAGCCGGCCATCGAGCCTGATCCGAGTGTGAGCGAGGGATACAACGCAGCCTGCGCGGCATTGTGCAGTTCGAAGGCGGCGCGAAATTGCAGTTCCGCCACGCGCACGTCGGGGCGCAACGCCAGCATCTGCGCCGGTACGCCGTGCGGCAGCGGTGTGTCAGGCGACTGCCACGTATTGAACGACCGCCGCGCAATCGCGCCGGGCTTGCGTCCGAGCATGACCGACAGGGCATTCTCCAGTTTGCGTATCGCCACTTCGAGGTTGAGCGCAGCAGCCTGCGTGGAGAGTTTCAGCGCATTGCTCTGCTCTACCGCCGCGGCATTCAGCAGGCCTGCATCCATCATGGCCTGCATCGAGCGATGGCTGGCGTCCAGCAGGCTAATGGCTTCGTTCGAGATGCGCAACTGCTCGTCCAGCGCCATCAGTGTGTAGTACGACGTTGCAATCGTGGACACGAGCGATGTCTGTATCAGTCGCCTGGCCTCATGACTGCCCAGATAGCGGGCATACTCTGCACGCGCCTGCCGGTTGAGTTTGCCCCACAGGTCGATTTCCCACTGCACCGCGACGCCGAGACGGAACTGGTTCGTGCTGCTTTCCAGCGCATCGGTACGCGCGTGCGTCACCTGTCCGTTGAGTGCAGCCACGGGGAAATAGGCCGCACGGGCGACCTGCAGCCCTGCCTCCGCCTCCCGGATGCGCAGATATGCCGTGCGCAGGTCGAAGTTTTTGCGGAGACCTTCCTCGATCAGGCCTTTCAGGTCTGTATCCGTAAAATAGGTCGACCACGGAATGGCGCCCACGCTCGTCGTGTCGCCGGGATTGCTGAAACTTGTGCGATACAAATCCGCCGTATCCGTTTCGGGCGACCGGTATTTGTTGACGACCTGGCACGACGAAACGCCTGCGGTAAACATCAGACCGACGATTACGACCTTTGCCGTATTGACGAGTCCCGATTTGGAGAATTTTTCCTGAAGCAACTGGAATATAATGAAAAGCGAAGGCACGACCAGCACGCCGATCAACGTGCCGACGAGCATCCCGCCGATTGCCGAGATTCCGATCGAACGATTGCCGATCGCCCCCGCGCCCGAAGCGAACGCCAGCGGCATCAGTCCGAAGATCAGGGCAAACGAGGTCATTAGAATCGGGCGAAGACGCGCCACGGCGCCATTCACGGCCGCCTCGACGACGCTCATCCCCTGCCGTCGGCGCTGCACCGCGTATTCCACAATCAGAATCGCATTCTTCGCCAGCAGTCCGATCAGCATGATCAGCGAAATCTGGACATAAATGTTATTTACGATTCCCGTACCCATCGATATCCCGCCGAAGATAAACACGTAGACACCGGCCAGACCGATCGGCAGCGAGAAAATCACCGCCAGCGGCAGGATGTAGCTCTCGTAGAGCGCTGCCAGCAGCAGATATACGAAAATGAGGCAAAGCGCAAGAATCATGTATGTCTGTTCGCCGCTCTTCACCTCTTCACGCGTCATGCCCGAAAAGTCGTAGGTGAAATTGTCGGGCAGCACGGTCTGTCCCACCTCGTCGATGGCGCGCAGCACGTCTCCGTTGGCATACCCGCCGACGTAGTTGGGCATGATGGTCAAGCTCATGGACGAATACATATTGAAGCGGTTCAGCATCTGCGGCGCCGTCACGTCGCGGATGGTCAGAAACTCCGTCACGGGCGCCATCTCGTCCGAAGCCGTGCGGACGAAATAGCCGTTCAGGTCGTCCAGTTTTTCGCGATGTTCGGGCAGGGCCTGCACCATCACGCGGTATTGCTTGCCGTAGAGGTTGAAGTCCGACACGTACATGCTGCCCACGTAAGCCTGTATCGTGCCCATCACCTGTCCGAGCGTCAGGCCGGCTTCCTTGATTTTGGGTATGTCGGCCTCGATCTGTTTTTGCGGGAAATTCGGGTTGAAGGTCGTCATCGCCATCATCACTTCCGGGCGTTGCCGCATGGCGTCGAGGAACTGGTTGGTCACGTCGAAAAAACGGTATATGTCGCCACCCGTACGGTCCTGCATCTGCAGTTCCACGCCGTTGCTGAGCCCGAATCCCTGCAGCGTAGGCGTGCCCATGAAAATAAATGTAGCATCCTTGATGTGCGCCGTTTTTTCCTTCAGAAGGGCGGCCACCTCATTTGCGGTAATCTTTCGCTCGTTCCACGGATCCATTTTCAGCTGGATGGTGGCATACGAACTGCCCGAGCCGCTCATAAAGTTCACGCCCACGAGCGATGCCACGTGTTTCACGTGTTCGATTTCTCCGGCGATACGTGACACTTCGCGCACGACCTCCTGTGTCCTGTCCAGCGAGGCGCCCGGCGAGAGTGTCACCATGCCCATCACGCCGCCACTGTCTTCCTGCGGCACGAATCCCGACGGGATGATACGCATCAGTCCGAAGAGAAGCGCCGTCATGCCGATGATAATCGTCACCGTAATCCAGCGGTGGCCGCGTTTGCCCAGAAAATGTAGCGACTGACGATAGCGGCCGGTCGTCGCCTGAAAGGCCGTATTGAACATGAAGGCAAAGCGGGTGAAGATGTTTTTACGTTTTCCTCCGGCATGATGGCCGCGCAGGAAGATCGCGCACAGGGCGGGACTTAACGTCAGGGCATTGACGGCCGAGAGGAGAATCGACACGGCCAGCGTCAGTCCGAACTGCTTGAAAAATACGCCCGATGTCCCTCCGATGAAGCTGACGGGTACGAATACGGCCGACATCACCAGCGTAATCGAAATGATGGCCGGTGCAATCTCGTCCATCGCCTTGAGCGCCGCCTCGCGCGCATTTGTCATGCCTGCATCCAGTTGCGAATGCACGGCCTCGACAACCACGATCGCATCGTCCACCACAATACCGATCGCCAGCACCAGCGCAAAAAGCGTCAGCAGGTTTACGGAAAATCCGAACAGCTGGAGGAAGAAAAATGTGCCCACGATGGCTACCGGTACGGCGATGGCGGGAATCAGCGTCGAACGGAAATTCTGCAGAAAGACGAGTACCACGGCAAACACCAGAAGGAAAGCCTCCAGCAGCGTATGAAGCACCTTTTCGATCGAGGCGTCGAGAAATTCGTTGGCATCCTGTACGTAAAGTATTTTCAATCCTGGCGGGAACGAGGCTTCGGCAGTCTTCAGTTCCGCCTTGATGTGATTGATGATTTCCTGTGCATTGGAACCGGCCGTCTGGTTGATACCGATGGTGACGGACTCGTTGCCGTCCACGTGCGAGATGATGTTGTAATTGAGTGCGCCCAGTTCGACCCGCGCCACGTCGCGCAGGCGGAGCACCTGTCCGTTGACCGAACGAACGACAATGTCTTCATATTCGATCACGGATTTCAGGCGTCCCGTATACTTTAATGTATATTGAAAACTCTGTTTGCTTTCCTGCCCCAGTTCGCCGGGAGCGGCTTCGATATTCTGTTCCTGCAGAGCAGCCACGACTTCCTGCGGCGTCAGCCGGTAAGCTGCCATCACATCGGGTTTCAGCCAGATGCGCATCGAATAGTCGCGCGCGCCGTAGACGTTGGCGTCGCCTACGCCCTTGACGCGCTTGATGGGCGGCAGGAGATGGATATTGGCATAGTTCTGGAGAAACGTCTGATCGTATTCGGGATTTTCCGTCGTGAAATTAATCATCAGGATATTGGAACTTTGCTGCTTGCGAACGGTCACGCCTATTTGCGTCACTTCCTGCGGCAGACGGGGCGTGGCGCGCGCCACCTGGTTCTGCACGTTCACCGAAGCGATATCCGGGTTGATACCCTTCTCAAAAAAAATGGTAATCTGCGCCGAGCCGTTGTTCGACGCTGTCGAAGTCATGTATGTCATGCCCTCGACGCCGTTAATCTGTTCCTCGAGCGGAATCACGACGGCATTCATCACCACATCCGCGTTGGCGCCCGGATAGTTGGCCGAGACGCGCACGGTAGGCGGCGCAATGTCGGGATATTGCTCGACGGGCAGCATGAACAAACCGATGATACCCAGTACCACAATGAGAATCGAAATCACCGTTGACAAAACAGGTCTGTCTATAAATATCTTTAGCATAAGAGATGTCGTTTTACGGGTTTATTGTTCGATGGAAATCCCGGCGCCGTTGACAAGTGTTGCCACGCCGCTCGTGACGATGCGTTCGCCTACCGAAAGGCCGCTGTGCACGATATACGTCTGGCCGTCGGGCGTCGGAGTGACCGACAGGATGCGCTGCATGGCCTTTTCGTCTTCAACGACGTAGACCAGCATCTTGTTCTGCTGCGCGAACGCGGCGCGCTGCGGTATCAGAATCACGTCGATATGTGCGGCCGGCACGGATATCTTCCCGCTCATACCGCTGCGAAGCATGAGTTCTTCGTTGGGAAACTCGGCGCGGAAATTGGCGGTGCCCGTCGAAACGTTCACGACACCCGCGATAGTTTCGATCCGTCCCTTGTAGGGATAAATCGTCCCGTCGGCCAGCGTGAGCATGATCTCGGGTGCGTGTTTCAGCTTCTCAGCCTGCGTATTTCCTTCGAGACTGCCCAAAAACTCGGACAATTCCTTTTCGTTCATCGAGAAATAGGCAAAGACGGTCGACGTGTTGGCGACGATGGTCAGCACGTTCTGGCTGTTGACCAGACTGCCCTTGCGGTAGGGCACGGCGCCGACATGTCCGTTTACCGGACTGATGACGGACGTCCACGAGAGCGTGGCTTCGGCATTGATCAGTTGCGCCCGCGCCTGTTCGTAAGCCGCCGAGGCGGCATTGGCGGCGTGGCGGTAAGCCTCCAGCTGCACGGCGCTGATGATGGCCTTCTCGGCCAGCGGCGTCATACGGCTCACGTTCAGCTCGGCCGTGGCCATCTGTGCCTCGGCCGACGTGACGGCGGCCCGTGCCGTGGTCACCGCCTGTTCGGCCTGCGGAGAATTGATCTTGAACAACACTTGCCCCTGCTTCACTTCCGAACCTTCGTCGATATAGATATTTTCGATAAACCCGTCAATCCGCGGACGGATCTCGATGTCTTCCCGTCCCCGGATCGTTGTCGGATAAACGGACGCCAGTTCCGTAGCGCCGGTCGAAACGATCATCGTCGGATATACCTGGGGCGCATCACTGCTGCCTCCACTCTGCTGCTTTCCACAAGAAAGCACCATAAGCAACATGCACGTTGCCCCACTTAAATACATTGTCTTCATAGATACGCTAAATCTCTTAAAATTCCGTAATTGTAACATATTTGCAATTATTTGACAGAAATGCGATGACGATTTTATCAAACATGGCAAAATGTATCGCTAATTGTCATACAAATATACGGCATGTTCGCGAGAAACCGGAAACAAATCAACCATGAACATCATTTTTTCAGACTTAAAACGAAAAAGAAAATGCTCATCGCGAAAAAAAGCCGGAGCGTTTTGTAAAAATAATTCATACCTTTGTCTGCGGATTATCAACTCATACCGTATATGGAAAATATTAAAATTTCAACAACAGGAATGGAAGCTTCGAACATCGTTTTGGGGTGTATGCGCCTAAAAAATCTGTCCGTATCCGAGGCGGAAGTATTGCTTCGCACGGCGCTGGACGAGGGTATCAACTTTTTCGATCATGCCGATATTTACGGCGACGGCATCTGCGAAAGCATTTTTGCCAA
>JAIRYD010000138.1 GCA_031267935.1 Tannerella sp.
ATGCGTGAGATTGCTCCATACGGCCAGCAGAAATACGATTGCAAGTAATGATTGCTTTTTCATATCCTTTTTAATTTAAATCGTGCAAATATACCGCCTTTTTTTTTATTATACTTCGCACCGGGCAGTTTTATGAAAATCAAGTTCCACGACTTTCTCCCGGCACCTCCGGTGCATCGGCAGTACCTTCGGCGCATCGGTGGCTACCTTTGGTGCATAGGTAGCTACTTTTGGCGCATAGGTAGCTACCTTTACTGCATAGGTAGCTACCTTTGGCGCATCGGTAGCTACTTTTGCAGCATCGGTAGCTACCTTTTTGTGCATCGGTATACTGTGCGCGGCATAGTTTTGTGAACTGTAAACGATGAACGATGAATCCGGTCATAGTTCATCGTTTATCGTTCATCGTTAAACTCACAATTTTAGACCGCGTGAAGTATAATTATTTATTTCACGTTCATAAAAGGAGAGCCTCCCTGTCGTAAAAGCGCATTTTGGCGACGAAGCGTCACGCAGAAGTCGGGTTTTTTAGCGGTTCCCATTGCACGTGATTCTTATTCTGCCGGCATGGTTGGATTTCTTCCCGAAGTGTCCGGCGGAACATATACGCAGTGTTTTTTCTCCCCGGACAGTCCGGCGGCCGGACAGACGTTTCATTCTCCGTTTTTCCAACAATATTCCCCCGTATTTCCCGTTCTAAAGCAAGAATGAAAAACGTATTTGTTAAACTAAAGACCGAAGTACAAAGTGGCAAAACGGATCTTGCTGGTAAATAAATTTTATTATCCGCGGGGAGGCGACTGCACGGCCGTCCTGACAACGGAAGCGCTGCTGAAAGCGCACGGCCATCAGGTGGCCGTTTTCAGCATGCAGCATCCGGACAACATCCCTTCGCCGTGGGAAGCCTGCTTTCCGGAAGAAGTGTCTTTCTCGAATGCAGGCGCGGGCAGTCGCATCAGGGCTGCCCTGCGGCTCTTCCGTCCGTCCGACGTCGTCGCCCGGTTCGAACGGTTGCTGGACGATTTCCGTCCCGATGTCGTGCACCTGCATAACATCCATTCCTACCTTTCGCCGGCGGTCGCACAGGTCGCCCGTCGCCGTGCCCTCCGCGTCGTCTGGACGATGCACGACTACAAACTGATATGCCCCTCCTACTCGTGTCTGCGCGACGGCCTGCCCTGCGAACTCTGTTTTACAAAGAAATCGAACGTCTTCGTCCACCGCTGCATGAAACACAGCCGTGCGGCAAGCCTGCTCGCATGGATGGAAGCGCTTTACTGGAACCGCCGGACGCTGGAACGGCTGACCGACCTCTTCGTCAGCCCCAGTCATTTCCTGAAGGAAAAGATGATCTCCGCCGGATTCCGCCCCGGACAGATCGAAGTGCTGCACAACTTCATGTACCGCCCCGCGCCGCCGCCGGCCGCAAAGGCGGATTATTATTGCTACGTCGGCCGGCTGTCCGAAGAAAAAGGCGTGGCGCTCCTGCTGAAAGCGGCCAGCCGGCTGCCCCTTCCGCTGAAAATCATCGGCGGCGGCCCGCTGTCCGACACGCTGCGGCAACAGTATCCGCAGGCGCATATCGAATTTACGGGCCAGCTGCCGGCGGATGAACTGTTGCCCCTCGTGCAGCGTGCGCGTTTTACGGTCATGCCTTCCATCTGGTACGAAAACAACCCCTACAGCGTGATCGAAGCGCTCTGCACGGGTACGCCCGTGCTCGGCGCACGCATCGGCGGCATCCCCGAACTGATTGACGCCGGACGCAACGGCGACCTGTTCTCGCCCGGCGACGTCGACGACCTGCAGGCCGGAATCGTCGCGATGTTCAGCCGCTTTCCCGTTTCCTTTCCATTCGGCGACATTGCCGCTGCGGCACAAAATAAATTCGCCTCCGAAGCGTTTTATGAACGACTAATGAACGTATATGGCCACTAAAAGATATAGACCGACGGATGTAAGTATTATTACGACCTATCGCTGTCCGATGCGCTGCAGGATGTGCGATATATGGAACAACCCGACGGAAGCCTCGCGCGAGATTCGCCCCGAAGAGCTGGAGATTCTTCCCCGCGTCCGGTTTGCCAACGTCACCGGCGGCGAGCCTTTCGTGCGCGAAGACCTGGACCGGATTGTCGCCGTGCTCTTCCGCAAATCGCCGCGAGTGGTCATTTCCACTTCCGGCTGGTACGAAGACCGGGTTGTCAGCCTGGCAAAGACGTTCCCGAAAATCGGGATTCGCATCAGCATCGAAGGCCTGTCGCAGAAAAACGACGAACTGCGCGGACGCGCCGGCGGCTTCGACAAGGGACTGCGCACGCTGCTCGCCCTTCGCGAGATGGGAATGAAAGACATCGGCTTCGGATGTACGGTGAGCAACCACAACTCGGCCGACATGCTTGCACTCTACCGCCTCTCGCAAAACCTCGGCATGGAATTTGCCACGGCCGCGTTTCACAATTCCTTCTATTTCCACAAGCACGACAACCGGATCACGAACAGGGAAGAAGTCGTCGGCAACTTCGAAAAACTGATTGAGATGCAACTGAAGGAGACGCATCCCAAGTCGTGGAGCCGGGCGTTTTTCAACAACGGTCTGATCAATTATATCGAAGGCAACCGGCGGCTGCTGCCCTGCGAAGCGGGCGCCGTCAATTTCTTCGTCGACCCCTACGGCGAAGTGTATCCCTGCAACGGTCTGGAAGCGCGTTTCTGGATGGAAAGCATGGGAAATATCCGCCGGGCGACGACGTTCGACGACATCTGGAACAGCGAACAGGCGCAGCGCGTACGCGAAAAAGTACGCCACTGTCCCAAGAATTGCTGGATGGTCGGCACCGTGGCGCCGGTGATGAAAAAATACATCCGTCATCCCCTGCAGTGGATGATGAAGAACAAAATCAGGAGCCTGCTGCATCAGCCGCTGTGCCTCGAACGGAAGTGGTACGACGTCGGGCAGGATCCGCAACAGGGCAGGATGACGGAATGAAAATCACGGTAACCGGACTGCGAGGAATCCCCGGCATTCAGGGAGGCATCGAGACGCATTGCGAAGAACTGTATCCGCGGCTGGTGAAGCTCGGATGCGACGTGACGCTGCTTCGGCGCAAACCGTTTATCAGGGAAACGCCACCCTTCACGTCGTGGAAAGGAGTGAAGCTGAAAGATATGAATGCCCCCACCCGGATGGGCGTCGAAGCGCTTGTCCACACGCTGAAAGGCGTATGGCATGCGTTCCGTACCCGTGCGGAGATACTCCATATCCACGCCATCGGCCCGTCCGTCGCCGTGCCTTTTGCCCGGCTGCTGGGACTGAGAGTCGTCGTCACGCATCACGGCCCGGACTACAACAGGCTGAAATGGGGGCCGTTCGCCCGCTTCATCCTGCGGACGGGCGAGCGTTTTGCCGCCTGGTGGGCAGACGACATCATCGTCATCTCCACCGTCATCCGCGACCTTCTCCGCGACAGATACGGCCGCACCGCCGGCGTGCATCTCATCTACAACGGCGTGAACCGGCCGGAACCCGCGTCGTCGACGGATTATATCCGCAGCCTTGGACTGACGCCGGGCAAATACATCCTGGCCGTCGGGCGTTTTGTGGAGGAAAAGAATTTCGACAAGCTGGTCCGCGCCTGTGCGACGATGTCGTTGCCGGAAGACTGCCGGCTGGCGATCGCCGGTGCGGCCGACCATCCCACGCCCTATTCGGATGCGCTCGCGAAACGGGCGACCGACAGCGGCGCGGTTCTCGCAGGCATGATTAAAGGCGCCTCCCTGCACGAACTGTATACCCATGCACGGCTTTTCGTCCTGCCTTCCTCACATGAAGGATTGCCTTTCACGCTGCTGGAGGCCATGAGCTACCGTTTGGACGTGCTGGTGAGCGACATCCCCGCCCACAGCGCCGTGAATCTTCCGCCGGACTGCTATTTTCATTGCGGCGAAGGCGACATCGTCCCCGCCCTCTGCAAGGCAATGGAAGCCAAACTGTCGAACCCGCCGGCGACACGCGAATACGATCTTTCGCCCTACGACTGGGATACGATTGCGCGGCAGACGCTCGACGTATACTCCACGCGGTCTGAAATGGCGAGTTTAGAAATGCGAAATAAGTAACATATAAAGGATTCCCGCACCGTAAGGTGCATCTCCGTGTCCTTTCCCGTTTATTTTCAACACGGAGTGCACGGAGCACACAAA
>JAIRYD010000148.1 GCA_031267935.1 Tannerella sp.
GCAACGCAATATAGCCCGTCCCAGCCGGGACGGAATGTTGGTAGAAAACAGCCCGCAGCAGAATCACCCGTCCCGGCCGGGACGGAATGTGAACGAAAGGGGCATGGCGGACACATGCCGGGGCTGTGTCCATCCGCCTGTCTTGCCCTGCGCCAAATAAGGCCCTTCCGACCACATTCCGTCCCTGGCCGGGACGGGCTGTTTTTTACCGGTAGGGCCTCTTCTGGACACGACGGGGTAGTGTCTAATGGACATTTTGGGATTATAACCCTGTGCAGGGCCAGTCGGACACATACTACAGGGAGATCATGCGAGAAAGATCATGCGGGAACGTGCCAATTCTGTTATCAGCACATTCTCGCATTTTAAAATTTTCAAATCCCCGCTTTCGCCCGTCGGATCTGTTCCGCCGGCGTGAAGTTGTATTCCGGCACATGATCCTTGAGCGGTACGATTTTCTCGTGGATGATGTCGATAAAGCTTTGAGGCTGCGGAAAGAAAGCATATTCCAGTTCGTAAGCCGGCGTGATCCAGTCGCGCGAACCGAGGACGGCGGGCGGCGCGTCGAGGTCGTCGAACGCCAGCTCGGTGATGTTGCGGGCCAGGTCGTTCAGGAACGAGCCGCGGGCTGTGGCATCGCCGGCAATCACGATCCGGCCGGTCTTCCCGACCGAGGCAAGTACTTTTTCGTAGTTGAACGGCACGAGCGAACGCGCGTCGATGACTTCGGCGCTCATGCCGTATTTCTCTTCCAGTATTTTCGCCGCATCCAGTGCACGGTAGAGCGTTGCGCCGATGGTCAGGAAGGTAATGTCGCGTCCCTCGCGCTTGATGTCAGGCTCGCCGAAGGGGATTTCGTAGTAGCCTTCGGGCACGCCACCGGCATGGAACTGCTCGCCGATTTCGTAGATACGCTGGCTCTCAAAGAAAATGACCGGGTCGGTACCCTGCAGGGCGGTGTTCATCAATCCCTTGGCATCGTAGGGCGTGACGGGAAAGACTACTTTCAGTCCGGGAATGTGGGCCGCCAGCGACGTCCAGTCCTGCGAGTGCTGGGCGCCGTATTTCGACCCGACCGACACGCGTACCACCACCGGCATTTTCAGGATGTTGCCGCTCATGGCCTGCCACTTGGGAAGCTGATTGAAGACCTCGTCGCCGCAGCAGCCGAGGAAGTCGCAGTACATGATTTCGGGCACGACGCGTCCACCGCACATCGCGTATCCGATGGCCGTCCCGATGATGGCCGCCTCGGCAATGGGCGTATTGAACAGCCGGTGGTAGGGTAGCGCCTCCGTCAGGCCGCGATAGACGGCGAACGCGCCGCCCCAGTCGCGGTTTTCTTCGCCGTAGGCCACAAGCGAGGCATCCCGGTAGAAACGGTCGACGAGCGCCTCGAATATGCCGTCGCGCAACTGATACTGTTTCATTTTCGAGAACGGTTTGCCGTCACTGTCGAAAGCAAAACGCTCTTTCTGTGCAATTTGCTTTACGCGCGGATTCTCGGCCATCGGGTGATTGACCTCCGGCGTCGCGTCCGAAAATGAATCGACCGAACCGTTCGAAAACATCATCGTCCCGAGCAGTTCCGGTTCGCGGTTCAGGTCCATGCGCGGCGAGAGGGTGTCGTCGATGGCGAGCCTGAATGTCTCAAGCATGATGGCTTTTATTTCTTCCCGGATGGTTTCCAGTTCTTTTTCCGTGGCAACGCCGGCGGCCGTCAGTTCACGCCCGAAACCGGCGATGCAGTCCTGCGCCTCCCATGCTTCGGTTTCCTCCTTTGTGCGGTACGAGGAGGCATCCGAGGGCGAATGACCGCTGTAGCGGTATGTCAAAACGTCGAGCAGCACCGGTCCTTTTTTCTCCTCCAGCAGCGTCTTTTTACGTCGGTAGGCATCGATGACGGCCAGCGGATTGTATCCGTCGACGCGCTCGGCGTGCATCTGTTCCGGGTTGACGCCTGCGCCGATACGGGCGGCCAGGTCGTAGCCCATCGTTTCGCCGCGGGTCTGCCCGCCCATGCCGTACTGGTTGTTCATGATGTTGACGATGATCGGCAGTCCACCCCGCATGTCGCCTTCCCAAAGCCGGGTGAACTGGTCCATCGCGGCGAAGGAAAGACCTTCCCATACGGGGCCGCGCGCCATCGAACCGTCGCCGATATTGGCCACGACGATGCCCGGCTTGCGGTTTATTTTCTTATAGAGGGCGGCTCCGACGGCGATGCTGCCGCTGCCGCCGACGATGGCGTTGTTCGGATAGATGCCGAAGGGCGTGAAGAACGTGTGCATGCTGCCGCCCAGACCTTTGTTAAATCCGGTTGTGCGTGCAAATATCTCGGCCAGCGCGCCGTAGAGCAGGAAACGGATCCCCAGCGCCTTGACGCCGGCATCGGCGCAGGATCGCTTCACGACGCTGACCGTGGCGCCGTCCCAAAAACTGTTCATGATGTGCTCGAGCGCGGGGTCATCAAGTTGCTGGATGGCGCGCAGTCCTTTGGCGAGGATTTCGCCGTGGCTGCGGTGCGAACCGAAAATGAAGTCGTTGACGTCAAGCGTATACGCCATTCCCACGGCGGCAGCTTCCTGTCCGGCCGAGAGATGGGCGGGGCCGGGGTTGCCGTATTCCACGCCCTGGTATGCGCCGGTCGTCTTGACCAGTTGCAACATCGTTTCGAACTCGCGGATGACGACCATGTCGTGATAGATGCGCGTCAGGTCGGCCGGCAGGAAGCGTTTGCCTGCCAGCTCGTCCTTTATCGTCCGACTGTATTGATTCACCGGAATGGGATTGAACGTAATCTCGCCGGGTTGTCTGACCTGTTTGGGGTCGATGAATTGTACTTTTGGCATAATATATTTTATAAATATTCAAAAATCACTGATTTATTTGGCGTCGAAGGCAAACGCCGTTTCCCGGAAGATCTCCGAGACGGTCGGATGCGGAAAGACGACTTCCTGCATCTCGCGCAGCGTCATCTCCTGTTCGATGGCCAGGCATGCGCCGTAGATCATTTCGCTGCACGGGTTGCCGATCATGTGCACGCCAAGCACTTCGCCGTAGCGTTCGCCCGCAATCACCTTGCACAGTCCCGCACCGCCTTCGTTTTCGGCCACGAACCGTCCGGCGTAGGCCATCGGCAACCGTGCCACCCGGCAGGCAATGCCTTCGCGTGCGGCTGCTTCTTCCGTCAGTCCCACGCCGGCCACTTCGGGGTTTGTGTACACGACGCCCGGAATGGCGTTGTAGCGCATCATGTCCGGCTGTCCGGTCAGGTTGTTCACCACCACTTCGCCTTCGCGGCTGGCCGTGTGTGCCAGCATCGAGAATCCGGTGATGTCGCCGGCCGCATAGACATTGGGGATGTTGGTGCGCATCCGGCTGTCCGTCTTCACGCCGCCGCGGGTCAGTTCGACACCCAGCGTTTCGAGTCCGAAGCCTTCGACGACAGCTTTCCGTCCGACGCTGACAAGTATTTTTTCTCCTGTGACCGAGGCTGTCGCACCTTCCGGCGTGAGGTATGTCACTTCGTGGTTACGCACTTCGGTCACCTTGCAGGAAAGCTGGAAGCGGATGCCTTTTTTTGCATAAATATCCCGCAGCATCGCGCTGATTTCTCCGTCCAGTCCGCCCAGGATTTCGGGCAGCATCTCGATCACGGTCACTTCCGTTCCGAGGCTGTTGTAGAAACTGGCAAACTCCATCCCGATAACGCCGCCGCCGATGACGACCAGCGAGCGGGGCTGCTCTCTGAGCGACAGTATCTCGCGGTTGGTGAGGACGCTGTCGCCGGCCTCCCGGATGCCCGGGATGGGCGGCACGAATGCTTCCGAGCCGGTGCAGAGCAGCAGATTGCGTGCGTGAAACGTCTCGCCGTTGCATGCGATTGCGATACCGTCGGCCGAGCGTCCTCCGATTTGCGCTTCACCCTTGACTACCTGCACGCCGTGGGCCTTCATCTTCGCCCCGACGCCGGCTACGAGTTTCCGGATCACTTTGTTCTTGCGGGCGACGATCCGGCCGAAGTCGAACGTCACGTCCGACGCGTCGACGCCGTATTTGTCGCCATGTGTGGCGTAGTCGTACATTTTGGCGCTATAGAGCAGCGTCTTGGTGGGTATGCAGCCTTCGTTCAGGCAGACGCCGCCCAGTTCGCGTTTTTCGAACAGGACAACGCTCAGTCCTTTTGCTCCGGCACGTTCTGCGGCTACATAGCCGGCCGGGCCTCCTCCGATAATTGCCAGGTCATTCATATTTTTTTATTTTAAATTCAACGATTTCAAAATTCAAAGATTGATGTCGAGCGTTTCGATTTCGACGGCGATCTGTTTCAGGAAACGGGTCGCTTCGCCTCCGTCGAGGGCGCGATGGTCGTACGTCAGGCTCAGGCCGATATAGGGTACAAATCCGTAGACGCCGTCACCCAAATCCTTCGGCCGCGGCACGATGGTGTTCACGCCGAGAATCGCAACCTGCGGCAGGTTGATGACCGGCGTAAACATTTCGACGCCATAGTTTCCAAGGTTCGATACGGTGAACGATGCGGCTTCCGGCGAAAGCAGGTCAGGATCGATGGCCCCTTTCCTGCAGGCGCCGGCGATTTCCTTCAACTGGCGGGCCAGGCCCTGGACGGAGAGGTCGTCGGCATTTCTGACGACGGGTACCATCAGTCCGCGTTCGGTATCGACGGCCAGTCCCAGATGTACTTTCGAAAAGTTACGCGTGCTGTCGCCGAGGAAATGGGCGTTCGCCTGCGGAAACTGCTGCAATGCGCGGACGACGGCCAGACAGACCATGTCGTTGAGTGTAATATCCGTGGGATAACCGTTCGCGAGGGCTTTCTTGACCGTCCGGCGGAGCGCCATGATGCGCCGGGCGTCGGCTCCGAGGTGATGGGTCAGCTGCGCGGAGTTTTGCAGCGAGGCATGCATCGCTTTGGCAATCAGCTTCCGCATGTTGGAAAGGGGTTTGATTTCGCTGTCGGCCGCGTAGACGGGATTTTTCACACCCACGTCGGCGCCCCGCGCCTTGCCGGCCAGCCCGCTGCCCATGTCGGGCAGGCTGCCGCCGGTGTCGCGGAGGATGGCTTTGGCCAGCGGGGTCGTTTTCGGTGTGGCGTCGACGGCGGCCTGCACGTCGCGTTCAATGATGCGTCCGCGAGGGCCGGAGCCTGCAAGCGTCTCCGTCTGAACGGCGTGTTTCTCCGCCAGTTTGCGGGCACGCGGTGAAACGGGCGCGCATTCTCCGGCAGGCGGCGCCGACAGTTTTTCCGGCGGAACTGCCGCTACGGCCGCTACGGGCGATGTCGCCGCCTGTATCTCTGCTTGTGCAGCAGGCTCTGCGATTGCAGCCTCCACGCCGCCCGGCTGAAATTCGCCGGTCGGTTCGCCGGGATTGCCGATGACCATCACATTGGTGAGTACGGGGATTTCATCTCCCTCGCCGAAAAAGACGTCGAGTACCGTTCCGGCGACCTTCGCCGCTTCTTCGAACGACGCCTTGTCGGTTTCGTAGGCGAACAGGATGTCTCCTGCTGCTACGGTGTCGCCCTTTTTCTTCTTCAGTTCCGTCAGGATACAACTCTCCACGGATTGTCCCTG
>JAIRYD010000093.1 GCA_031267935.1 Tannerella sp.
ATCATTTAGTGACAATGATTTAATTATTACCACAATATATATAATACAACAAAGTATTAAATACTTATCACGATTTTTCATTATTCAAGTTTATTAACTTTACCGTTCAACAGCATTTGTTTTGTGGATGGTTCAGCCATAATTAACAATAATGACCAGGTAAATAATGATAAAATCATATGGATTATGTTTTGCAGGCGTTGTCGCTCTATTAAAGATATTAAAGATATTAAAGACAGTGCGGACATAATCGCAAAAAATGGCAACAGCAAATATGTTATATATCCAAGATGATTGATCCTGAAAAATGTAATGAATATGAACGTCAAATAGATCAAACCTATATATGACAAATACTTGTTCCACTTCTTCTCATAATTCTTCTCGTTCATTATTTTATAAATTTAATTTTACCGCTTAATAACATTTCATAAATTAATTGAGGTCTATTAACATCAAAGCCATGTGCATTAATAAGTTCTATATTTACTTTTACTATTTCTTCGCTGAAAAAATAAATTGGCCCATCATTGTACTCATCTCCAACTGGCATTTCAATATTTTCAGTAACGCCATTTGCATTATAATAATCGGAACCTATTAGACCGATCAAACCTCCGGCAAGGCATCAAAATTCATGTATCTTGCAGACTGTTAATCATGAAGGATTTCCAAAATTCTTTTCTCATCAAGGCCGGTAATTGCTTGTATCTGTTCCAGGGAGAAACCGCTACGCCTGCAGTTGAGAACAATGTCGGTTAAACTTTCTTCCCTGCCTTCCGCCCTGCCTTCCGCTCTGCTTTCGGCGAGAAGAGCGTTTTCGGTGCGTATGAGGTCCCAGTATTTTTCGTAGGCGACCAGTTCCGCTTCCGTGAAGGCGCCTTCTTCGCACATGTCCAGCGCACGGCGTATGTCGGCGTTCTCTTTCAGTTCGGCGGGGACAGCGCTCTGATGTTCTGCCACTTCCTTCAGGAAACGGAGCCACAGTACCGCCATCCGGCGGTCCGCCCACTTTTCCGCCCTGAACTTTGGCAGTTCTACCAGCACAAATTCCATTCCCCTGATTACCTCCTCCGTGTTGTTGTAGTTTATTATGCGATAATGGTGATAAAACTCCGGCGTCTTTTCATCAAACGTGTCGTCGAGTATTGCCAGACCGTATACCGGCTGCAGCAGATAGTAGTGCTCGCTGCGGTCCAGTTGTCGTACGTATGCTTTCGAGGCGTTGAACACCATACGGTTGGAAAACGAATTGTTCCACAGCATCTGCATCTCCACAATAAACTGCCGGCCGAAATTGTCACGGCAGCGAACATCCACAATGGAATTTTTCTTTGCAGGATTTTCAGGCACCTGCTCCGCCGGAAGGTATTCCAGACTTTCTATCTGCTGATTCTCTTCGAGCGGCATCAGCGCATTGAGAAAACTTTTCAGCAGGTCGGGATGTTCGCCGAATATCCGCTTGAAAGGCAAGTCGTTTTTAGGGTCAAGATAACGGGCCATAATCATTCATCGTTTTTATATGCGACCCAAAGATAAGGGTTTTCTTCGTTCCGGCCAAAATTATTCCGTATCAGATTATATCGCCTTTCTTTTTTACTCCGCCAAAATGTCCGCAGGCGTTTGCGCTTATTGCTTTGTTGCCGGAGGCTGAATACTATCTCATCTTATGCCTCGCCTGTTCAGGGCGTCGCGATAGCGGTCGGCATTGAGGTTGTGTTCGGCGAGCGTGGCGGCAAAATTGTGCCGTCCCGAAAAGTCTTCACTGGCACACATGTAGAGGTAGCTGTGCTTGCGGTAGTTCAGTACGGATTCCAGTGCGGTGATGGACGGTATGCGCAGCGGGCCGGGCGGCAGGCCGGTATGCAGATAGGTATTGTAGGGCGAGTCGACGGTGAGATGTTCGTACAGGATGCGTTGCAGAGTGAAATCGCCGAGTGCGAACTTGACGGTCGGATCGGCCTGCAGTGGCATGCCACGGTGCAGACGGTTGATATAAAGACCGGCAATGACGGGATATTCGCCCGTCGCGGCCGATTCTTCTTCTACGATGGAGGCAAGGATCGATACCTGCAACGGCGAGAGGCCGATTTTCTGCGCCTGCAATTCGCGCGCATTCGTCCAGAAGGCTGAATGTTCGCGCTTCATGCGCAGCAGCAGGTTTTCGGCGGAAACGTTCCAGTATGTTTCGTACGTATTGGGGATAAACATGCACGGGATGGTCTGCGTCGTGAAGCCCATCGACTCGCAGTAGGCGGGATTGTCGAGCAGCGCCATCAGTTCGTCGCGGCCGATCATCAGTTGCGCGCTCAGGCGGTCGGCGAGGTCGCCGATCAGCCGCACGTTGTTGAACGTAATCCGGACAGGCTCCTGCGTGCCGCGGCGCAGCGTTTTAAGCAGGTCGAGATTGCTCATGCCGTACGTGATCGCATAGCGTCCCGTCTTCATGTTTTCGGGATATTTCAGATATTCGGCCACCGCCGTGAACGACCAGAGGCGCCGGCAGTATGCCGAATCTTCGAGCTCGCGGAGCAGACGGCCGAAATCTCTGTCGGGATATACATATATATAATAAGTCTGTGCAGGCGTAAAATTGGGCGAAACTACCAGGTAGACGCCGGCCAGCGCCACTGAAAATATTGCCAGCAGAGCGGTAAGGATACCGATCACGGGGCCTTTTTTCGATTTTCTTCTGTCAATCATTCTGTCTGTTCTTCTATTCGCCGGCAAAAATACAGCTTTTTATTTATAAAATCAGGTTTTGTACGTATACTTTACGTGGAAAGATTTTTATGAACGATGGACAAAACTGATATTGAAGTTTTTCAAGTAATGCGCAATCGCCTCCGTCTGCCAAACCCGCAAAGTATCCCGGACACACAAAAAACACACCCTCAACCGTACGCATGAAGAGAAAAACACAATCAAACACAAATTTTCTCATAAAAAATACAGCGGCGTAAAAATAAATCATTATATTTGCCGCGAAAAATACGGAGAATATGAGCGAACATATCTGGAGACAAAAAGGATGGCCGTATCTGACGTGGAACAACAAGGAACTGTTGCACATCCTGGGCGAAGTAAGAAACCGGCAGGGACGGCTTGCCGGCAAAGCAAGTCTGCTCGGCATGGACTTAAAAAAAGAAATGCTGCTGAAAACCGTTTCGAACGACATCGTCCGGTCAGCCGAACTGGAAAACGAAACACTGGACGAAACAGCCGTACGCGCATCCGTCGCCCATCGGCTGAAAATCCATCTCGCACGGCAACTCAAAACAGACCCTGCCGTCGACCGCACGGTACAGACCATGATCGACGCCCTGCAGAACTACCGCCAGCCCGTCACCGAAGAAACCATTCTCGGCTGGCACGAAGCGTTCGGACAAAACGCCGGCATGCACCATCCCGCCCCGCTCGAACCCGACAACGCCGACAGCTGCCTGCTTCACCTCCACAATCCGGCAGACATCCGCGACGAAACAGCCCGCTTCCTCAAATGGTATAATACCCGCCATCCCACCGACCCCGTCATCAAAGCCGGCATCGCACACCTGCGCTTCACCTGCATCCAACCCTTCAGCAACGGAAACGGCTACATCGCACGCCTGCTCACCGATATCTTCCTCACACGCGCCGACGGCTTTCCACAACATTTCTACAGCCTCTCCGCACAGATCGCCCGACAACGCGAACTCTACTCCCGCATGCTCCTGCAGGCACAGCACGACAGCCTCGACATCACCGAATGGCTGATGTGGTTCCTCTACTGTTTCGAAGCCGCACTGATCGAAGCCGAAAACATCCTCACACGCACACTCGAAAAATCCAAATTCTGGGAAAAATACCGCCTCATCCGTCTGAATGAACGCCAGGTCAGAATGATCAACATACTCTGGGAAGGTGCGGACTGCCGACTCACCTCTTCATACTGGGCAAACATCAACCTCTGCTCGCCCGACACCGCCCTGCGCGATATCCAGGACCTGATACACAAAAACATCCTCCACCGCAAAAGCAGCGGCGGACGAAGCACCTGCTACGAACTGAACTGAACTTCGCACGGCAACTTCCGAGTCTCAAAGTCCCCTCAGATGAACATTTCAGCGATGAAGCGTAATGCAGAAACCGGCTTTTTCAGAGATGCCACTAATAGTACTCCCTGTAAATCCGGTCATAAACACCACTGTCGCGTATCCTCTTCAGCCAGCAGTTAAGACTGTCCGCCAAAACGGTCGCATTCCTGCGGACAGCCCACGACTGCAACTGCGTAAAACTGATATCCGTATCAATGTCGAGTGCCGGAAATAATTTCTTCAGCCGCTGTGCAACCTGCAGATCACATACGGCAAAATCAATATCGCCCCCCGCCACCATGATACACAGCTGTTCCGACGAATAAAGCGGATCCTCGATCACGAAAATCGTGTCGCCAATCTCGCGTTGCAGGTTGGCAAGACGCAGCAGGGCGGGCGATTCTGCGGGAACACGCAGCGTCTTGTGCGCCAGATTCAACTGATTCCGAAGCGGCTCGATGCCGAAGTTGGCTGCCGCAGTACGCTGCACCAGCACCTGCCGGTTCAACATCACGGGATCGAGAAAAAGATAACGCTCCTTCAACTCGCTGGTGACAGGTATATTGCGTGCAACAATATCGTACTGCCCGGCAGACAGTCCGTAGAAACTCTTTCCAAGGCTCATCTCCAGATACATCAGCACCTCCATCCCCGACAGTCGCGCAATCTCGCGACTGAGCGCATACTGAAAACCTTCGATACGGTCGCCCGACACGTAGTAGCCCGTATAATCATATTCGGTCACGATCCGCAGTACGCCTTCTTCGTGGATTTGCGGATAATCGCGCACCGGAAACCGCATCGGCTTGAAATATATCAGCACAACCGTCAGGCAGATCGCCGAAACCAGCAGAAAAATATATGCAACAAGCAATCTTTTCGAAAACATACTCCCGCCCTCTCTACCGTCAGTTGTTGAACATCACGGACACGCCGAACTTTATACACATCGGATTCACCGGATAGTGCGGCATCGAGAAATATTCGGGATGACCGATAAACAGACTGCCCATGTTGTAGCCTGTAATAAAAAAACGTGTCTGCTTCAGATGAAAATTGGCGTACGCATTGATCAGCGGATAATTGCCTGTCTTTATCGCATCCTGATTCAGGAACTGCTGCGTCGCCGGTTCATAAACGGGCGTGTAGTACAACGTGTAATAATGCACGTCGGCGCCCAGTTGTACACTCAGCACCTTGAAGAGTTTAAATGCGGCATACAGATTCGTGTACGCACACAGTTGCGGAAGCGGCAGCACGGTCGGCTCGCTGCTCAGCTGATAGACAAGTTCGTTTTCCCATCCCAGCCCGCGATAGCGGAAATCCTGTTTCAGCCGGCCGGTAACGACCTGGACATTGCCGCCGAACTGTTCGGGCATGCCGTCATGGTTGAAGTATACGAAGTTTCGGACATTGTCTACGCCGGCAGACAGTTGCGTGTGTGTGCGGGCAATGGCCGCCACTCCTTCCAGGTGCAGATGCTGCGTTGTTTTCAGCGGATTGTCCCACCGGAAATAGCGACTGAAATAGTGCTGCTGGAAAAATGCCGGACGGACGTTGCGCACGAATCCACCGGCCTGCAGCGAAGCTTCCTGCCCCAGCAGGGTGAAGCGTGTTTTGACATCGCCGTTGATGCGAAATTCACCCAGGTCCCGGCCTGCCACGTAAAGTTCGCCGTAGACGCGGTATGTCAGCACGTCGCCTCTCTGCTTCGCTATTTCTCCGCCGATGAAGGTCGAAAATTCGTCGTAGCTGTGCGCGCCGGCGACGGAATCGCCCGGAAACTTGAAGTTGCGGCTTTCGAATCCGACAAAAACGGACAGGCCGAACTTCACCCAGTCCTGAAAGCCTTCGCGCATCGAAAGGGCAAGCGTGTTGCGCAGCCGCCATGCCGACGCCGTGTCGTTCGGAAGTTCGTTCGCCGCACCGTATACATTTCTGTAGCATGTATCCATTTCAGGGTAGCGGGAGATGAAACGCCGGCGGTTGTCTTCATACTCGACGGTGTGGACGATGCTCGAAACGGGTACGAAGACTTCGCCGTCATGGATGTCTTCTTCTTCCGGTTCGTCGTCGACCGGCTGCGTCGTCGCGTCGGGATGCGAATGCGATGCTTCGCGGGCGGCTTCTTCCGCGAGCTGTCGCTGACGTGCTTCTTCGCGCTGCTTTTTTCTTTCGGTTTCACGGGCGGTCATCTGGCGATAGAATCCCAGGTTGTAGCGGTGTGCAAGAAAAAAGTCTTTTCCGCGGACGCGGTTCCAGGTGTTCGAAAAGCGGGTCGGGTAGGATTTTGTGTCGATCTGCCGCTTGCCGTCGGCGAAGTCGTCGGGATGGGTGACATAGCGGTCGTTCGCCAGTCCTCCGTTTTCGCTGCTGACCATGTTGAAGTTGCGCATGTGTGCAGAAGCTTCGTAGCGGTCGGCGCGGTAGCTGCCGAATATGCGGTAGTTGATCAGTTTGTTGCCGTTCGAGTTGTAAAATCCGCGGCCGTAGATGTAGTCGAAGTCGCCGCCGACGTTGATTTTTTTCCCGAAATTGGTGGTGAGCAGTATTTTCAGCTGTTCTTCCATGCGATCCGAACTTCCGGCGCGCGTGTAGAGGATGTTGGAATAGGGTATTTTCGTATCGTAGAAAAGGCCGTTGCGCGGTGTGATGATGCAGGCGTCGTAGGGGTCGGCAAAGATGAAGTCGCGGCTTTCGCCGCGTTCCGTGAAGATGCGGCTGCGGGCCGGCGAACCGATATTTCCGGTGTATGCGACAGCGACGCCCTGTCCTTCGACCAGCGTACTGTTGGCCGTGTTCATCCGGCTGGTATCCATCGGGACGGGATAGCGTTCGCCCAGTTCGGCAAGACGGAAGGCACGGATGCGGCCGGCGCCCTGCGCGTCGTCGTCCGGTGCGGACAGGCTGTCGGCCTGCTGCGCCGCACGGCGTCCGGCGAGCGAGAATCCTCCGCGCTCGGAACTGCCACCCTGCGCGCCGGAATACGTCGTGCAGCACGTGATAAGAAGATATATGTACAGCCATCGTTTCATCCGTCCGCAAAATTACGCGAATTTAACCGGAAAAACAAATGTGTGATAAAAATCAAGACCGCTCCCGTCCACGATCGGCTCCGTACTCGAAGTGCAAACGGATACCGCCGGGTAATGTGAAACAAATCACATGTCATGGTTTGTCAAGGATTGCGAGGCGTGAAAGCGGCGTTTTACCGATCGCAAACGCGCATTTCGGTGACGACGGAGCGTCACGCGGAAGCTGGAGTTTCGGAGGCTCCTTCCTGCCCGTCTGTTCTGTAATATTCGAGCACATTCATGGCAAAGCGTGCCGAAACCGTGGCCGGACCACCTCCCATTTCAATGCCGATCTCAACGGCTTCAATAATTTCATTTTCGGTTGCACCACAATCAAGCGCCTGCTTAATGTGCCACTCCAGACAGGATTCGCAATTGATTATGATTGAAATCCCGACTGCTATCAATTCTTTTTGCAGTTTGCTTAATGTCCCGTTTTCAAACGCAACCGCTTCCATTTTCACAAAGGATCGATATGTTTTTGATTTTTTCAGATAATAAGCATTCGCCTGTTTCCTTGTCTTTACGATACGTTCGATTTTTTCCCTGTCCAAATTTTCCATATACATATTCTTTTTAAACGTAAGGCACGTGACCCGGCCTTTATTTTTCAGTCTTTCATGATTCATTCAAGAAGGCGCAAAGGTAACGATTGTTTCAGAATTAATCAAGGGAAATTGCGAACAAGGCTGCGCACACGGCCGGAAATCTCCGGCCAATGTTTGCATGGACTTGTCATTGACATAATCGGGCGGATTGCTTGCATTTCCCGGAACGTTCAAATATCCGTATCCGATATTTGTTACAACTCTTTTATATTCCGCTATTGATAATAAAAAAGGAGGCCACCCCGTTGCAGGGACGGCCTCCTTTTGAAATTTTGGGCCAACAGGTCAAATTTCAGGCTTCATTCCTTATATTTAATTGATTTATATATTTTTGCATAAACTCAAAGTATATGAATAAAAAAAGTGCTTTTATTGTGGTTCGCCTGTAACTAAAAAAAACGGCAAAAAAAACGGTAAACAACAGTATAAATGTGCCGCATGCGGCAAGCAATTTACCGGCGGCGAACGATTGCTTTCGTCCGAAATATGGCAATTATACGGTCGGAATAAACAAACGATAGCCGAGCTTGCCATGTATTTTTCGGTAAGTATGAGTACCATAAAACGGCGTTTACGGAAAATCAATGAAGTATTCGAATGCTCGGAAATGCCTTGTGGCGGCGTAGTTTTAATGGATACAACCTGCTTCGGAAGAGATTGGGGCATTGTGGTTCCGATGGACAGTACAACAGGTAAAAAATTGTGGCGCAAATATGTGAAACACGAAAAAATGATTGATTATGAGGAAGGCGTAGATTATATATTGTCGAGAAATTATCAAATACGAGGCATGGTTTGCGATGGAATGAAAGGTATTTTCAAGCGATTTTCGGCTTATCCCGTTCAGTTGTGCCAATATCATCAGATAGCTGTCATCAGGCGTTATTTGACCCTAAATCCGAAGTTGGAGGCCGGTAAGGAACTGTGGATTTTGGTTAAACAATTACCGAAGTTCACTAAGAATGAGTTTGTTGTTCAATTTGAAGCTTGGGAAAACAAGTGGCTGTCGTTTTTGCGGGAAAGAAGTATTGACAGTCGGACTGATAAAAGTTATTTTACACATAAGAAACTTCGCAGTGCATGGCTCAGTATAAAGAATAATCTTCCTTATTTATTTGTGTTTGAGAAAATTGAATCAATGCCGAATACTAATAACGGATTGGAAGGTACATTTACGGCTTTGAAAAACAAATTGCGAAATCACAGTGGGATGTCCAAAGAAAACCGCAAGCGGTTTATTGATGGGTTTTTGAAGGCATAAAGAAACCTCGGAAATGTCAAAAAGGACTGTCTGCAGGACAATCCTTTTTTTTGACTTTTCGTCGGATCCGCCAAACTATCCCTGACGAGTTGCTCCCCGGCATTGCTCGTTTACGTTTCGCTTGACAATGCAAAAATACGAAATCAATTTTAA
>JAIRYD010000178.1 GCA_031267935.1 Tannerella sp.
CTCCTCTTTCCGGCTACTTTATTATTGCGATTTTTGTGACGACGCTTTCTCTGGCGGCGGGTGCGGTGGAGGCCAGCACCAGATAAATGCCGGTTGCCACGGGCGTCCCGTTGCGGTTGCGACAGTTCCATGCGAGCTGGCCGCCGGCGGATTTGCCCTGATAGATCAGGTTGCCGTTCAGGTCGGTGATTTTTACGTGTGAATCCTGCATCAGGCCGGTGATGACGACCTGCCCGTCGAATGCAGGGCGGACGGGATTGGGGTAAGCATATACGTTCGAATAGTTTTCGCTTGCCTGCGTGGCTTCTCCGCGGTAGGAAATCATTCCCTTTTCGGTGCCGATAAAGACTTCGCCCGTCTGATGATCGATGGCAATGCTCTGAATACTGTTCGTCAGCAGGGGCGAGTTGTCCACCGTGAACTGGTGGATGGTTTCCATGCCGTCCGGGCTGACGAGGAAGACGCCCGAACCTGCCGTGCCGAGCCATTTGCGGTTGCCTCCGTCCACGGCGATGGCATTGACCTGTTCGCCGTTGAGGAAGTAGTAGTTTTCGCCGTTCGCATCGGTGCGTACGATGCGGTTGAGGTACATTCGGTCCGGGTCCTCGATGGCGCGGTCGGGCGAAGGGCAGTAGAGCGGTCCGACGTCCGTTCCGATCCATACTTCGCCTTTCCGGTCTTCGACCATGCAGTAGTAGACGCCCGATTCGATCGCCGCTCCCGTTCCGCTTTTGAAAGAGGAGAAGAAGTTCGACACGTCGTCGGAGCCGTCGCCGGGCGTCCCGCGATCGTCGAAGACGAGGATGCCGGTGAGGCTCTCGCTGCGCAGCACGTTCACCCACTTGTATCCTTTCGAGGTGATCAATATTTTGTCTACCACCAGGGATGAACTGTTCACGCCCTGATATTGCAGTGCGCGCCAGGTCCCGTCGGCGGTGCGGACGACGATGCCGCGGTCGACCTGGCAGTTGGTCATCCACAGGTTTCCGCTCACGTCGAAGCATACGCTGCCTACGCGGATATAGTTTCGGCTGTCGGGGATGATGGTCTGCAGCGGGCTGTTCGCATGATTGTACAGCTGCACGTATTCGCCGTTTTTCACTTCCAGCACGCCTTCGCCGTAGGTGGATATGAAATAATGGTTTTCGTCGTTCGGATCTATCGCCACGCCGGTATAGTCGAGGCAGGTGTATCCGACTTTTCTGTTTATTTCGTTTTCGTCGAGATTGATCCATTTGCCGTCTTCGCGGATCATCAGCGTGCCGGGATTGCGGAAGCGGTCGGTCCACCGTCCGCCGCCCGTGATGAACAGGCGGCGTCCGTGCATTGTCTGGAAGGCTGCGAGGTTGCGTTTCGGGCCTTCGGTATTGAGTCCCGACACTACGGTTTCGAACTGTCCGGCGCCCGTGCGTCTGATGCCCGTCAGTCCTTTTTCGCCGGCGGCGATCCAGTAGTTGCCGTCGTTTCGCAGGGTTGAAACATCGTTTACGGTGCCGATCTGCGCCGATTCGTATCGCGAGAGTGTTTCGTAGACATACAGCGTGGAGGCGGAATGCAGCATCAGCCGGTCGGCTTGCAGCCGCATGCCCTGAAGTGCGGAATGTTTGACGAGGGTATGTATTTCTTCGTTTGCATCCAGATAAAATACGCCCGCACTGTCTGCCCTGAAGCAGAGCATGTCCTGAAACAGGCAGATGTGGCGGATATTTTTTTCCTTGAAATCGGCCGACTGGAGCGGCATGTTCTGCCAGTTGTGAATATCCAGGAGATTGGCGTCGACGGATGCCTTGAGAAGGCCTTCGTCGGTGGCGGCGTAAATCGTTCGTCCGCGGATACAGACCGAGTATGTATTTTTGTTCAGACGGTATGTTTCGGCGATTTCTTTTTTGCTCATCTTGATGACCATCACGCCGAATGCGGCCGGGAGATAGGCGTTGTCGCCTTCGAAGCAGATGCCGTTCACGGTTTTGTCCGAAATGTTGACGGTGTTTTTCAGGAAAGGCAGGTTGTAGATTCCGTCTTCGCTCATCAGGTCGACATTGCCGTTGGTATAGACGATCACCAGCGTTTTCGTGCCGGGATGATATTCGATACGGTTGATTTCGACATCGCTCAGTCCGTTCAGTTTCGAATGAACGGTCACGCTGCGGTCTTCCTTGCCGTAGCTGTACAGCGTGCCGTTGGCTACGGCATACACGCGGCTGGCCGCTTCGACCACAATTTTCGTGTCATAGGTAGCGAGATGCATCTGCCATTCGCCGACCTGCTGAGCGGCGAGCGTCGTCGTCAGAAGCAGGCCAATAATCGTCAGTCGATATTGCGTCATCATACGTTAATTTTTTCTTAGAGATAAAAAACCGGCCAGCTTTGCTACGGCTCGTGCGCGGTGACTGATGGTATTTTTCACTTCGTCGCCCAGCTCGGCAAACGTCTGCACGTGTTGTACGGGCACGAAAACGGAATCGTAGCCGAAACCTCCTCCGCCCCGCAGCGTATCGATGATATGTCCGTTCACTGCGCCGTCGAACAGATATTCTTCGCCATCGAGTATCAGCGCGATCACCGTCCTGAAGCGTGCGCTCCGGTCGGATTTGTCCGACAGCTCGTCCAGCAGTTTGTATATGTTTGCCAGACTGTTGCACGTATCGCCCGCATAGCGTGCCGAGTGGACGCCCGGACGGCCGTCGAGCGCCGTCACTTCGAGTCCCGTGTCGTCGGCAAAACAGTCGTGACCGAATGTGTGACTGACAAAACGCGCCTTCTGCAGCGCATTCCCTTCCAGCGTGTCGGCCGTTTCGGGCAAATCGCCGGAGAAGTGCAGATCGGGCAGTCCGACAAGATTCGTCCCGTCCGGCATCATGGCGCGTACTTCCCGCAATTTATGTGCGTTGTTTGTTGCAAATATCATCTTTTTCATATTTTGGAATATACCTTGCGTTGCAATCAATAACGGAGATTGGCGGAGAAAATTGTACGGAAAACACGCGGATGACGCGGATCTGAAAAAGCGGTTGATTCTTTTTTGGGGGAGGCGCTGTTGAATATTTTGCCGGAACAGGGTGCATATTCCGGTAAGTGACGTGAAATACGGTTGGCAAAATATCCCGCGTGAAGTATAAATACCATCAATATGAAACCTGAAACAGATTTATTTTCGGACGGGTCCTTAACATCCGGCGACGACATTGGTTTTGCCGTCGACGGTTTCCGTCCGGAGGTAGATTTTATCGTCCCATTTCACGTCTGCGCGGCGGTCGAAGACGATCAGCCAGCCCTCGCCGCATCCGAGCGTGTCCATATAGCGGGCAAGCTGCTCCAGTCCCTCCCGTTCCGTACTGTCGCCGCGGCGCAGCATTAGTTCGATGGGGTATTTGTGCCGTTCAAATTCGATGCACAGATCCAGGCGGTTGCGTCCGGCCGCCATCTCGCGGGCGATCGTCCCGCCGCCGTTGACGACGCGCTGGAGAAAAGCCTGCAGTATCAGGTGCGGGGCGGCTTCCTTATAGTCGTAGCGTTCGATCCACGCCTCGCTGTTCTCGCGCCAGAACGTCTGGAAGTCCTCCAGCAGGCAGGTCACGTCGATGACGCCGTCCCGCAGATAGCGCGGCATGCGGTAGGACTTTTCGCTGTTTTGAATAATCAGCTGCGTGTTGTAGCTCAGCGAGCGGACGATCACTTCGGCATAAATCGGGTTGGACGGCTCTATCACGCCGCCGG
>JAIRYD010000106.1 GCA_031267935.1 Tannerella sp.
CAGGCGCAATAATATGGGCACAATCTTTGATTTGACTATCAAAAGAATGGTTTTTAACAAACCTATAAGATTGAATGATAGCTGTTTAACGACAGCGACCTAAGCGCTTTATCCTATAAAGATATATTACAGGATAATACCTTCTGGCAGGTATTGGGCCCCATTCATACGTCAGCAAAAGTTCGTCGTTGTCTGTGAACGAACAGGAGAAGATATGCCCCTGCGGGGAAAAGAGATAGTCCCTATACAGGTGGGTTTCGTGCACGCGGTACAGCGAGCGAACGAGCGAGACACCGTTGCGACTGTAGGTATTAAACGTTCCGTCGGGGAGAAATTCCAGTATTTGGCCTGTCGATTCGCCGTCCATCTTTTCATCGTATCCGCGGGCTGTTTCCTGCCACCGGCCTGCGATTTTTTCCCGCAGAGGCGATACGTCCGGGACGGTGTCGCTACTGAACTGGAGGTATGTATTGTTGAAGGTCAGTTTAAATTCGTCGATTGACATACTGTATTCATGCCTGTTTTCCAATATGTCCGTAAACCATTTTTCGCTGTCGGCGATGCGGTTGTTTTCGCCGGTCGACCGGATGTCCGTCACGGTGAGGGTGCCAAAGATTGACATTGGCTGCAGGCAGTATACTCCCTCAAAATTGCCGGCGAGGGCTGTCCCCGTAAACGAACTGTCGGAAAGAAAGGCGAGGGAAAAACTGTTGCCGCTGTCTTCTTCGATGCCTGCTTCGCGAAGAATGTCTTCGCGGCTCTTGACGATTTGAGTGTCCATGTCGACACGGCGCACCAGTCGCCACTGCGTGTTTGCCAGCGCCGCGGAACGGGGCAACGGAACAGGTTCGTCGGGCGGTTCTGCCGGCGGTTCGGGTTCGCGGGGCGTTTCCGTTTCTGTCTTCGCCGGGACGTCGTCCGGCGGTTCAACCGTCGGGACGTCATTGTTGCAGGCCACAAGACCGGTAACAATAATTATTGTCAATACAATCACTTTCGTTTTAATCATCATTATTATTATTTATGATTAAATTTTTGCAAAGATAAAAACTAATATTTAAATTTATATCGATAATAATTCTTAAAAATAGAGAAAAATAATATTTGCATTTTGTAAATCGCAGTAGCATCCATATCAGGCTTTGACAAGTCCGGTAAGAAACTTTTGGACGAAATATCAAAGAGTAATCCGTTCATTTGATCGGGATGCACAAAATAGCAAAAAATGAAAATGCTAATTGATTTATATACAAATAGATAGAATTCAATCATTTCACTTTATCTTCTATTTGTCAATGGGTTAAAGGGTAGTGCAAAACATTGGTAAATAATAAAACAAGAATAACAGCGTAAGGAAAATATCCATATATTTGTTGCAATTTATTGAACGAAAGATGGCAGATAAAGAAAAATTAGACGACCTCATCGTCCGGATCAGAAAATTACTCAAGCTCACGGACGAGATATATGAAAGAGATATTTATCCGGTCTCTTTTTTCAGTCAGGCTTATGATATTACAGGCCAGATTCATGAATCCCTCAAGCAGATGGAACTCGCTCAGATAGCGCTTTTTGAAAGTCAAATAAAAGCACATCAGGCGCAGATTTTTTCGACGACAGCCCATCGGGAGAAGACGCCGGATGCAGGCGAACGGCCTGCCGAACGCGCAGAAACGCCGGAACGAATAATCGCCCCGACACCGCCTCCTCCGACACCGCCTCCGGCCGTAGCGCCCGTCCGGCAAGAGTTGTCCGACACGGCCGTTCCGGAGAAAAAAGAAATGCCGCCCGTCGTTCACGGTCCGGAAGATCGACCGCACACGCCACCGCCGGCGCCGCCGGCCGCCGTGTCGCTCAACGACCGGGCGGAAGGTGTAGCCAGGCAAAAATCAGCGGCAGACCTTAAAAAGTGGCTGACGCTGAACGACCGTTTCCGTTTCAACCGTGAACTGTTCGGCGGCAGCGAATCGCAGATGAATCTGACCATTGCCGAACTGAACAGAATCAATTCGCACGACAAGGTGATCGCGTATCTTAAATCGCATTTCGACTGGAATTACGAAGAGGAGATTGTGGCGGACTTTCTGGCTATCGTGGAAAAATGTTTCGACAAATAAATCGCAATGGGAAAGTTGACAGTCGTACCTACGCCGATCGGAAACCTCGAAGACATCACGCTCCGGGCGATCCGCACGCTGAAAGAGGCCGATGTGATTTTGGCGGAAGATACGCGGACAAGCAGTATTCTGCTGAAACATTATGACATCAGGAAGCCGTTGCTGTCTCATCATAAATTTAACGAACATCATCAGGTGGAGCGAATTGCGGAGCGTATCAAGGCAGGCGAGCACATCGCGCTCATCTCCGATGCAGGCACGCCGTCCATTTCCGATCCGGGCTTTCTGCTTGTACGCGAGTGCATCCGCCGGGAGGTCGAAGTGGAATGTCTGCCCGGCGCCACGGCTTTTGTCCCGGCGCTGGTCGTTTCGGGTCTGCCGACCGAGCGTTTTTGTTTCGAAGGCTTCCTTCCGCAGAAAAAAGGGCGCAGGACACGCCTGCAGGCGCTGGCAAACGAGGCGCGGAGTATCGTTTTTTACGAATCGCCTTTCCGGCTGCTGAAAACGCTGACGCAGATCGCCGAAGCCTTCGGGCCGGACAGGCGCGTCTCCGTTTCGCGGGAAATCTCCAAACATTTCGAACAGACCTGCCGAGGCACGCTGGAAGACGTGATCGCGTATTTTTCGGAAAACGAACCCAAAGGCGAGTTTGTGATTGTCGCGGACGGCGCAGGCGGATAAGACTTGTATTATATATATGTATTGTGTTTAACTATTAAAAGAACTGATTTATGAAGAAAATTGTATTTTTTTGTCTTTGCATGACATTGTGGGTATCGTGTGTGGAGAAATCCAAATACGACGAATTGAAACAGGAAAACGAATTTCTGAAAACCGAAAAAGAAAAGTCGACGCAGGGGCTGAACGACATACTTTCGACACTGAACGAGGTGCAGGAAAGCATCGAGAGCATACGCGAGGCCGAGAATTATCTGAACATCAGACAATCCGGAGAGATAACTCCTACAGTCAGAGAACAGCTCAAGAGTAACATTCTCCTGATTGCCGAAACGCTGAAGAACAACAGGGAGCAGCTTGCCCGGTTGCAGGAGAAACTGAAAAACAGCGACATCAAGTCGGCCGAAGTGCAGAAAACCATCAGCCGTCTGAATGCCGAGCTTGATCGGAAAGCAGGGATGATTGCCGCCCTGCAGGAAGACCTGACGAGAAAAGATATCCGCATCCGCGAACTGGACGAAACCGTTTCGGCGCTGACGGAAAACATCAGCTCTCTTTCGCATGCGACGGATATTCAATCAAAGCAGTTGAGCGAACAGGAGAAAGCACTGAACCGTGCATATTACTGCTACGGCACGCGCCGGGAACTGAAAGAGCAGAACATCCTGACGGGCGGCGGACTTTTTTCGAAACCCAAAGCCCTGCAATCGACATTCAACAAGGATTATTTCATCGCCATCGACGTGCGCGAAGTAACTGAAATCCCGCTGTTCGACGGCAAGGCGGTCGTCAGGACGAATCATCCGGACGGCTCGTATGATTTTGTCGAGGACCAGGACGGCAACCTCACTCTTCGGATTCTGGATATCAAACAGTTCTGGACTTTCAGCGAATATCTGGTCATCGAAATCGGATGAATCACCGCTACAAGTCCCTGTTTTTCGATCTCGACGATACGTTGTGGGACACGTGGCGCAACAACAGGGAATGTCTCGAAGAAATCTATTGCGACTATCCTCCGCTCCGTCGCCATTACGATTCCTTCGAGACATTTTATGATGCGTACATGCCTAATAATCTTATTCTTTGGGCAAAGTATCGCAGTCAGGAAATCGATCGCCGGACGCTGATTGCCGAGCGGTTCCTGCATGTGCTGCGCCCGGCGGGTATCGACGATCCGGACGCAGCCGTCAGACTCAACAGCGATTATCTGCAGCGCACGGGTCGCAAAACGGCCCTCGTCCCGAAAGCCATTGATCTGCTGAAATATCTGCAGCCGTTCTATCGCATGTTTATTCTTTCGAACGGCTTTCGTGAAATCCAGTCGATGAAACTTCAAAATTCGGGACTGGCGCCTTATTTCGAGCGGATGATTTTGTCGGAAGATGCCAATATCCAGAAACCGCACAAGGCGATTTTCGACTTTGCGCTCAAGAATACCAACTCGCGCCGCCATGCTTCGCTGATGATTGGCGACAGCTGGGATGCCGACATCGCCGGCGCCTCCAGGGCGGGTATCGACCAGTTATGGTTCAATCCCGGCAGGCTGCCGTCCCACGGTTTTGCGCCGACTTACGAAGTCTGTTCACTGGAAGAAATCAAGCGCGTCCTGTGAGCGTCAATTCAGCCAAAGTTCGGGATTCAGGGCTTCCTTTTCTTTGCGGATTTCGAAATGCAGCATCGTTTCGCCGGTTTCGGGATTGGTAAAAATCTTGCCCAGTTTTTCGCGGGTCGTGACGCGGGCGCCGGTTTTCACGTATGTTTCCGACAGATTGATATAGATGCTCAGGTAGTTGCCGTGACGTACGATGACGCCGTAGCCGCCCGTGACGACAAAGATCGTCGTCACAACACCCTGAAATACGGCCTGCGCTTCCGTTCCGGAGGTGGTCTGTATTTCGATGCCGTTGTATTTGACCGTCACGCGTTTCTCGAACGGATGCTGATGTTCTCCGAAGGTATTGACAATCCTGTATTTGCCGGTCAGCGGAAAAGGCAGTCGTCCGCGATTCGAAGCGAAATCGTCCGAGAGTTTCTTTTCTTCTTTCGTCATGGCATATCCTCCGGTCGTATCGGCCCTGCGCGAGACGGAACCGTCTTTCGACGAGCTGTCTATCTCGCTGGCTATAAGGCGTTCGATTTGCCGGTTCAAATCCTCCGCCTGTTTCTTTTTCTGCCGTATTTGTTCCTGAAGTGTTTTTTGCTTGAGATTAAGTTCCCGGTATTCTTTTTTTTGTGTGGATTCTTCTTTTTGCAGGAGGCCGCTTTCCTTTTCGCGGGCGCCGAGCAGGGTTGTCTTTTCGGCGCGCGTGGATTCCATTTCGAGTTGTTTCTGTCTGATAATCTCTTTTTTTTCGATAATTTGGCGGGCCTGCTGCTTGCGCCATTCGGCATATTCGTGCAGGTATCGCATCCGGCGGAACGACTGGGCGAAATTGTCGGCCGAGAGGATGAACAGCCATTTGTTTTGCGTCGTTTGCCGCATCTGCATGTTTTGCAGCGAATGGACGTATTTCTCGCGCTGGAGGCGAAGGTCTTCTTCGAGTGCGGTCAGTTCCTTGTTTATGGCGGCTATATCTCTGTCTATCAGGACAATTTCCCGATTGAGCAGGTTGATGACTTTTTTGCGCGCCAGGATCTGTTCCGAGATCAGATTCAGGCGGTTCAGTGAGTTTTGTGCCAGGCTGGAGGTTTCGTTCAGCAGTTGTTGGGTCGATTCGATTTCTTCCAGCGCGGCTTTGCGTTGTGCCTCCAGCTGTTTGAGGGAGAACTGTCCCGATGCTTTGACGCAGGCAAAAAGAAGTATGAGGCACAATAATCGCCGTATGTTACGCATGTTCGTCATATCCGTCCGGTCAATTTCAGGATTTGCGACAGGGCGACCTGCTCGTAGTTCTTCGGTATGTCGAACCTCAGGTCGAGCGGCAGGTCGAGGTCAATATTTGCATAACGAATGGACAGCGAACCTTTTGACGCGTCTCCATCGTACCATTCGGCATTGACTTGCATGGGGAAAAGCCACTTTTCGACGGGAGTGAACGAGGCGTAGTCCAGATGCAGTACGTGGCGGTTGTCGGTAATGTCGGTGGCGTGCAGATGGTCGCCGCGGCTGGTGAAGCGGCAGTTCAGTCCGGTTGTGTCATCCTGCGTGCGGAAAATGAAACCCTGCGTCGCCTGTTCGTGGCGGAAATGCCGGAAAGCATTGTCGGGCAAGGATGTTTCGCCCGGCAGGAAAATACGGTTTGTGAAGAGGGCCTGCATGTTGTGGAAATTAAGGGGCAGGTGCATGCTTTCCGTCACGTGTTCGAAGGTGGCGGAGAGATAGCGTTTGTTCATCCGGTCGAGTATACGGATGCTGTCGGGGCTTAGCTCGATGCGCATCACTTCGATACCGGCAAGGGGCTGGACGGAGAGTTGCAGTTTGCGGTCGTGCAGGATCTTGAGGCTGGCGCGCGAGGAAAAGGTTTTTTCTTTTCCGACCGTAAGCTCGATATGCAGGCGCGCCGAGAGTGTCTGATAATCCGCAGGCGGGGTTTGAAGTGCGTGAAAGACATTTTCGGCCGTAGCCGGATTGTTTGCCGGCGCGACCGTGGCGACATCGTGCGTCCGGCATCCCGACAGCCAGAGGGCGGCCGTGAAGCATGTGCAAATTATCGTCGCGGCAGGTTTATTCTTCATCTTCGGGCGCTTCGATATATGTTTTTTCTGCAATTTTACGTTCCAGCGTGGCGCTTTTTTTTCCGGCTTCTTTTGCTTTGATCCATTGTTCAAGGGCTTTGTCTTTTTCGCCGGACATGTAGAGGATGTCTCCGTAGTGGTTCAGCAGTTCCGCACTTTTTTCGCGGTCCTTTTCTATGGCTTTCTCGATATAGATTTTTGCCAGCAGGTAGTTGCCTTTCACGAAGAAAACCCATGCATAGGTGTCCAGATAGGTGGCATTGTCAGGCTCTGCCTTGATGCACTTGGCGCTCATGCGTTCGGCTTTGTCGAGGTCGCGTTTCGAGAGGGTGAGGTAGTAGCTGTAGTTGTTGAGCACGACGACGTTCTGGTCGTTGTAGTTGAGCGCTTTTTCGTATGCTTCGAATGCTTCGTCGCGTTTTTTCATCTGGAAATACACGTCGCCCGTCTGTCCGTAAAAGTCGGACAGCGCCGGGTGTTCTGTTTCGGAAAGGATTTGTATGCAGGCCATATACGTGTCGATCGCTTCCTGGTATTTGTGTTGCTGCTGGAAGGCGATGCCCGTTAAGAGCCAGTATATCGGTTCGCGGGGAAAGAGTTCCCGACATTTTGCGCTGAGGGCGATCACGCCGTCATAGTCGTTCATTTGCATGGAGAGGTTGATCAGTTGCTGCCATGCCGGTTCGAGGGTGGGGTCCATCTCGGTGGCGAGCTGGAACTGAAAGTGCGCTTCCTCGTTTTTTTTCTGCGAGGCGAGCAGCGAGCCGTACATGAGTTTGAGTTCGATGTCTTCGGGATGCTGCTCGAGGAGTGTTTCGAAGAGCGGGCCGGCGATGTCCGTTTCACGGTGCAGCTGTTGCAGGCGCTGAATGTATCGCGAGAGGATGCCGACTTTGATTTCGACGTCGAGTTTTTCGTTGACAAGCGCCGAGCGTACCTGCTGTTCGGCTGCTTCGGCGTCGCCGGTCTGTTCGTAGTAGTTGGCCATCGCGACGGTGTAGTAGGGATTTTCGGGGTCGATGGCGTGGGCCTTGCTGTAGTATGCGAGCGCGCGTGTCGTGTCGTTGCCTTCGAGATACAGGTCGCCGATCAGAATGGGATAGCGTGCTTCGCCGGGGTATCCGGCGGCAAGTTTTTCCAGTTCGCCGAATGCTTGGGCGGGCTGTTCGAGCGTCATGTGGAGCTGATATTTTTTCAGCGAGAGCGGTTCGTTCATGCCGATGGCTTCTTCGAGACGGTCGAACATTTCGATGGCCTTGCCCGTTTCGCCCTGTTGCGTGAGCGCTTCGGCCAGATAGTAGGTCAGTTCTGCTTTTTCGGGATGTGCTTTTACCAGGTCTTCATACGTTTCGGCGGCTTCGCCGTACATCCCCGTGCCGAAGGAGGTGGAGGCGAGCGCCAGTTTGTACGTGAAATTGTCGGGGTCGTACGTCACCGCTTTTTTCAGCAGCGACACGGCTTCTTCGGGGCGGTTCATCTGCATGCTGAACGACGAGAGTTCGAAGAGTACGGCCGGCGACGTGGAGTCGATCGCAAGGCAGTGATTGAACATCTCGTAGGCGGCGTCATATTTTTCCGCGTTTTTCAGTTTCAGTCCTTCGTAGAAGAAGTAGTCCAGTTTGCGCTGTTCGGAGGGCGCCGTCGCGCCGGCATGCGGCGGGCGGTCCTGCCGGGTGACGGCGGCATGCGCCGGCGGCAGGCAGCAGAGCGCGGCGAGGGCGACGAGCCACGCTGTCCGTACCGGTTCCGCGGGAAATGATTTATGGCGTATTATTTTGTGCATCATGTTTTTTTTCATTGTTTGCCGGTGTGTCCGAATCCTCCGGCGCCGCGTGCCGTTTCGTCCAGCAGTTCTTCGGGCTGCCATTCCACTTTTGCATGTGAAGCGATCACCATCTGGCAGATGCGCTCGCCGTCGCTGACCACGAAGGGTTCGGACGAGAGGTTGACCAGAATGATGCCTATTTCGCCGCGATAGTCGGCATCGATCGTGCCGGGGGTGTTGAGCAGCGAAATGCCGTGCCGGAGGGCCAGCCCGCTGCGTGGCCGCATCTGCGCTTCGAAACCTTCCGGCAGGGAGATGTACAGCCCGGTGGGGATCAGTTTGCGCGCCAGCGGCTTGAGTTCGACGGGAGCGGACAGGTTCGCCCTGATGTCCATCCCGGCCGACAGCGGCGTTTCGTACTGCGGCAGCGGGTGATGCGACTTGTTGACTATTTTTATTTTCATAATTCCGTGCTTGTTTTTGAGCGGCAAAGGTATGAAATGATACGGAACAGCGTGGCATTTTCATATAATAATTTATAGGTCCGTTCAAAATTCATGCCTTTGATTTGCGCCATCTCCGTGCACTTTTATTTTTTCTTTTATTCAAACACGGAGTGCACGGAGCACACAAGGAGAACGATGAACTATGAACGATGAACGATGAATCCGGTCATAGTTCATCGTTTATCGTTCATCGTTAATGACGTTCATCGTTAAACTCGCAATTTTTGGTTAATTCTTTTTTTGAGGTGCTATTTCTTTTTTGAAATAAGGGCACGTAGAGACGGGGCGCGCCCCGTCTCTACTTCACCGCGTTCGCAATGACGGGGTGGAACATGGCTGTGATT
>JAIRYD010000008.1 GCA_031267935.1 Tannerella sp.
TCCGCAAGGCGCTCGGCGCCAAACCCTCGTCCATACTCAAACTGATCATCGTCGAATCGGTGCTGGTCACGGCCGTATTCGGCTACATCGGGATGGTGTCGGGCATCGGACTGACGGAAGCGATTAATTTCTTTATGGAAATGGCCGGCGTCGGCGCCAGCTCCGGAAACAATGGCGAAAACCTGACCATCTTTCGCAATCCTACGGTCGACCTGGGTATCGCCTTCTCCGCCACCTGCGTACTGATTGTGGCCGGCGTGCTGGCCGGATATTTTCCCGCACGGAAAGCCATCAAAATATCGGCCATCGAAGCGATGCGGGAAGAATGAAGTTTTTTTGCAGTGAACAGAGTATATGAACGAAAAAAAATTACCGATAAGTGAGATTGTTTGACATAGACAGATGGATAGAGATTTGGGCGACGATCACGCGCAACAAGGTGCGGAGCCTGCTCACATGCCTGGGCGTGTTCTGGGGTATCTTGATGCTCGTCCTCCTGCTCGGTTCGGGGATGGGAATGAAAAACGGCATTCTGGGAATGACGGAAGGATTCGCCACCAATTCCGTATTTTTCCTGACCGACCGTACCGCCGAGCCTTACAAGGGATTCAACAAGGGACGTTCGTGGAGCATGCGCAACCGCGACGTCGAAAGCATCCGGCGCAACGTGCCGGGGGCGTTGATGGCCTCGGGAGTACTCAACGGAGGACGGAGCGACAAAAACGTCGTTTACGGACAGACGACCGGTACCTACTCCGTCAGCGGCGTGGCGCCCGAATACTTCCTCATGCAACTGCCCCAGCTGATTTACGGCAGGGTGGTCAACGACATCGACATGCAGGAAAAGCGGAAAGTATGCGTCATCGGCGCAGATGTAAACAAAACCCTTTTCCGCAATGAAAACTCCTGCGGGAGATACATCCGCGTCAACGGAATATACTACCAGATCGTCGGCGTGATAGATACCAAGGCAAATGGCGTACAGATTGGCGGACGGGTGTCGGAATCCGTCTATATCCCCTTCTCCACGCTTCAGCAAACCAGCAACCGGGGCGACGTCATTCACATACTCTGCGTGACCGGCAAGTCCGGATACCGCATCGAGCGGGTGATCGACGACGTGACGGCCATCCTCAAGGCGCAGAACGAAATATCGCCCTCCGATCCGCAGGCAGTCAGAGTGATTAACCTCGCGGCCATATTCGGGACGTTCGAGATGCTCTTTACCGGTATCGACATTCTGGTGTGGCTGGTAGGGATGGGCACACTGCTGGCCGGCGTCATCGGCATCAGCAACATCATGATGGTGACCGTAAAGGAGCGCACGAAAGAAATAGGCGTGCGCCGCGCGCTGGGCGCCAAACCGTTCAACATCATCTCGCAGGTGATGAGCGAAAGCCTCCTGCTGACGGCCCTCGCCGGGCTGATGGGGCTGAGCCTGGGCGTGTTTATCCTCGATCTGCTCGACCGGATTCTCTCCGCCCAGCCAGCAGACGGCGATACAATCTTCACCCATCCGCAAGTGAGTATCCAGACGGCCGTGGCCGCTACGATTGTGCTGCTGATCAGCGGACTGCTGGCAGGACTGATTCCCGCCTGGCGGGCGATGCAGATCAAGGCGATCGATGCCATCAGAGAAGAATAAAAAACAACGTACAAAAATATCAAGTCAATATGAAAATAAATTTTTAAAAATATGGCAAAGAAAAATCGTTTATTCAAAAAAATTGTGCGCATCTTTTTCCTGTCGCTGACAGGACTGGCCGTGATAGGCACGTTTTACTTCCTTTGGAAAAAAGCGCAGCCGGTAGTGACCATGTACGAAATCGTCACACCCAAACGTGACACAGTCGAAACGAAAACAGTAGCGACCGGCAACGTCGAACCACGCTACGAAGTATTGATCAAACCGCAAATATCCGGCATCATATCCCGGTTGTTGAAAGAAGCGGGGCAGATGGTACAATCGGGCGAAATCATCGCACAGATCAAAGTCATCCCCGAAATGGTACAGTTGAACAATGCCGAATCGCGCGTCAACCTGGCCGAAATCAGCCTGCGGCAAGTAGAAGAAATCTTCCGCCGCGACGAACAGCTGTTCAATCAGAAAGTAATTTCACGCGAAGAATACGAAGCATCCAAAGCCACCTTCGACAAAGCAAAAGAAGAAAAAAGCAACGCCCAGAGCGCCCTGGAAATCATCCGCGACGGCATCGCCAAAAACTCCAACGTAGCAAGCACCACGCAGATTCGCAGCACGATCACAGGCATGATTCTCGATGTCCCCGTCAAGGAAGGCAACTCCGTAATTCAGAGTAACAACTTCAACGACGGCACCACAATTGCCTCCGTCGCCAACATGAACGACATGATTTTTCGCGGCAACGTGGACGAAACGGAAATCGGACGCATCCGCGAAGGCATGCCCATCAAACTGACCGTCGGCGCAATCGAAAACAGAACATTCGACGCCGTACTGGAATACGTGTCGCCCAAAGGCGTAGAAAAAAGCGGCGCCATACAGTTCGAAATCAAAGCAGCCGTACAAATTCCCGAAAGCGAATTTATCCGTGCCGGCTACAGCGCCAATGCCGAAATCGTATTGAAACGCGCCGAAGACATCCTCACCGTGCCCGAAAGCACCGTCGAATTTCACGGCGACTCATCCTTTGTCCAGCGAGTCAAGCAGGAAACACCCGTACAAATCTTCGAACGCCATCTCGTGAAAACAGGACTCAGCGACGGCATCAAGATCGAAATCATCGACGGACTGACCCTCGACGACAAAATCCGCGGAGCAGCCATCGATCCCAAAAACAAACCCGAATAACAAACAAAGTTGAATATCGAACAGCTCATCATGAAAAAAATATCCACCCTCGCCCTGCTGCTCTGCTGCACCCTTGCAGCAGCTGCACAGACCAGACACTGGACGCTCGAAGAATGCATCCGCCATGCCATCGAGCACAATATCGACCTCAAACTCCAGGAACAGGAACGGCAGATGCGCGACATCGAACTGAACACGAGCCGCTACAGCTGGCTGCCCAACCTGAATGCAAGCCTCGGGCAGAACTTTGATTTCGGCCGCTCGGAATCGCGCGACGGCATAATCGTCGACCGCACTTCCGCAAACTCGTCCGGATCACTGCAAACAAGCATGCCGCTCTTCGACGGCTTCAGAATCATCAACGACATTGCCGCCCGCAAACTCAACCTCAAGGCTGCCACCGAAGCCCTCAACAAGGCCAAAGACGATTTATCCGTCGGCGTAGCATCCTATTTCCTGCAGGTGCTGTATACCAAAGAAATCCGTACCGTAGCCGAATTGCAGCTTGCACTGACCGACGAGCAGGTCGGGAAAACGGAAGCCCTGGTACAGGCAGGCAAAGTACCCCTCTCGCAACTCTACGACATCAACGCACAACGCGCCAGAGACGAAGTCGCACTCACCGAAGCCGACAACAACGTCCAGCTCGCATTACTCGACCTCGCACAGGCGCTTGAACTCGAACGGCAGGAAACAACCTTCGACGTATCCGCCCCCGAAATCGAAGACGTAATTGCCGAAAACATGGCCAGCATCCTCCCGCCCGAAGATATATACAACCACGCCGTCGCATTCAAACCGCAGATCAAACAGCAGGAACTCCTGCTCGAAAGCCAGTATAAAATGCTCAAGGTAGCACAGTCGGGCTATTACCCGCGACTCAACCTGAATGCCGGCTACAGCAACGGATATTTCCGCTTCTCGGGAAGCGGCGAAACCGTCAACATCCCTTTCGCAGACCAGCTGCGGCAAAACGAACGCAAAACCATAGGACTGAGCCTGACCGTCCCCCTCTTCAACCGCTTCGAAATACGCAACAGCGTCCGCAACGCACGCGTGTCGATCGTCAATCGCGAACTCATGATGGAAAACACAAAAAAAACACTCTACAAAGAAATACAGCAAGCCTACTACAGCGCCATCGCCGCCCAGGAAAAATACATCTCCTCAAGCAAATCGGTCGAAGCCAGCCGCCAGTCGTTCAACTACGCCGAAGAACGCTACGGCGCAGGCAAAAGCACCGTATTCGAATACAACGAAGCCAAAACGAAGTACGCACAAAGCCTCTCCGAGCAAACACAGGCAAAATATAACTTCATCTTCCGCGCAAAAATCCTGGATTTTTACAACGGAATAGCCATCCGGCTCTGACGCGCAATCTCGCACGCAGGACCTCCATCATTTGGGCGCCACCTCCGCCCCGTCACCTCGTCCGCATCCGGCCGCCTTGCCCGGATGCGGGCTTCACGGCGGGCGACGGCGGCGTCCAAGTACGGTTTGTATTGACGGGATGGGTGGAAAAATAATTGCAGTAATTTTTCAAAAAAAAGGATAATTACAAAAAAGTCCCTATCTTTATCGCCATTATTTCAACGGTTGGAAATCCGTCGACTGTCAATGATGATTATTAATACAAAAATATTACGTAAAATGATGAGAAAGACTCTTTTTTCGGCAATTGTATTTGCCGGATTACTGTCCGTTTGCCGGCCGGCGACCGCGCAGGACATGGTATATCAATCGCCGCCCGAAGAGATTCGGGACATCGCTTTGGCAAAACTGCCTCCGAGTGTGATGATCAGCAACGACAGCCGATGGCTGCTGATGCTCGAGAAAGTACCGTTTCTGTCCGTGGAAGAACTGGCGCAGCCGGAATACAAACTGGCCGGCACGCGCGTGACGGGGCTTTTCGGCCCGAGCCGCCGCGAAGGCTATTCGGATGTCCGGCTGCTGGACATCGGGACGAAGACGGAGTTTGACGTCGCCGGTCTGCCCGCCGGCGCAAACATCCTGGAAGCCGAATGGTCGCCCGAATCGTCACATCTGGCGCTTGTGGTGAGGGGCGACGACGGATACTACCTCTGGCTGGTCACGGTTGCCGACCGGCAGGCAAGACAGGCAAGCCGGCAGCGGCTGAACATGACCGGCGGACGCGTCCGTATCAACTGGCTCGGCGAAACGGAGCTGATCGTTCCCACCGTACCGGCCTCGACCGGCGCGATGCCCGAACCGTCGCGCGTACCCGCAGGCCCGCTCGTGCAGACCGGCGACGGCGAAGCGTCCCCGGCGCGCACCTACCAGGATCTGCTTAAAAATCCTTACGACGAAACGCTGTTCGATTACCTTTTCACCGCACAGCTGACGAAAATATCGCCTTCCGGCGAAACAGCCGTCGGACGGCCGGCCATCTATCTGCAGGCCGTCCTCTCGCCGGACAGACAGTATCTGCTGACGACAACCGTCGAACGTCCCTATCCGTACACCGTTCCCATGCAGAGCTTTCCGCAGACGGTCGCCGTCATGACCGCAGACGGACACCCCGTGAAAACACTCATCCGGCATCCGGTGACGCCCGACGGAATGGGCTACGACGTCAGCTCGCCCTACCCGCGCAACTACGCCTGGCGCGCCGACAAGCCCGCCACGCTCTACTGGACCGAAGCCCTCGACGAAGGTAATCCGCGCAGGAATCCGGCGCCCTTCATGGATGCCGTCTACCAGCTGTCCGCGCCTTTCGACGCCGACAGACAACTGCTCGTCAAGACGGAATTTCGCTGCATGGGCATCCAGTGGTGCGACGACGACTTCGCCCTCGTCCGGGAATCTTCGCGCCGCACCCGGCGGATAAAAACACATTCGTTCGCCCCCTCCAGGCCCGGACAGACCGAAACAGTGTTCGACTATTCGACCGACGACGGATATGCCAACCCCGGCATACCCGTGACGGTCAGAAACGCCTTCCACCGACAGGTACTGTATACCGGCCGTAAACACAGCGAACTGCTGATGACGTCGCAGGGCGCATCGCCCGAAGGCGACATGCCCTTCCTCAGCCGCTACGACCTGAAAACGAAAAAAAACACCATCCTCTGGCGCTGCGCGGCGCCCTACTTCGAAACCATCGTCGACATGATTGACCCCCTCCGCCAGCAATTCATTACCGCACGCCAGTCGCTGGACGAACCGGTCAACTACTTCGTGCGCGACGCAAGGAAAAAAACGGCCGCCGCCCTGACCGCCTTCCACAACCCTTATCCGCAACTGAACGGCATGAAAGTCGAAAAGATGCAGTACAAGCGTGCCGACGGACTGGACCTGACGGCTACGCTCTACACGCCCGTCGGCTACGACCGCGAGCGGGACGGACGTCTGCCTGTGCTCATGTGGGCCTATCCGCGCGAATACCGCTCGGCCGACGACGCGGCGCAGGTGCGCGGCTCGAAATACCTTTTCACCACCATCACCTATCGCTCGCCCGTCTTCTGGGTGGCGCGCGGCTATGCCGTGATGGACAATGTGGAGATGCCGATCGTCGGGTCGGAAGGCGTGGAGCCGAACGACAACTTTATCGAACAGTTGACGATGAACGCCGAAGCCGCCGCCCTGGCCATCTACGAAACCGGCGTGGGCGACACGTCGCGCATGGCCGTCGGCGGACATTCCTACGGCGGTTTCATGACGGCCAACCTGCTTGTACATACCAGCCTCTACAAGGCGGGCATTGCCCGTAGCGGGGCGTACAACCGCTCGCTGACACCTTTCGGCTTTCAGGCGGAAACGCGCACGTACTGGGAAGCGCCCGAAGTGTATCACGCCATGTCGCCCTTCAACTATGCCCACCGGCTGAGCGGCGCGCTGCTGCTGGTACACGGCGAACACGACAACAATACGGGTACCTTCCCCATCCAGAGCGAACGGTTTTTCGCCGCCATCAAGGGACACGGGGGCACGAGCCGCCTGGTCATACTCCCCTACGAAAGTCATGCCTATTCGGCAAAAGAAAATATCCTCCATCTGCTCTACGAGGCAGACACGTGGCTGGACAGGTACGTGAAGAATTATAAAAAATAAAATATGAAAGCATTGAAGACATTTATCCTGGCCGCAATCATTGCCGCGGCATGTCCGGCGGCGGCTCGGCAGGCGCCCGGCGCCATGACGGTCGAAGACCTGGTCGCATGGAAACGAATCACCGCAAAGGCCATCTCGGACGACGGAAACTGGATCTCCGTCAGAATGGAACCGTGGAAAGGCGACGCGGTCGTTCGCGTATACGACCGCAAAGGCGAAGAGATCGCCGCCTTCGAACCGGTAAAGAACAGCGAATTTTCGGCCACACACTATCTGCTCGTCACGAAGACGGCGACGGTAGAGGCTCTCGAACAGCTGAAACTTAAAAAGACAAAACCGAAAGACATGCCGATGGATCAGCTGATCATCTACAACCTGAAAGACAGGACGGCGGAAACGGTCGACTCGATCGTGTCGTACCGCCTGCCCGAAAGCGCCGACTGCGTGGCATACCTGCGCGGACGCGACTCCGTCCTGCACGTCCGGACGCTGGACGATTCGCGGACGACCGTCTTCCGCGACGCAAGCCAGTATCTGTTTTCGAAGGAAAACGGCGTGCTGTACTTCGTTTCGAAAGACACGGTCGACCTGAATCCCGGCCTGTATGCTTTCCGTCCCGGAAAAGACGCCGTGCCGCAGGCGCTGTTCGAAGGCGACGGCGTGTTCAGGCAGCTCGCGGCCGACGAAACAGGCGCACATTTCGCGTTCCTGTACGGCGCCGACAAAAAGGCGACGGACATGGACATGGATCTTTATCTGTCTGAAAAAAACGGCCCGGCGGTGAAAATCGTTGCGCGGGCGGGCGACGAAGAGTGGGGCGTGATCAGTGAAAACGGTCCGGTCCGTTTCTCGAAAAACGCCAGACGTCTGTTTTACGGCATGGCGCCCAGGCCGCGACAGAAGGACACGACGCAGCTGGCCGAGAATCGTCCCGACGTGCATGTGTGGACGTGGAACGAAGGGGTGCAGTACACCGTGCAGGACTATAACCGCGCCGCAGACCTGAAGAAGACGTATGCGGTGGCTTACAATCTGGCGGGCGGGGCGCCCGTCCCGCTGACGTCGCCGGACATCACGGCGTACCAGACGGTTGTGGACGACGAGGTGACGAAAGCCCTGATGTCGACATCCAAACCCTACGAACTCGAACGGATGTGGGAAGGCGTCGGCCGCGAAGACGTCTACCTCGTCGACCTGCTCACGGGCGAAACCGAGCTGATCAAGCGCGGTCTGGCTGCCCGCGTGCGTCTTTCCCCGAAAGGGAAATATGCCTTCTGGTACAGTCCGCAGGACAGTTCGTGGTATACGCTGTCCGTGGCCGATCGACGGGAATACCGCCTGACGACGCCCTCCGACTTCGTGGCGTGGGACGAAGATCACGACACGCCCGGCGATCCGCAGGCTTACGGCTCGGCGGGATGGACGGACGGCGACGAGTACATTCTTCTGTACGACCGCTTTGACGTATGGCGCTTCTCGCCCGAAGCCGCTTCGGCGCCCGTCAGCCTGACGCGCAACGGACGCGCAACGCAGACGGCATATCGCTACGTCCCGCTGGACAGTGACGAAACGTCCGTCGACATGCGCAAACCGCGCCTGCTGACGGGTTTCAACCATGCGACCAAAGGCTACGGATACTACTCGGCCGACTTCTCGAAACCGTCGGCGCCCGTCGCACTGCTCGCGGGAGACTACAGGCTCACCATGCCCGTGAAAGCAAAAAAATCCGACGCGCTGATATATACGAAAGAGTCGTTTGCGACCTATCCGGACGTGCATCTGTCCGACCTGACGTTCAAACGCTCCGTACGGCTGACGCACGGCGGCGCCCAGCAGGATGCGTTCACGTGGGGCACGGCCGAACTGACGTCGTGGACGTCGCTCGACGGCCGCCGGCTCGAGGGCGTCATCTACAAACCGGCCGATTTCGACCCGAACAGGAAATATCCGCTCATCGTCAACTTCTACGAGCGCAATGCCGATACCTACCACTCCTACCGCATGCCGGAACCGAACCGTTCGACGGTGGACTACCATTTCTACAACAGCAACGGCTACGTCGTCTTCAACCCCGACATCGTCTACGACGACGGCTATCCGGGCGAAAGCTGCTTCAATGCCGTCATGTCGGGCGTGACGGCGCTCGTCGCCCGCGGCTACATCGATCCGGACGCCATCGGCGCGCAGGGACACAGCTGGGGCGGCTATCAGGACGCCTACCTGGCGACGCGCACCCGCCTGTTCGCCGCCATCGAGTCCGGCGCACCGGTGGTCAACATGTTCAGCGCCTACGGCGGCATACGCTGGGGCTCGGGAATGAACCGCTCCTTTCAGTACGAACACGGACAGAGCCGCATCGGCAAGTCGATATGGGAATCGCCGCTGCGGTATGTCGAAAACTCGCCGCTGTTCGACATGGACAAGGTGCAGACCCCGATCCTCATCATGGCCAACGACAAGGACGGTCATGTGCCCTGGTATCAGGGTATCGAATTCTTCGTCGCCCTCAAGCGCCTGCAAAAACCGGCATGGCTGCTGAACTATACCGGCGAGCCGCACTGGCCGACGCGAATGGCCAACAAGGTGGACTTCCAGAAACGCATGTTCCAGTTCTTTGAACACTACCTGCGTCACAAGCCCATGCCCCGATGGATGCGCGACGGCATCCCGGCGGTCGACCGCGATTTCGAACTGGGATACTGATGATTCGCAACGGGAGGCGTTCGTCGCGTCGCGGCAGGTCCGCGTCACCGGCGAACGGGGCAGACACGCAGGTCTGCCCCTGCGGCCCCTCCCTTCTCCACGATTTGTCGCATGCAGGGGGCTGTCTCGCAAGTCACTTCGCACGCAGATCACGCAGATTTTATAGATTCACGCAGATTGCCGATTCGTGGATCAGAGGCACTTCGTCTAATGAAGATTTATAAAAAATCCGCGCAAATCCGTCCGGTCTGCGTCATCCGCGTGCTTTTGAGACAGCCCCCTGTATCGAATAAAAAAACAGGAATCAATGAACAATAGATGCAGATTAACCTGAGTTCGATATAGGCATAGTCCGTGAGGACTTGCATATCAATAGAAAACGATGTGGCCTCTCCACATCAAAACCTTGTGGAGGAGACGCATCGTTCATCGTTCATCGTTCATCGTTCTATTATGAATGCCCTCCGGGCAAGCGACCGTGCATCTTTACACATTTATTGCAATTCTTAGGTCGAACTCAGGTTAAAATAGCCGCCACCCCTACTGCTCCGAATGCACCGCCACCGCCTTCACCGGATTCAGTCCGAGCGACCACCGGCGGACAGGCTTGCCCTGCGGATCATACTCATGAAACGTCCCGTTGCTGACGTAGTC
>JAIRYD010000028.1 GCA_031267935.1 Tannerella sp.
TGAACGATGAACGATGAACGGGGGAGGCGGATCTCGCCTTTTCGGCCTGTACTTATGGCATTGCGGCAAGGCGCATGCGACGTCATTGCGAACGCGGTAGAGACGTTGCATGCAACGTCTCTACGTGCCTCGCGAATGCATTTGTAATTGTCTTTCCCTTATTTCAAGAAAGAAACAGCGCCTCAAAAAAAGAATTAACCGGTTAATATATATACAATGTGGATTTGAACGGCACGCAAAGACCGGGAGAGAATGCACGGCTGTCAGCGGACAGCGCGGCTTCTTTCCCGGTCTTCTCATCTGTACGGTGACCCGTGAATCCGTTCATCGGTCATCGGTCAGAGTTCAGCGTGAAGGAGGTTCATCGTTCCTGACGTTCATAGTTCCAGTATAATATCCGTTCACTTTATTCTTACGGCATTTTTTATTTTGTGGAAGAGGGCGGTGTTCTGATATGCTCCGCAAAATTCGTTTGCCGCCGGCCCGTAGGCAAAGAGCGGCACGTAAAGGGGCGTATGGTCGTTGCTCATGTATTGAACGGTGAGGGATTCGCTGTCGCGGTTGCCGTCTACCAGCGTGAGGCCGCCCGTTTCGTGGTCGGCGGTGACGATTACGAGCGTTTCTCCGTTGCCGTCGGCAAATTTCAGCGCTTCGGCTACGGCCAGGTCGAAGCCGAGCGTTTCCAGGATGGACCCGGGAAGGGAGTTGGCATGACCGGCATGGTCGATTCTGGCGCCTTCGACCATCAGAAAAAAGCCTTTGGCGCTCTCGGCCGACAGTTTTCGAACGGCCTGGCGTGTGGCGTCGGCCAGCAGGGAAAGCGTTTCTTCGGTAGTCGCCCTGTCCATCCGTTCATCGATGCAGATCACTTTTCCTTTCGTCCGGTGAATGTCTTCGATCGACGGGAGGAGCGTATACGTCTTCTTCAGTTCGCCGGCCGGATCGCCGTCGCCGAAGAACGGTGCAAGCGCTTCCCCGCCGCTTCCGTTGAGCAGGTCCAGTTTGCCGTCCGGCAAAAAGGAGAGGATCTCCTTCACGTGGTCGCGGTCGGCGGCATGCCCGTAGAAGGCGGCAGGCGTTGCGTCGGCAATATTCCCCAGCGTCACCACACCGCAGGCGTAACCGTTTTCGTGGAATACGTCCGTCAGCGAGGGAAGTATTTCGCCTTCGGCGCCGACGCTGATGTGTCGGTTGCGGTGTTTTTTTCCCGTGGCCAAAGCGCTGCCGCCCGCGGCCGAATCGGTGGTGAGCGCATCTTCGGCTTCGGTGTTCAACAGGCCGATGTATTTCATCTGCAGCAGCGTCAATCCGTTGTTGACGATGTCGGCGGCGCATATCTGCGCCATTCCCATGCCGTCGCCAATGAGAAGGATCACGTTTTTCACCTTTTTCTTCGCCCCGTCGTTGCGGCGGGCCGGTCGGTAGATGCCGATTCTTTCGGACAGCTGCAGGTCTTTGTTGCGGAAGCCGGCGCGGGCCACGTCGTCGTCGACTTCCTCTCCGTCCGCGATCCGGAATGTTTTTTTGTGGAGTTCGCGAAAAAAGGCGGCGCAGGCTTCCGGCCGGTCGGTGTTGATGTAGTCCACGCCCATGTTGTGGAAAGTGTTCCACGCCGTGACGCCGTCGGGCGTTCCCCAGAAACGGATCGGCTTGCCGAGCGCGTGCGCCTTCTCGATGGCCTCCGCCACTTTGCGGTGATCGCCGGCTACCATGCGTCCCTTGCCGTTCCAGCGTGTATAGTCGGCCAGATTGAGGCTGATCAGGGCGATCCGGCTCAGCTGTGCGGGCGTGTATTCCCTCAGAAGGCCGTCGAAGGAAACGAAAGCCGGATACCGGTCGAAATCGCCCGGTTCCGGCACATTGCCGGTGATGACCACCCGGACGGCCTGCGGATTGACTTCCGGGTCGAAGACTTCCGGATAGCGGCGCAGGGCTTCGACCAGTCTGTCCAGAGTCGGAACGGCCGGCGTCTTCAGATCAATCATCCACTGCAGCGTCCTGTCGGAATTTTTCCATGCCCGGCCGCCGTTTTGCCTGTAAAGATTCACGATCGGCTCGATGTAGGAGTCGTTCAATGTCGGCGCCCCGCGCAGTTCGGCCCGGGTATGCGCCACCAGAAGGCTGTCCGACGGCGGCACGCAGTAGATATCCGCCTCGACGGAAGCCACGCGCTGCGCATGGGCCTGATAAAACGGCGCCTCCCGAAGATAGTCGTTATGCGAATGGATCAGTACGTCCGGCTGATTCGCACTTTCTTCGAGCATCACACTGACGATCGACTGCGCGCTTAAAGCCGTTGCGAAGATGCCGGACAGCGCGCTGAAAAACAGTTTAAAAATAAATTTTCGTGTCATCACATAGGATTGTATTGATTTTTTTCATGAAAAATAAATATGTGCTTCATCCCTCCCGTAACATAAAATATCGTATAGTAGAGACGGGGCGCGCCCCGTCTCTACGTGCCTCGCAAAAAGAATTAACCCTTTTTCCCCCGCAAACGTACTGCCCGTACATATATACTGTAATATGATCTCGTGCGTATACGGTTCGTCTCATATTCGTCCATTAAAGCTATAATTCATATATCAGAATTTCGCTGCAAATATAACGAACGGCAATACATGTTGCAAGTGATTCCTGTTTTTTTGCTGCTTTCTTCACGAAGAATTGTACGAAACAAAGCGGAACGCGGGAAGCATGCCTTGCGAACGAAGTGAAGCAATCCGGGAAAATATGGCAATTACCGGATTGCTTCGAGCTGCGTTCCCGCAAATGACGACGGGCTGCGGCTTTTGAGACAGCCCTCCCCCCCGTCATTCATGGCTACACGTATTGTCCTGCTTCGCG
>JAIRYD010000114.1 GCA_031267935.1 Tannerella sp.
CTGTGGCTGGTTTCGTTTGCGCTCATTACCGCCAACTGGTTTTATGCCGTCGTCTTTGCGGCGGGACTTGTCACGATACTCTCATTGCGCATCCCCGACGAGGAACGGCTGATGATTGAACGCTTCGGCGAAGAATACCGCGCCTACATGAAACGGACAAAACGGTTGATACCATATATCTTCTGAATGGTAACCGGTTAAAATGCAAGCATGAATACCTTAAAAAGACTTCAGTCCTACATGGGTAACCGCAGGGCGCTCCTGCCTCTTTCGATGGCGGCGTCGGCCGTCAGCGCGCTGGCGGGCATGTTGCCGTATATCCTTATCTGGGTGATTGTAAGAGAGCTGTTCGGGAATGGAGGCGCCGCCCTGCCGGAGCGCATCATTCCTCTCGCATGGTGGGCGGCGGGAGCGGCCGTTGCGAGCATCATACTCTACTTTGCCGCCCTGACGTGTTCTCATCTCGCCGCTTTCAGGGTGGAATCGAACATGAGGCGGGAGGCCATGCGCAGGATTGTCGGCATGCCGCTCGGCTTCTTCGACGTCAACACCGGCGGACGCATCCGCAAAATAATCGACGACAATGCCGGCATCACGCACAGTTTCCTGGCGCATCAGATGCCCGACCTTGCCGCCGGCATACTGACGCCTTTTGTGGCTATCGCCCTCATATTCGCGTTCAACTGGCAGCTGGGACTGGCCTGCATGATTCCGCTTGTTGCCGCAATGGCGATTATGGCGGCGTCGATGGGCGGGAAATCGAAGCAGTTTATGAGCCTTTACATGTCCTCCCTCGAAGACATGAACACCGAAGCGGTGGAATACGTCCGGGGAATACCGGTCGTGAAAGTATTTCAGCAGACTATCTATTCGTTCAAGAATTTTCACAAAAGCATCATGAATTACAAGGAGATGGTTTTCCGCTATTCGCAGCAATGGGAGAAACCCATGTCGGCATACACGGCCGTAATAAACGGATTTGTATTCGCGCTTGCACCGGCGACCGTCCTCCTTGCCGGCAGCACGGGAAACCCTGCCGCGGCGCTGCTCGACTTCCTGCTGTTCGTGCTGATTACGCCCGTTTTTTCACAAAGCATCATGAAAAGCATGTATCTGCAGCAGGCCATGGGGCAGGCGACGGAAGCACTGGACAGGCTCGACCGGCTGACGGACTTTGCGCCCCTGCCGGTTGCCGCGGCCGTCAGGCCGGTGGAGCGCTTCGATATCCGGTTCGACAACGTTTCGTTCCGCTATCCGGAGGCGGCGGAGAATGCCGTGGACGGCGTGAGTTTCATCATCCCGCAGGGGAAAACGGTGGCTCTCGTCGGCGCTTCGGGAAGCGGCAAGACCACTATCGCCCGTCTTATTCCCCGTTTCTGGGAGGTTACCGGCGGACGGGTCATGGTGGGCGGCGTCGATGTGAGGGATATCGAACCGAAGACGCTGATGAAGCGCGTATCCTTCGTTTTTCAGCATACCGGGCTGTTTAAGACCACCCTGCTCGAAAACATCCGGTACGGCAATCCCGACGCCACGCCGGAAGAGGTGGAGCGGGCGGTGGACATGGCGCAGTGCCGCGGGATAATCGACCGTCTGCCGCTCGGCCTGAATACCCGAATCGGCGGCGAAGGAACGTATCTTTCGGGCGGCGAACAGCAGCGTATCATCCTGGCCCGCGCCATCCTGAAAGACGCGCCTATCGTGGCTCTCGACGAGGCCACCGCCTTTGCCGACCCCGAAAACGAACACGCAATACGCGAAACGCTGCGCAGGCTGATGAAAGGGAAAACGGCGCTGATGATTGCCCACCGGCTGACAAGCATCACGGACGCCGACAACATTCTGGTAATAGACCGTGGCCGGATTGCGGAACAGGGTACGCACAGCGAGCTGGTCGCTCAGAAGGGAATATATCATAACCTGTGGAACGAATACCGGCAGTCCGTCCGCTGGACAGTAAACCGGCCATGATTTCCCCGCCGGTATTAAAAAAAATATGAATTATGCTTGAACACATTCAAAAACGCTTTGCCCTTTCGGCAAAAGGTGCGGTAGATTTCCTGAAAGGGACAGGCTGGACGACGCTGCTTGATGTGGCGCTGATGCTTCCGGCGGTTTTTGTATTCCTCTTCCTCGACGACCGTCTGCGCCCGGTGTTCGACCCGCAGGCGTCTCCCGTCCGCGGGCTTGGTTACTATCTCCTTATCGGGCTGCTGTTCCTGCTCGCGATGTATGTGACCGCCGTGCTGCAATACCGGAGCACATACAGTGCGGTGTACGAGGAAAGCGCCGGACGCCGCATTTCGCTGGCGGAAAAACTGCGCAGGCTGCCTCTGGCCTTCTTCGGCGAGAAAAACCTGTCGGACCTCACGTCGACTATTATGGACGACTGTACCGACCTCGAACACACTTTTTCGCACGCCGTACCGCAGCTGTTTGCCTCCATAATCGCCATTGCCGTTATTGCCGCCGGGATGTTCTTCTACAACTGGCAGTTGTCGCTGGCGCTGTTCTGGGTGGCAGCGCCGGCATTTACGGTCATTCTCGTCTCGAAAGCGAAATTGAACAAGGGTTTCCGGGAGCATTACCGCGACCGGCGGGCTGTTTCCGAACATATACAGGAGGGGCTTGACTGCATTCAGGAAATCAAATCCTGCAACCGCGAGGATGACTACCTGGAAAAGCTGAACGCCAAAATAGCGCGGCACGAAAAGACGCAAACCCGCGGAGAACTGCTGACCGGGATATTGCTGAACGGCGCGCAAAGCATCCTGAAACTCGGACTTGCCGGCGTGATTATCGCGGGCGCCGGCCTGCTGGCTGCCGGCAAGATCGAGCTGTTCACGTTTCTGATATTCATGGTTGTCGGGTCGCGGGTCTATGCGCCGATTGACGAGGTAATGAACAATCTGGCCGTGCTGATATTTCTGGACGTCCGCATCAGCCGCATGAACGAAATGGAAGCCATGCCCGTTCAGCAGGGCAGCGCCGATTTTCATCCCGCGGGTTACGACATCGAGTTCCGCAATGTGGATTTCTCGTACGAATCGGGAAAAGAGGCGCTGCGCAACGTGTCGTTCACGGCGCGGCAGGGGCAGGTTACCGCGCTGGCCGGGCCGTCGGGCAGCGGTAAAAGTACGGTGGCCAGGCTTGCCGCCCGTTTCTGGGACATACAGTCCGGCACGATTACGCTGGGAGGCGGGGACATCAGCCGCATCGACCCGGAAACACTGCTGAAAAACTATTCCGTCGTCTTTCAGGACGTGACGCTTTTCAATACATCCGTCATGGACAACATCCGCATCGGCAAACGCGACGCTACGGACGAGGAAGTAATGCGCGCCGCCCGTCTTGCCCGTTGCGACGGGTTCGTGAACCGGATGCCGCAGGGCTATCACACCGTTATCGGCGAAAACGGCGAAACGCTTTCAGGTGGCGAACGCCAGCGCATTTCCATTGCCCGCGCCCTGCTGAAAGATGCGCCGATAGTCCTGCTCGACGAAGCCACCGCCTCGCTCGACGCGGAAAACGAAACCAAAATACAGGCGGGCATCTCCGAACTGATACGCGACAAAACGGTGCTTATCATCGCCCACCGTATGCGGACCGTCGCCCGCGCCGACAAAATCGTGGTGCTGGACAACGGCCGCATTGTCGAAACCGGTACGCCCGAAGAACTGAAAAAACAAAACGGCATGTTTTCCCGCATGGTCGAGCGGCAGATGATGGAGCTGTGAGGCGACAACCCTCCCCTATGAACATCGGCGCCTGCAGGTGAACGGCCGAAACGGCAAGAGTGACTCGAGTCTCCTCGAACCACTCTCCAGTTGTCTAATCTAAATAAAACAAAACACTAAAAAAATTATAAATCTTTATCCTGTAAGCCGCTTCGTTTTCTTTCGCGCATATTGCCGTCGCCATTTCGTGCACGCCGCGGGTCGCCCTGATCTCCCATAAATTCACGCATGAACTTAAATTCCGCCTGCTGGTAGTTGTATAATTTTTCGGGCGAAAGGATTTTTTTGAATCTGTCGTAGTATTCCTTTTCGAGTTGCGCCTCTTTAAGGCGTGTTTCGATGTTGCAATCGACAAGTTTCAGATACATCTCGTCCGACGGTGATTTTTTCGAGCGGAGTTCCCGGTTCTGTTTGCGACATTCGTGGCCAATTTCGAACAATTTATCTTTCATTTGGTTTTCCAGAGGAATAAATTCGACGGCTTCTTCGGCCGTCAATTTCGCTTCGGCCGTGATGTAGGCATTTCGTTTTGTCATAAATTCCTGCCTGTCAAATTTTTGCCTGCTGTCTGTCTGCCCGTGCAACGTGATGGTGATAAAGGCAAGGCATATCGGCGCAATAATATATAATATCCTCTTTTTCATATTCGTATCAATCTATATTTTCAAGACTCTCGGCCAACAGGTCACTGTAATAATGCTGTTGCATATATTCCAGAAATTCTTCGTCGTCTGCCACCGTTTCGGCGTCGGACGCCTGCATCTGTGCGGAACCGTTTTGCAGTGCGTCGTCTTTGGGCGTTGCCGGATTGATGAACACCTTGAAAAGGAATATCAACCCGATGAAAACAGCCGCGAGATACAATAAAGGACGTAACCGCTCGCCGAGGGAAATCACTTTCGTTTCCTTCTGCGGCTCATTGTCGGGAATCCTGCTCATAATTTGGGATGTAAGTGCTTCCATATATCCCTCGGGAACGCGAAACGGATTCTGACCCTTCAATTTCTCCAGTTTGCTTTGTTTTGCTTCCATACAATTTTATCCTCAGTACAATTTGACGGACTAATGTCCTAAAGGTTTAAACTCTATCTGTTAAAAATGTTTCTATTTTTTTTACCGCATGATGGTATGATGCTTTGAGCGCGCCGACCGATGTGCCCAATATTTCGGACATTTCTTCGTATTTCATATCTTCGTTATATTTCATATTGAATACTATTCGCTGTTTTTCAGGCAGATTTAATACTGCTTCCTGCAGTTTTAGCTGGAGGTCGTCACCATCAAAATAATCGTCGCTTTTGAGTTTTTCCAGCAGGAACACGTCCGCATCGTCGATGGAAATATTGTTCATGGCGCGTTGTCTGTTCAGAAACGTAATGTTTTCGTTGATTGCAATCTTATACAGCCACGTCGAAAGTTTCGAATCGCCTCGAAAACCGTCCAGATTCATCCATGCCTTCATAAAGGTATTTTGGATGATATCGTTCGTATCATCGTGAGACAAACCCATTTTCCGGATCAGCCAATACAATTTTTCACCGTAATCCTCAACCACTTGCGTGAATGCTTTTCGACGCGTGTCCGGCTGGCTCAACTTTTCTGTCAATTCATCTTCCGTATAACGATGCATCCGTTTTTCGTTTTCGATCTGTAAAGATAAACGGTTTTTTACGGACAGAAGTATAAAAAACGACACGTTAACGATATTTAAATAAATTTGCATGCCGGATCTTCTTTCTATCTTTGTGTGCGTCTTCTTCCGGAAACGCCTGAGGAGAGGGATGAAATGTTATACAAATATTTATATATAAGGTTTTTATTATTAATTTAAATTTATTTTTTATGAAAAGAAAAAGAATGAATAAATGTAGCGTTTTTCGTTTCAGGCGATTTTCGAGAAAAAGCTACAGCGCATTCAGCAGTATGCACAAAATTGTAAACATTGGTGTAGTAATGAGCTGCATGCTGACATTTGCGCACGTAACTTCGACGTCGGCGCAGACGGTCGCCACAGAGCAGCAGCCCGCGAAGATGCGTGAAAAGGAACTGGAGGAAGTGACCGTGACGGCTTCGCGCATGGAAACACCTGTCAGTCAGTCGGCCAAATTAGTCACTGTCATCACCGGAGCGCAAATCGGAAATGCGCCTGTCCGAAGTATCCAGGATCTCCTCGCTTACGCGGCCCATATCGACGTCGTTCAGCGCGGCGGTCACGGCGTACAAGCCGACATTTCCATTCGCGGCGGCTCGGCCGACCAGACAGCCGTATTGTTGAACGGCATCAATCTAACCAATCCACACACAGGACATTATTCCTTAGACATCCCCATCAATCTTTCCGACATTGAACGCATCGAAATCGTGCACGGACCTTCCGCACTGATTTATGGCTCGGGGGCTTTTTCGGGCGGGATAAACATCATCACCAAAAAGAAAACGGACACGCGCGTTTATGCGCAGACAGAGGCTGGAATGCATGCGCTTTACGGAATTGAGGCGCGTGGTACGGCAGCTATCGGCCGAACTCGCAACAGTTTGTCTGTCAGCCGCCGCAAATCGGACGGATATATGGCAAACAGCGATTATGATATCTATAATCTGCTATGGCAGACACGTTTGGTAATGCAGGGAAAATCCGGTCTCGATTTTCAACTCGGTTACAATCGCAAAGAATACGGGGCAAATACATTTTATTCAGCCCTTTACCCCAATCAATATGAACGGCTGCACACACTGGTGGGGACGGTGAAAGGTTCATTTGGAGATTCATTCAAAATCATTCCTATTTTGTACTGGAACAGGCATTACGACCAGTTCGACCTTATAAAAAACACGGACACGGGGCGAAACTACCACCGTGGCGACACATACGGCGCAAACCTGATTTTTCAGTACAGATCACGGCTGGGTGTTACGAATATGGGCGGGGAAGTGCGCCGCGAGGAAATATCGAGCAGCAATCTGGGGCTGCCGATGGCGCAGGCAGACGGTCATTATACGCATTACGACAGTCGGATCAATACGTCTGTTACGCTGGAACATACTGTAAATATGGAATATTTTGTTGTCTCGGCCGGCGTGTTGATGAACCGCAATACGATTCAGCAGGGAATGCATTTCTATCCGTCCGTCAGCCTTGCATACCGACCGGACGAGGCTTTTAAGGTGTACGCCACGTGGAGCCGGTCTTCCCGGATGCCGACATTTACCGATCTGTACTACACGACGGCAACGCATTCCGCCAACGAAAGGCTGAAATCCGAACGTTCGGAATCGATCGATCTGGGCATCAAGTATGATCATCCGTTTGTGAGTATTTCTCTGACAGGTTATCTGATGTGGGGACGCGATATTATCGACTGGGTCCGGGAAGCGGGCGAGGAGAAATGGGCGTCGTGGAATCTGACGGCGCTCGACAAGCAGGGCGTCGAGGCGGGGCTGACGTTTCGTCCGGGCTACAAGTGGCCTTCGCTAGGCGAACATACGACTCTTGCCGTCAACTATGCGCGAATGAATCAGACATGCGATACCAAAGGGTTTGAATCCAGATATTCGCTGAATTATTTGCGGGACAAGTGTAGCGTGCAACTGAGTCACTCTCTTTTCAAGGGGTTATCGGCAAACTGGTACTTCCGCATACAGAAGCGCATGGGGATGTTTCGGCGATACGGGAATGGCGTCGACATGGGACTGCAATCTTATCCGGCGTTCTCGACGGCCGACCTGAAATTGAATTACAGCTTCGGTCAGTGGAATTTTCATCTCAATCTGAATAATCTGTACGACACGTATTATTATGATATGGGCAACGTTCCTCAGGCAGGATTCTGGCTGGCGGGCGGAGTTGGCTACAGGCTGAAATAGGTGGAGGGAGCCTCTAAAAAAAACGATTTCTGCGTGACGCTTCGTCGTTGAAATGCGCATTTACGATTCCTGCTGGAGCCGGGGATTATTCTCCGGCTTCCAGTCGTTTTGCTTCGTCCCAGATCGCGTCCATCTCGGCGAGCGTCATTTCTTTCAGTGAGCGGCCTTGCCGGATGGTCTGCGCTTCGAGGTAATTGAAGCGTTGTATGAATTTTCTGTTGGTGCGTTCCAGGGCATTGTCGGGATTGATTTTGTAGAGGCGGGCGGCATTTATCAGACTGAAAAGCAGGTCGCCGAATTCGGCTTCCATGCGGTCGGCGTCCATCCGGGCGATTTCGGTTTTCAGTTCGCGCAATTCTTCTTCGACTTTGTCCCAGACTTGTTCGCGCGTGTCCCAGTCGAAACCGACATTGCGGGCTTTGTCCTGTATTCTGTAAGCTTTTACAAGCGAAGGCAGCGAGACGGGTACTCCGTCCAGCACTGTTTTATTGCCGTTTTTTTCTTTCAGTTTGAGTTGTTCCCACGACTGTTCCACTTGATGGCTGTTTTCGGCCTGTGCATCGCCGAAGACGTGCGGATGGCGGTAGATCAGTTTTTCGCAGATGCTTTCGCAGACATCGCGTATGTCGAAAGCATGTTTTTCTTCTCCTATTTTGGCATAGAATACGATATGGAGCAGCAGGTCGCCCAGTTCTTTACGGATGCCGTCCTGATCGTCGCGCATGATGGCGTCGCACAGTTCATACGTTTCTTCGATGGTGTTGGCGCGCAGGCTTTCATTGGTTTGACGGCGGTCCCAGGGGCATTTGAGGCGCAGTTCGTCCATGATGTCGAGCAGGCGTGCGAATGCTTCCATTCGTGCTTCTTTGGCAGTCATTTTTTATTTATTGTGCATTAGGGTTGATAGCTTTTCAATCCGTCCGACAGGAAGAGGGCGTATTTGGCGGCGTCTTCGTCATAGGCGTAGGGTGGTGCGAGCGGCAGGCCTTCGTTGTTGAGGATGATGTAGAAGGGTTGTGCGTTTGCGCCGAATTTTACGCGTTGCAGGTAGCTCCATTTGTCGCCGACGGTTTTGAGGGTGCGTTTGCGTGTGCCTTCGGTGACGGGGACGGGTGCGGGCAGTTTGCTCTTGTCGTCGACCATCAGGGTGATCAGGACGTATTGTTCTTCGAGCAGACGTTTCACCTGCGGGTCTGTCCATACGGCGATTTCCATTTTGCGGCAGTTCACGCATCCGAAGCCCGAGAAGTCTATGAGTACGGGTTTTTTGATTTTTTTTGCGTAGGCCATTCCTTCTTCATAGTCGTTGTAGATGCTGTGCACGCCGTTTTCGTAAAGATTGAAATCCTGGGTGTCCGGCGGCGGTGCAAATGCGCTGATGGCTTTCAGCGGTGCGCCCCAGAGTCCGGGCAGCATGTAGAGGGAAAAGGCGAAGGAGATGATTGCCAGAAAGAGGCGTGTGACGGAGAGGTAGGGCAGATCGCTGTCGTGTCTGAATCGTATTTTACCCAGCAGGTAGCAGCCCAGCAGGACAAAGATGACGATCCACAGTACGAGGAATACTTCGCGGTCCAGGATTCGCCATCCGTAGGCCAGGTCGGCTACGGAGAGGAATTTGAGGGCCAGGGCGAGTTCGAGGAATCCGAGTACGACTTTCACCGAATTGAGCCAGCTGCCTGATTTCGGCATGTTCTGCAGCAGGTTGGGAAATACGGCAAAGAATGCGAAGGGGATGGCCAGCGCCAGGGCGAAGCCCGACATTCCGACGGCGGGGCCTGTCACCGAGTTTCCGGCAGCGGTTTCGACCAGCAGCGTGCCGATGATGGGGCCGGTGCACGAGAACGATACGAGCACGAGCGTGAATGCCATAAAGAAGATGCTCAGGATGCCGGAGGTGGAATCGGCTTTTGCGTCGATCCGGTTTGTCCACGAGGCGGGCAGCACCAGTTCGAAGGCGCCGAAAAACGAGATGGCAAACAGGACGAGAAGCAGGAAAAACAGGATGTTGAAAACGGCGTTTGTCGAGAGGTCGTTCAGTGCGCTTGCGCCGAAAAGGCCTGTGATGAGCAGTCCCATGGAGAGGTAGATGATGATGATGGACAGGCCGTAGAGGATTGCTTCGCGAATGGCTTTCCGGCGTTGTTTGTTGCGTTTCAGAAAGAAGCTTACCGTCATCGGAATCATCGGCCACACGCAGGGTGTGAGCAGTGCGATGAATCCGCCGGCGAATCCGGCGAGGAAGATCAGCCACCGGGAAGCGCCTGTCGACGTGATGTTTTTTTCGCCGAAGGCTCTCAGTGCGTCGATGACGGGGGTCCAGAGTTCGGGTTGCGTCGTAAGGACGTTTTGCGCCGCCGTTTCCGTCCGGTTATTTTGCGGCGTGGAGGGTGTTTGTGCGGCGGGGGTATTGTCTTCTGCCGGTTCGGATGCTGTTTCGGCGGGATCGTGGGCCGGGTTGGTCGTTTCGTCGCCGGCCGGGTCCGCCGTGCCGGAGATGTCGGTGCGCGTTTTTTTCACATCGCTTTTTCCGAAGGCGAAAGAGATTCTGTCGGGTGGAAGACAGGTTTCGTCGTTGCAGGCCATAAATTCCACTTCGCCGCCGAGCATGAAGTTTTTCGGATCGATTACCTTTATTTTCTGCGTGAAGGTAATCGTTCCGGAATACCAGCGCAATTCCATGTCGAACATGTCGTCGTACACGGTCGTGGGCGCCACGGACGGTGTCGGTTCGCCGAGCAGTTCGACGCTCTGCCGGCGTTCGTACGCAATGCTTGTCGAAATCGGGCCGCCTTTCGGCAGGTTCATGTCGTAGACGTGCCAGCCGCGGTCGGCCGTAGCCGTAAAGCGTATTTCCTTCTCCGGCGATTCCGAGTCAATCAGTTCGACGTCCCATTTTACGGGCGTGAGAATCTGTGCCGCAGCAATACTCGCTGCGAATAGCAATCCCGTGAAAACAATGCTTTTTCTAATCATGATCATTCCTGTTTGGAGGGGCAAAGGTATCATATTTCCGTGCACCGGCAAAATATTTTTTCAGGAACAAGTGTTTGGAACGATGAACGATGAACTATAAACTATGAACTATAAACGATGATCGATGAATGATGAACGATGATCGATAAACGGATTCATAGTTCATAGTTCATAGTTCATCGTTCACACAAGCCCATTCCGCGCACAGTATATATATAATGTAAGGGGGACAAGCCGAAAGGGCGCCGGATGCGGATGCGGATGTGTGTGGCGGAGGGTTTTCTCCGGAGTGATTTCTGCCATTCTGTCAGGTTTTATGGTTCTATCTGCGGATAGAAGGGGCTTTCGTGTCAGGTTTGCGGTTCTATCTGCGGATAGAGGCGGGTTTCGTGTCAGGTTTGCGGTTCTATCTGCGGATGGAGGCGGGTTTCGCGTCCGGTTTACGGTTCTATCTGCGGATGGAAGCGGGTTTCGTGTCAGGTTTGCGGTTCTATCTGCGGATGGAGGCGGTTTTTGCGTCCGGCTGGCGGTTCCGTCTGCGGACGGAGGGGCGGGATGCGAAGGGATGTGTGTGTGTTTCGTGCCGAAGGGTGTGCGTGAAACGGGTGCCGTCCGTGCGGCCTTTTTATCGGGGCGCCGCCTCGTCCTGCCGTGCGGACGGCGCCCGGGGACGGGCGCCGTCGCAGTTTTGCAGGCGTGCCGCCCTGCGCAGGGAAGGTTCATATTTTCCGATTGTGCGCGGGGCGGACGGTGTTCAGACGCCGCTGAAGTTTACTTCCTCGAACAGCAGCGAGGGGATTCGCCAGCTCGTGCCGCTGAGCGGGTCGTTCCCGACGTCGGCAAGGCGGTTCCAGAGGGTGAGCATGTTGCCCGTGATGTTCATTTCGTGCACGGGTTGCACGCGCCGTCCTTTTTCGATCAGGAATCCTTCGATGCCGTACGAGAAGTCGCCGGTGGTGGTGCTGCAGTTTCCTCCGTTGAATCCCGTGACGAGTATGCCTCTGTCCATCGAGGCGATCAGGCCTTCGAGGTCGCTGCCGCCCCGGGGCATGATCAGTATCGAGGGCGAGTCGACGGTGCGCGCCGTGGCCATTCTGTTGGCGTAGCAGGTGTCGATGTAGTACGTTTTCAGTACGCCGGCGTCGAAGACGGGCATCTGTCGCGTGGCTACGCCTTCGCCGTCGAAGTATCGCGCGCCGGATGCTTTCGTCCGGTGCGGTTCGTCGGTCAGGGTCATCCTGTCGCCGAGCGTCTTCACGTCGAGCCTGTCCAGCATGAAAGAGTTTTTCTGCTGTATGGCCGAGCCGTACAGGGCGTTGACGACGGGCGTGAGCAGCCGGCGCGAGTTCATGGCGTCGACCACCATGGGCATGCGCGCCGAGGCGATTTTTTTCTGTCCCAGCTTCTGCAGTGCGCGTTCGAGGGCTTTCGTGCCGATGCCTTTCTTGCGCAGCGTGTCGTAGTAGAGGGCCGAGTCGTACCAGTAGTCTGCCGGGCGTGCATCGCCGTCGCCCTTGATGCTGGCGCTGCCGGAGAGCGAGAAGTAGGACGACGACGATTCGCCTTCGAAGCCGTTGCTCGCGATCATGTAGCGAAAACTGTCGCCGTCGCCGTACGAGGCTTCCGCGGCTACGATGCGCGCGTCCTGACCCATGATCTCGTCGCAGGTGTGCATGGCGAGCGCCACCTTGTCGTCGGGCGGGACGGTTTCGATCTGCGCGTCGTAGAGTTGCAGGTCGGGATCGCCGCCCCTGTAGTAGAGCGAAGCGTCGGGAAGCGTGCGCGCCGGGTCTTCGGCCAGGTAGCGCGTCGAATCGATGCCGTTGCGGATGAATTTCTCCAGCTCCTTCCGGTCGAGCCGGTTGGTGGAGAACGAACCGTAGCGCCCGTCGACGAAAAGATGTATCGAGAGGGCGCTCTCCGACGACTGCTGCAGACGGTCGATCTTCATGTTGCGGATTTCGAACGACGTGTTCGAACCGTGATACAGATGGAGGCGTGCCGCCCGGCATCCGTGTTTAAGGGCAAAGTCCATCGCCCACTGTGCTGTTTTCTTGTTTTTTTCCGGTATCATATCAACTTTCTCCTCCTACTGTAAGTTTACTGACCAGGGCCGAAGGCATGCCGCACGTGACGGGACACGACTGCCCGTCTTTGCCGCACGTCCATGAGCCGTCGTCCATTTTATAATTGTTTCCTACCATCGTGATGTCGGCCAGCGCCCTGGGGCCGTTGCCGATGATGTTGATGTCCTTGACGGGCTGCGTCAGCCTGCCGTCTTCGATCAGGTAGCCGTTCTTGACGAAGAACGTGAAGTCGCCCGCCCCGATCTGTACCTGTCCGTTGGTAAAATTGGCGGCATAGACGCCTTTCCTGACCGAAGCGATGATTTCCTCCTCGTCATACCCGCCCGCTTCCATGTAGGTCGAACGCATGCGCGGGATGGGTACCATGCGAAACGATTCGCGACGTCCGTTGCCGGTAGGCGGCAGACGGTAGTGCTTCGAACTGATGCGGTCGTGCATGTAACTGGCCAGCACGCCTTCGCGGACGAGATACGTCTTCTGCCCCTCGACGCCTTCGTCGTCGATATTGACCGAACCGCGATTGTACGGGATCGTGCCGTCGTCTACCACGTTGATGCTTGCATCGCATACCTTCAGGTTCAGCTTGTCGGAGAAAATGGACGTGTTCTTGCGGTTGAAGTCCGCCTCGAAAGCATGTCCGATCGCCTCGTGCAACAGAATGCCCGAACCGCCCGCACCCATCACGACGGGCATCTCGCCGCCCCTGGGCTTGATGGCCTGAAACAGGATCGCCGTCTTCTCGACCGCCTCGCGGGCGATGGTGTCCACAAGCTCGCCGGTCAGAAACTCGGAGCCGGAGCGAAACGAGCGGCTGGCGTAGTTGTTCTCTATCCGGTCGCCGTCGGCCATGATGCACTGGGCATAGAGCTGCGCCATCGGGCGATAGTCGTAGTACATCAGCCCTTCGGAATTGCAGAAGAGGATGTGCGACGTCGTGTCGCTCAATCCCGCCGTCACTTTGGTCACACGCGGGTCCATCGCGAAAATCCGGTCGTTGAGATCCTGCAGAAAAGGCATCTTGTCCTTCACCGCAATCTCGTCCCAGGGCGTCTTCACGATGTAGTAATTGTTGGCCACCGGCAGTTCCGTCAGATTGACGGGTTCGCGGCGTTCGCTGCTGTCGGCGATGCGCGCAGCCGTGCGTGCCGCCTTGAGCATTTCCTTGAGCGTGACGTCTTCGACATAAGCATATCCCGACTGGTCGCCGGCGAGCACGCGCACGCCCATGCCGAAATCGATATTCGACGATGCACGATTGACGGCCGCATCCTGCAACCCGATACTGTTGGAATAACTGTGTTCGAAAAACAGATCGGCATAGTCGCCGCCCTTTTCGAGCGCGGCGGCCACCACCTTCTGCAAGTCGCTTTCGGTAACGTTGAAATGATTCAACGCAAAACGGATGGCAGCGGAACCGCTGCCGGAAGTCTCGGAACTGCAACTTCCCATGAAAGAGGGCGCGGCCAATGAACCGATCATAGCCATCCCTCCTGTCTTAATAAATTCGCGTCGGTTGAATTGCATAAAGATTTATTTAATGTAATTATAATGTGACAAAGGTACATAATAAATTCAAAATTCGTTTTAAAATTAATGTGCAAAAATTCGATCCGTTCGATTATTCGATCATTCCCTGTAATACACCCGCTTCACGCGCGGCGAGATAGACGTGAGTATCTCGTAAGGAATCGTTCCGGCCTTCGCCGCAAGCTCCGTCACGGGCAACTGCCTGCCGAAAACCTCCACCTCGTCGCCTTCCTGCGCATCCACATCCGTCACGTCTATCATACAAACATCCATACATATATTCCCCACAAAAGGACAACGTTTGCCGCGAACGACCACCTCGCCGTTGCCCTGGCCGAAACTGCGGCGCAGTCCGTCGGCATACCCGATGGGGATGGAAGCGATCCGCGAGTCGCGACTCACATAACTGCTCCTGCCGTAGCCCACCGAATCGCCGGCCGGCACGTGAATGATCTGCAAAATGATCGTCTTCAGTGAGCTGACGGTCTGCAACGAGGTCGAATCGCCGGCAGCGCCGATGCCGTACAGGGCAATGCCGAGCCGCACCATATCCATCTGATATTCGGGAAACCGTTCAATACCGGCCGAATTAAGGACATGCTTGATGACGGCATGGCCCAATCCCTCTTCCAGCCGTACGGCCGCGGCGGTGTACGTTTTCACTTGCTGTCGTGTAAAATCATCGTGTTCATCCGCATCGCTTCCCGCAAGATGCGAAAATACGGAACAGACGCGCAACCCGCCCTGATGCTGCAGTCTGCGACACAGCTCCGGGATCTCGTCCGGCTGGAATCCCAGACGATGCATCCCGGTATCTATTTTCACATGGATGGGATACGACGTGATTCCACGCCGCTTGGTCTCCTTCATCAGCGCATCCAGCAGTTTGAAACCGTATACTTCCGGTTCCAGACGATATTCGAACAGGTTGTTGAAACTGCTGAACTCGGGATTCATCACCATGATGGGGATGGCGATCCCTTCCCGGCGCAGTTCCCTGCCTTCATCGGCCACCGCCACGGCCAGATAGTCGCAGTGATGATCCTGCAAAGTCTTCGCCGGCTCGTATGCCCCCGCGCCGTAACCGAAAGCCTTCACCATGCAGACGATCTTCGTGCCGGACTGCAGGCGGGAACGATAATAGTTGTAATTGTGGACAAGGGCATCCAGATTCACTTCGAGGATGGTTTCGTGCACTTTTTCTTCGAGCAGTTCCGTAATGCGCTCGAAATGGAAGATGCGCGCGCCTTTCAGCAGAATCAGCTCGTGCTGAAACGATCTGATCGACGGCGAACGGAGAAACTCGTCGGTTGTGAGGTAAAATTCGCTTTCCATCTTGAAAACGGAGCCATGCAGTTTCAAGTCGCGCCCGATACCGATGACACGGTCTACGCTTTTCTGTCGAAACAATTCCGCTACCCTTTTGTACAGCGATTTGGGCAAAACGCCCGTTTGCAGTATGTCCGAAAGAATGACGACGCTTTTCATTTTTTTTCGTCCCCGCCGGCTTTGCAGGAAGTCGAGTGCGATGTCCAGCGAATGGATGTCCGAATTGTACGTATCGTTTATCAGCAGGCAGTTATTGATGCCTTTCTTGACTTCGAGGCGCATGGCGACCGGCTCCAGTTCCGAAAAAATATGCAGCCTGCTGAAAATAATCGGCTTCAGATAAAGCGTCAGCGCGACGCAGTGTATGACGTTTTCGATGGACGCATCGTCTGTAAACGGAATTTCGAATTTGTGTGCGGATCCGAACGTGAGAAACTGTATTTCAGTGGATGATTCTTTAATGTCGACAGACCGGATATACAGCGGAGCCTCCGAGTTGATGCGGCTCCATCCCAGTCCCCGGTGAGACAGGCAGGCCGTATCCAGCATGTTTGAGATAAATTCGTCGTCGGCATTGTAGATGATGCATTCGCAGTTGCTGAATAGCGACAGTTTTTCCAGACATTTCTGCATTGCCGACGTAAAATTTTCCTGATGCGCCTTGCCCACATTCGTGAGGATGCCGATCGTCGGTGCGATCACCTGGCGCAGATTTTCCATTTCGTCGGGCTGCGAAATGCCCGCTTCGAATATCCCCAGCGTATGTTTTTCATTCATTTGCCAGACCGACAGCGGCACGCCGAGCTGCGAATTGTAGCTGCGCGGCGAGCGTACGATATGGAACTCGTTGCATAATATCTGATACAGCAATTCTTTCACAATCGTCTTTCCGTTACTCCCCGTAATGCCGACGACAGGTATGCTGAACCGTTTCCGGTGATGCGCCGCCAGTTGCTGGAGCGCCGTCAGTACATTGCTTACTACGAGAAAATTCGCATCCCTCATCTCTCTCCATTCCGCCGCCATTCGGCTCACGACGAAATTACGCACGCGCAGATGATACAGTTCCGGAATATATTTGTGCCCGTCGTTCGAATCGGTTTTGAGGGCAAAAAACAACGTTGATTCGGGGAATGAAAGCGCGCGACTGTCGGTTAGCAAATAATCAATCGCACAATCATTCCTTAAAATGAGTTCTACAGGCTCAATGATACCTGCAATTTCCTTAATCGTATATTTCATAATAATTTATCCTCATCTGCTTTTCTTTGCAAAGAGAATTTTATTTCTTCAGTTTCATTTCCGAAACAAATGTAAGGCATTTTTGCGTGGAGTTGTTCTATTTTTAACAAAGTTTGTGCCATAAAATGCGTATACGAATCGCTCTCCGAATGAAATGGTCTGTGTGCAAGCGCTCTTTTAATTTCATATACTTCGGCGAGCAGCGTGCGAGTCGTGGCATCCATAAACGTGTCGACAAACCGTTCGAAAAGATAGCGGACAGCCGTTGGCGAAGGATGAAACAGATCCTCCGCATAGAAACGGTAATCGCGCAATTCGTCCATCACGAGTTCGTAGGCCGGGAAATAGAATACCTGCCCGGGATAATGCGCCTGCAACGCATCCACAGCCAGCAAAAGAATGGATTTGCTCAGCGTGTTTCCGTGCGCGCCGTCTTTCCAGTGTCGTACGGGGCTGACGCTGAAAACCACCTTCACTCCGCTGTTCGAAGTCCACAATGCGGACAGGAGTTCCTCCCATTCGTCGATTATTGATTTTACTGTCAGCCGTTCACGTTCGAACATCTTATCGGGTAACTTGTGGCAGTTGGCCACGACGCGACCATCTTCCCTGAGACGGAAAAACCATGATGTACCGAAAGTTATGAATAATTGTTTTATATTTAGCAAGTTTGATGCGGAAGTAAACAGCCGTTCGTTGATCTTACGGAGACAGTCCGCTTCAGACACGCCGGAAAAACTGCCGTGATGCGCAAAACTGTGGAAAAGTCCTTCATGGAAAAACAGACCGGACGTCTGCTCCGCAGGCTGCAACAGACGGCGAATCGCGCAGGCGATCGATTTGGGATTGTACAGTACGCCGAAAGGATTCAGATCGATCGTGAATTTGTGTTCAAATAACATATTACCAATGTTTTCCGCAAAACAGGAACCGATCGACATCATCGCGTCGCCATACGACACGTGCACGGGCGACGGTGGAATATCAATTTTCGAATAAAGATTCATCGTCATAATATTTTTATGTAAAGAAAAGTATTTAGCTTGAAAGAAATGGGCAGATAAAGAATATTTAACCGCGCCGAAAAATATGTTATAAAACATATCTCGATTTAAATTTATTGTTACTCAGCATATTGCCTGGATATATTTAAAATATTCACATATTATAAAAATGGATTTTTGTTAATTTATTTGGTGGGTAAAATGAAAATGTAGATATTTGAACGATTTTTCGATTCAAAAGTACGATTTCATCGTAGTTTTTTTGTCGTAATAGAAATGGATATTATATTTTTAAGATGAAAATAAAAATACTGTGGGGGTTGTTTTGTTGTTTTCTGACAATGACAACAGGTGTGAAGGGACAAAAGCCTGTAAACAGGGTAAATAACCAAACGAATAAGACAACTCTGCAAATGCAATTATTAGATGAACAGGTATCGGACCTGATGGCAGACCATATAGGAATGAAAAAAACGCTGGTGGCTGAAGGATTGTCTGTTATCGACTATGTTTCGTACGATGATTTGGTGGAAGCGGAGTCTCTGATGTATCCGGCCGACGAATTGTACGGTTCATGGGATACGCTTTGGGTGAATCCTTTTCGCACGCGAGAAAAGGAAGTAGATTTTCCCGATTCATTTGCCATTGATTGCCAATCGTTTGTTATTCCAATAGATAATATACTCAAAGTTACTTCGGATTATGGCCCCCGCCGCCGCCGCATGCACAAGGGCATCGACCTGAAAGTGCAGACGGGTGATACGATTCGTGCCGCATTTGCTGGGAAAGTGCGTATAAAAGGATATGAACGAAGAGGATACGGCTATTATTTGGTGCTTCGTCATCCCAATGGACTGGAAACGATTTACGGCCACTTGTCCAAATTTCTGATCAGTGAAAACGACATTGTGAGGGCAGGCACGCCGATCGGTCTGGGAGGCAATACGGGACGCTCGACAGGCCCGCATCTCCATTTCGAAACGCGTTTTTTAGGACAGGCGCTTAATCCGAATAATCTCATTGATTTCAAGACCGGTACCCCTCACGAAAAATTTTACGTGATCCACGGGAACCATTTCGACAAAGCGGGTAATATTTATACTTCTACATCCGAACATATTGTTTATCATCGCATTAAAAAAGGCGAAACGCTAAGCCAGATTGCATTGATGTATCGCACAAGCGTAGCGGAATTGTGTCGGTTGAACGGCCTGACGCGCACGTCAAAATTGCGTATCGGACAGACGATTCGTTGCGGCACCACCGTCGACAAAACAAAGAAAGAAAAAGACGGCGACAGCCAGACGGCCGCAACCGGCAGCGAAACGGCGACAAATACCTCTCCCGAAGTTGAACAGGTGCTGCCGCAAAAAGCGCTGTATCACGAAGTGCAGCCCAAGGAAACATTGAGTGCTATTGCACGGAAATACAATACAACCGTCGATGCATTGTGCGCGATCAATAATATTTATGCGACAAGCAAGATAAACGTCGGACAACAAATCTGTTACAGACTTGTCAAAGCGGAAGCGAAGACGAACGGAATCGACGTGGCTTCCGCTCGAAATGCGGAAGTGCGGCACGATGAAACGACGTCCGTGCAGGCCGACAACGGCTCGGCGCACGTCGAAGCGATCACGACTGCGTCTGTCGACGTGGCGGAATCCGACGACGCGACGGATGCGGAAGAGGTGGCGGAAACCTCCGTATATTATCGTGTGAAGCAGGGTGATACGCTAAGTTCCATTGCACGCAGCTATGGCATATCGCTCGACCGGTTGTGCAAAATGAACAACATCACTACCACGACGATCCTGCAAGTCGGACGTGCACTCCGTTGTTCGTAAATGAATTATTAAGGAATAGGCGCCGGTGTACCGGTTGTTCAGCAATGGCAGGTTATCGATATAATGGGATATAAATGAGATGGATACGAAGCAGCAGTTTGAGGTGGTGATTCGCCTTTGTCGGGATCTTTTTGAAAAAAAATTAAACGATTATGGTGCGTCATGGCGCATTATGCGTCCACAGTCCATTACCGATCAGATATTTATCAAGGCAAACCGAATCAGAAGCCTTGAAATGAAAGGCGTCAGCATGGTAGATGAAGGGATCAAACCCGAATTTGTCGCAATTGTCAATTATGGGATTATAGGACTGATTCAGTTATCGTTAGCATCTTCGAACGAAAATACGGAGATGGATGCCGATGAAGCGCTGGCGCTGTACGACAAATACATGACCGAAACGACGGCACTGATGTATGCCAAAAACCATGATTACGACGAAGCGTGGCGAAATATGCGTATCAGTTCCTATACGGATTTGATACTCACAAAGATATATCGCACGAAACAAATTGAAGACCATCACGGCCGGACGCTCGTATCGGAAGGCGTGAACGCCAATTATATGGATATGGTCAATTACGCATTATTTGGTTTAATTAAACTTGAATTTGGGGAATCATGAATAAGTATTTGAAAATCACAACAGAATTTTGCCGTATTCTGATTGGTGCAGTGTTCATTTTTTCGGGAACGGTCAAGGCCATCGACCCGACTGGCTCTGCAATCAAAATCGGCGAATATCTGGAATCGTTCGGGATGGGTTCTTTTTCGTGGACGGAGATGCTGCTTTCGTTCAATCTCTCGGCGATTGAGTTTGCGCTGGGCGTCTGCCTGCTGTTTGCCGTTTACCGGAAGTGGGTGACGCTTGGTGTACTGATATTTATGGGTATAATGACGTGTGTGACGCTCTATCTGGCGCTGTATAACCCGGTGGCAGACTGCGGCTGTTTTGGCGATGCACTCATCCTCACCAACTGGCAGACTTTTTACAAGAACGTAATATTGATGGCGGCAGCCGTTGTGGTGTTCTTTTTCCGCAGGGATCTCACTCCGTTTTATACGCAGAAAGTGCAATGGTTCGTGCCCGTGTTTGCCTATTTTTTCTGTATCGGCTTCTGTTACTGGAATTATGCACACCTGCCGATCGTTGATTTCCGACCCTACAAGGTAGGCCGTAATATCTCGAAAATGATGGAGATACCTGCCGATGCTCCACAGGACGAATACAGTTTCATCTACGAAAAAGACGGCGTTCGGAAAGAATTTGCGCTGGATAACTTGCCTTCGGGCGATTCGACCTGGACTTACGTGGACGCCAAATTGGTGAAGCCGGGCTTTATTCCACAGATCAGCTCATTCGAACTGTATGATGCAGAGAATGAGAACGTAGCTGATCAAATCCTGCATCGGCCCGAGGCCGTGTTGCTGCTCGTGGCGCCACGGATCGAAGAGGCGAGCGAAAAACACGCCACCCGTATCAATAATCTCCATGATTTCACACAGGAGACGGATGGATTTGTATTTTATTGCGCCACAGGTTCATCCGAACAGGACATCGCGGCGTGGAGGAAGGATACGGGTGCCGATTATCCGTTTCTCGTTGCGGACGATGTGACGCTCAAAACGATGATTCGTGCCAACCCCGGTCTGGTCTTGCTCAAGGAAGGTACGATTCTGGGAAAATGGCATCACAACGATATGCCCGAACCGGAAGAACTGTCGCTCGCAGTTTCTGATTATCAAAGCTATGTATACAAATCAGGGAATGATGGGAAATGGATTCCGGCATCATTTTCGCAAAAAGACCGGTTTTGGTTGTACATCGTATCGGCTTTTGCCGTACCTTTGCTGCTGATATGGCTGTACGATTTTTTTAGAAATCGTGCATTGAAGAAAAATAAATTGTAAATATTTAAATATTAGCTGACTTATGAGAAGAAAAATTGTAGCGGGGAACTGGAAAATGAATACGACCCTGCCGGAAGGACTGGCTTTGGCCAAAGACCTGGACGAAGCATTGAAGGGCAAAGAAACTGTTTGCAACGTAGTGATTGCCACTCCATTTACGCATCTTGCCGGTATTGCGGCCGCGATCGATACGACACGCATCGCTGTGGCGGCCGAAAATGCCGCCGATCACGCAACCGGTGCCTACACGGGCGAAGTTTCCGCTGCAATGGTAGCCTCGACCGGCGCTACATACGTGATTCTGGGACACTCCGAGAGAAGGGCTTACTATCATGAAACGCCTGCCATCCTCAAGACAAAAGTAGAACTGGCGCTGGCAAACAGTCTGACGCCGATCTTCTGTATCGGCGAAGTGCTGGCGGAAAGAGAGGCCGGCATACATTTCGAAGTGGTTGACGCGCAGATAAAAGAGTCGCTCTTTGATCTTTCGCCCGACGACTTCGGTAAAATCGTCCTCGCATACGAACCTGTCTGGGCTATCGGCACGGGCAAGACGGCCTCTGCCGCACAGGCTCAGGAAATACATGCACACATCCGCAGAACGATTGCCGGAAAATACGGCGAAGAAGTAGCCGATAATACATCCATCCTCTACGGTGGAAGCTGCAACGCGGGCAACGCGGCAGAACTGTTCGCCAATCCCGACGTGGACGGCGGATTGATAGGCGGCGCATCTTTGGGTGTCGACAAATTTTTGCCGATTATCGAAGCTTTCTAAGCCCGGACAAAATGAAATGGCATCACTGCTATATCCTGATATGCCTCTTTTTATGCGGTAGCGAAAACCGTCTGGCTGCACAGAATTTCATCTTCGAATCGCTGGCAAGTGTGGGTGCGGGGAAAGGGACGGTGGTCATACACCAGCCTGCGGCCGTCCGGCAGTTGGTCGGCATGCTTCCTCCTGACACAAAAATTGAGGAGGAGAACGGAACGCGTTTTCTGCTTATGCAAGGCTATCGCGTGCAAGTCTTTTCGGGCAACAACCAGCGCCGCTCCAAAGACGAGGCTTTCAACAAGGAAAGTCAGATTCAGACGCTCTATCCCGACCTGCCGACGTACGTTCACTATACGGCTCCGTTCTGGCGGCTTCGTGTAGGCGATTTCACGTCTTATGAAGAAGCCTTGTCCACGAAGTATAAACTGGGTGATGCCTTTCCTTCTTTCAAACAGGAAATCAACGTGTACAGAGAAGAAATCCGTATTCCGCTGAATCAATTTTAGCCGGGCGAAATGGAAATAAAGGAAACGGAGCAGTTGCGCCTGAAAGAAGAAATAGCAGGACATTACCGGCAGATCATCGGACTTTTAGGCGAGGATATCGGTCGGGAAGGTCTGTTGAAGACACCCGAGCGCATGGCAGGCGTGATGCAGTTCATGCTGCAGGGTTATGCGCAAGATCCCGAAGCGGTGCTGGCCTCGGCCATGTTTCGCGAAGAAGATTACAAGCAGATGGTGATTGTCAAGGATATAGATTTCTATTCGCTTTGCGAGCACCATCTGCTTCCGTTTTTCGGAAAAGTGCATATCGCCTACATCCCGCGCAAATACATCACCGGGTTGAGCAAAATTCCCCGCATCGTCGATATTTTCGCACGCCGCCTGCAGATACAGGAACGCATGACGCTGCAAATCAAAGAATGTATTCAGAAAACGCTCGACCCGCTGGGCGTCATGGTCGTCGTGGAAGCGCAACACATGTGCATGCAGATGCGCGGCGTCGAAAAACAAAACTCGCTGACTACCACCTCCGACTTTACCGGCTTCTTCCAGCAGGCGAAGACACGGGAGGAGTTTATGAATTTGATTAAGAAATGACCGGCTGGAAGAAAATTTAAAATTCTTGCGTGTGGTCAGGAATGAATTTTCCCGGATCCGGCTTTTATATATACCTTTGCATTGAAATAATTATAGAATAGACGGGTATATGAGAAAATATGGTTTAATTGGATATCCATTAGGACATTCGTTTTCGAAGGATTTTTTCAGTCGCAAATTTGCATCCGAACAGACCGATGCGGAGTACATGAATTTTGAGATGGAGGATGTCGGCAAACTGCACGACCTTCTTATGGCAAACCCTTCGTTGTGTGGACTGAATGTGACAATTCCGTATAAGACGCAGATCATTCCGCTGCTCGACGAGATAGATGAAGACGCATGCAGAATTGGAGCCGTCAATGTGATTAAATTCATACATGTACGTTCCGGCAAGCCGAGACTGAAAGGATTCAATACCGACGTCACCGGATTCGGCCGATCTATCGAACCGCTGTTGAACGAAACGCATCGCAAGGCCCTGATTCTTGGTACGGGAGGGGCTTCGAAAGCCATTTTTCACGGACTGAAACGGCTGAATATAAACTCTTTGTACGTGTCGCGCAAAACGCATGAATCTGGCGTCGCGTACAATGCGATTACCCCGCAAATGATTGAACAGCATACCGTAATCGTAAACACTACGCCGCTCGGCATGTTTCCCCACACGGACGAATGTGCTGACATCCCTTATCATCTGCTGACATCCGGACATCTGTTGTACGATTTGATCTACAATCCCGATGAAACGCTGTTCATGAAAAAAGGCAGAGCACACGGCGCAACAGTCAAAAACGGTTTGGAAATGCTTATTTTACAGGCATGCGAATCGTGGAATATTTGGAATATGTAAATTATAATATAAAAACAGCAACTGTCATGAATGAAATATTGATTGTGCCCGATATCCACGGCCGGAATTTTTGGGAGCCGGCGCTGGATTATGACGGTGAAGTGATATTCCTTGGCGACTACACCGATCCGTATCCGCACGAACACTTCACGTCGGAAGACGCTTATCGCAACCTGCTTAAAATCATCAGTTATAAACAGCAAAACCCTGACAGAGTGACTTTGCTCACCGGCAATCATGAACTACATTATTATAACCGTGAATTTGCAGCAAGCCGTTTTTCCAGTAAATACTACGAAAAATATCACGCGATCTTGACGGACGATGCCACGGCCGGATTGTTTCAGATATGTAAGCAGATTGATAAATATCTGTTTATCCATGCCGGTATCACAAAGAGCTGGTACGATTTGCATAAGGACGAGTTGCAGCGCCTGGGTACCCATTTGGAAGACCAGGTCAACAATCTGTTCACTTCCAATATGGAAGCCTTTTTTGAGATTTCAGGATACAGAGGCGGTTTTCATCGTGCCGGCAGTCCGTTATGGGCTGATATCCATGAACTTTTTGGCGAAGAGGAGTCCTTCGATCACGAAATGATTCAGGTGATCGGACATACGCAGATTGCCGATGACGAGCCTTTTATTGAAGGGAATATCCGGCTGCTGGACAACAGGCAGCTTTATGTTTTGAAGGCGCATGAGATAAAAAAATATACTTGAGTTTTAGCCCCGTCGTATATTTCAGGTATCCAACAATAAACAGCGATATATTAACGGTCAGGCCGGTTCTTTGGCGAAATACCAATAAATCGGCTAATTCTTTTTTTTGAGGTGCTAGTTGAATGTTTTGCCGGAACAGGGTACATATCCCGGTAAAAGCATCCGCTCCACTGCGTTGTATCTTTGCAAGTCTGTATATTCAAAAAAAACAAAGGAAAATCACGAACAGCGCTGCGTACGCGGCAGAAAACCTCCGGCCAATCCCGTCTTTGCGAGGCACGAAGCAATCCGGATACCATGCCGGCCAGATTGCTTCCTGCTTCGTACCTCGCAGTCGCAAAGAACTGTGTACCCGTCCAAATATTTATTCATAAAAACCTAACATGCGATATATTTTTTTACACAATAATCATCCACATAATCACAGTTATTGGTAATCATGCTGAAAGCCTGTTTAATGAGTTTGTTGGCAACAGCAATGAGTGCAAGCTTCTTCTTTTTGCCCTGTTTTAACAGACGCTCATACAATTCCCGGCAGGCTCTGTTACACCGTTTAGCCGACAGAGCGCACAGATACGGCAGTTTGCGGATGCCTCCCGTGCCCGTTTTGCATATTCGCGCCTTTCCTTTCACACCGGTGCCTGACGTCACGATCCTTCTTTTACAACACCAAACGTCCACATCAGTCACTTGATTATCATATCCGGCAAAAATCCATGAAGAAAATTTGTATATTTGATTGCCCTATTGTAAAAATGTTGTATATTTGTGGTCGGGAAAAAGTAAAAAACTTTAAGAGGGGAAAGCGCTTTTTCCGCTTCTTCTCAAAAAGAAAAATTGATAGATAAATTTATTGTATAACAAAGTCCAACTTTCTGTCCAAAGAAAGGGGTACATTAAAGAAAGGCAAGACCTGCGAAGCCTTAAGAGCAGGGGAAAATAAACAGTTCATTATGTTTTGTAAAAAATGTGGAAAACAAATCGTAGACGGAAGTAAGTTCTGTGAGTATTGCGGTGCAAATTTTAAAACCAATGATTTGCAAAGTTTCTTAGCGGCACCTCTAACATCGTTGCTGATAGGCATATTATCTATTATGCTATCTGTGCCTATTCTATTTCAATCCATTATTGTTTTATTTAGTTCCGGAAGGGAAGGCGCATCAGGAATGTTTCTTACTCTTTGCTGGATTATTGCAGGATGGGTACTGTTAGCCACGCGGCGCAGTGAATACAACGAAAGAAAAGGAGGCGCAATTGCAGCCTCCGTATTCTACTTTTTAAGTGCATTGCTTGGTTTTATTAATGCAGAGGAGTATAGTGATTTGATAATCTATTCGCTGATCGCACTCATTTTTGGAGCATTATTTCTGACATTTGCAATGAAATATAAAAAGGAGAAATAAAAGATACAAAAAGATTGCATATTTTACTTTTAGCTTAAAATATTATGTATTGTTCAAATTGCAGGAATCAGATAGACGGAACCGGCAGATTTTGTGTGCATTGCGGCGCACAAATCACCGGCATCATCACTCCGCCGCCACCGCCTTACAACGCAAAAAGCAGCGGTAACAGCGGCGTGTTGAAAGGATGCATGATCGCAGCGGGTATATTTGTCGCTGTAATTATCGCCTTTTGTGTTGGGCTGTATTTCTTCAACGATGACTTTCGAGAAGGATTCAACGAAGGAATGGAGGAAGAAAGCGGGTACAATTTCAGCAGTCAGGTAAAATACTCCAACCTGTCGTCGGCAGAACAGGAAAAACTGATGAACGACTTGTATGAGCGGCTTGACGAGTTTTTCCTCACAGCTTTGCAGGATGATGAACAGTTGATGCAACTGCTTTTTATTGGCGCAATAAGCGGCGAAAACGAAGCACTGTCCGATAAAATGTTTGAAAAGAAATTTGGCAATAAAATGATTAATCTCGTTGAAAAATGGGTAAAAGACAGCAATATTAACGCCGATGATTTTGGAAGCAGCATAGACGAAGACGAGTTTGCTGCAGGTTATTTCTTACA
>JAIRYD010000043.1 GCA_031267935.1 Tannerella sp.
TCTGTGGACAGATCTTCAAAATATATATACCAGCCTGATTCCCACATCGCGTCCGCTTGCGACAGGCATGATCGATATCCGCGCTTCGCCCGGACCCAGCAACCGGCGCCACACGGGCAGCATCATGCCGGCCGCTTCCACGCTGAGGATGCCGATCCCCGCGCCTGCGATTACATCGCTCATCCAATGTTTCTTATTGATCACGCGCATGACGCTCACCGTCGCCGCCATCGCATAACCGCCCACGCCGATCCACGGCGACTGCTCGCGATACTCCCTGTACAGCAGGTGTGCACCCGTAAACGCCACGGCCGTGTGTCCCGAAGGAAACGAATTACTGGCCGACCCGTCGGGACGCCGGACGGAAATCGCATGTTTCATGTTGTAAATCACGATGCCGGTAAAAGCGTACGAGGTGGCAAGCAGCAGCGTCCGGTCGCGCAGGTTGTGTTCGGCGCGAAGGCCCGGCACAAAATCCAGACCGAAGGCAAACACGGCCGGTGCGTATTGCAGATAATCGTCGAACACATAATGCTTTTTGACATGCTTATCCACCTGTTTGGCAATACGCAGGTCGAAGCTGCGAAGAGACATTTTGTCGAATCGCGCAATCACGCCATAAGTCACGCACGCTGCCGGAACAATCCATTTCACCGCCGTCCGCCTGTGATTCGGCATACTGTCTGCCGGCGCATGCACTTCCGGCTCATACGCCTGCACCGCGCACGCAAGGCATAAAAAGCATGCCGCAATCCGGTATCTGTTCGATCGATGTATCATTGCCTCTCATTTCTTCTGTATGAATCCTTCTTCACATGCATATCTCATGCACAAAATCATGCCGCGAATATGTGGCGACAAGGAGTTTACGGACAGGCGTACAACTGCGTCCGCCGAAAGACTTCCGGCATGCTTCTCGCCGGAAGCAGGAAATTCACGTAATCACCGGAATCTTTTCCATCGGGCTTGCGCCCCGTCGCGAGGCGCATATATACCGAAACATTCCGGATGGGGTGGCTGCAATTTCCATCACACATAACAATAAAATAATAACTATAATACCAGACGTAAAATTACGAAAAATAAAATTGCCGCGCAAGAAAAAAAGAATATCTTTGCTGCCGGTAAATAATATGTGGAATGATATTATGAAGAAATATTATTTTTTAGCATTTGATCTGGGCGCCACGAGCGGACGATCCGTACTGGGCGCTTTCGACGGCGTCAATTTTGAAATGCGCGAACTGACGCGCTTCCCCAACACAATCGTACAGCTGCACGGCAGATTTTACTGGAACGTGTTCGGACTGTACGAATCCCTGAAAGAAGGATTGCGGACATGTGCCGCGCAAGGCATCACACTGACTTCTATCGGAATAGACACATGGGGCGTAGACTTCGGTTATGTCGGTGCGGACGGAACGATACTGGGCATGCCCCGCGCATACCGCGATCCCTACACCGAAGGCGCGCCCGAAGACTTTTTCAGAAACGCACTTCCGCGCGAAGAAGTATACCGCCTGACAGGTATTCAGGTAATGAACTTCAACAGCCTGTATCAATTATATCGTGCAAAAGAACAGAATTTTGCACCACTGAAAGCAGCCGACAGAATACTGTTCATGCCCGACCTGCTGTCGTACATGCTGACGGGAAAACAGGTTTGCGAATATACGGAAGCCTCCACGTCGCAGATCCTTAATCCCGTGACACGGCAGTTCGAAACACGTCTGCTCCGGGCGGCAGGCCTGCCCGACACGCTGCTGCATCCGCTGACCGACCCGGGCGTCGTCATCGGCACGCTGACCGACACGCTGGCCGAAGATACCGGCCTCGGGAAAGTGCCCGTAGTGACGGTGGCCGGTCACGATACGGCATCGGCCGTACTGGCCGTCCCGGCTGCCGACCCGCACTTTGCCTACCTGAGCAGCGGCACGTGGAGCCTGATGGGCGTCGAGACGGAAACACCCGTCCTGACGCAGGATTCGTTCGAAAAGAATTTCACGAACGAGGGCGGCGTCGAAGGTACAACCCGCTTTCTGAAGAATATCACCGGCATGTGGCTGCTCGAACAGTGCCGCAGAGAATGGACGAAGGCAGGCCGGGATTATTCGTATCCCGACATTGTCGCTATGGCCGAACAGGCGGGTAAAAGCCCGTCGACGGTGAACCCCGACGACCCGCGCCTGGCAAACCCTGCAAGCATGACAAAGGCGATTGCCGCCATTTGCCGGGAAACGGACCAGCCTGTCCCGCAGTCGGATGCGGAATATGTGCGCTGCATCTTCGAAAGCCTTGCCAACCGCTACCGGGAAGTGCTGGAACAACTGTCGGGCATGGTATCCTTTCCGATAGAAAAGTTGCACGTCATTGGCGGCGGCTCGCAGAACACACTGCTCAACCGATTTACGGCCAGCGCCGTCGGATTGCCCGTCGTAGCGGGACCGTCGGAGGCGACAGCCATCGGCAACTGCCTGATGCAGGCAAAAGCCGCCGGCCTGGTCAAAGATCGCTGGGAGATTCGCCGTATCGTGGCAAAGTCGTTCCCGATGGAAACGTTTTTGCCCTGATCGCACGTTGAAAACGTGACAACGCAGGAACCGGACCGCATGTTCAACACACAAATCGGATTCATTAATAACTAAATAAATATTTTATCATGAAAGAAAGTACAATCAGAAAAGCGTATGAAGCCGCGGCAGCACGTTATGCCGCACTGGGAATAGACACCGGCAGGGCATTGGAGAAACTGAATCGGATATCGCTGTCGCTGCACTGCTGGCAAGCCGACGACGTGAGCGGATTCGAGAATCAGGGCGGCGACCTGAGCGGAGGCATTCAGGTGACGGGCAACTATCCCGGCAAGGCGCGCAATATCGACGAATTGCGTGCGGATATACAGAAAGCCGCGTCGCTGATAGCCGGCAACCACCGTTTGAGTTTGCACGAGATATACGGCGATTTCCAGGGAAAAGCGGTAGACCGCGACGAAGTGGAGCCGCATCATTTCCAAAGCTGGATGGAATGGGCCGGAGCGAACGGCATGAAACTGGATTTCAATTCTACCTCGTTCTCGCACCCGAAAAGCGGCAACCTGACACTGGCCAATCCCGACAAGGGGATCCGCGACTTCTGGATCGAACATACGAAACGCTGCCGTAAAATCAGTGAAGAAATGGGGCGGTATCAGGGCGACCCGTGCATCATGAACCTGTGGGTACACGACGGCAGCAAGGAAGTGCCTGCCAACCGTCTGAAATATCGCCGAATACTCGAAGCCTCGCTGGACGAAATTTTCGCCGTCGACTATCCCAACATGAAAGACTGCATCGAAGCGAAACTTTTCGGCATCGGCATGGAGAGCTATACCGTCGGATCGTACGACTTTTACCTCGGCTACGGCGCGAAAAAAGGCAAGATAGTCACGCTGGACACGGGTCATTTCCACCTGACGGAGAGCATTGCCGACAAAATATCGGCGCTGCTGCTGTTCACGCCCGAAATCATGCTGCACGTAAGCCGTCCGATACGCTGGGACAGCGACCACGTGGTGATACTGAACGACGATCTGCAGGACCTCGCACACGAAATCGTCCGCTGCGACGAACTGGCGCGTATCCATATCGGACTGGACTATTTCGACGGGACGATCAACCGCCTCGGCGCATACGTGATCGGCTCGCGTGCGACGCAGAAAGCGCTTCTGATGGCGTTTCTCGAACCATCGGCCACGCTGCAGGAATATGAAGCAAACGAACAGTTGTTCGAACGCCTTGCCCTGCAGGAAGAACTGAAGTCGGCGCCCTGGAGCGCCGTGTGGGACATGTTCTGCCTGCAAAACGGCGTGCCGGCAGGCGAAGACTATATTGCGGAAATTCAGCAGTACGAAAAAAATGTCACCTCCAAACGGTGACATGCAGTTTATTAACAGTCGAAAATGACGGATATGAATACATTCATTGGATTACTGATCATCGCAATAGGGAGTTTCGGACAGTCGAGTTCGTATGTACCGATAAAGAAAGTAAAAAAATGGTCGTGGGAAAGCTTCTGGCTGGTACAGGGCATTTTCGCATGGCTGGTATTCCCGCTGCTCGGCTCTTTACTGGCCGTACCGCAGGGCAGTAGCCTGACGGAAGTCTGGGGCGCCGGAGGAGCATTGAAGTCCATCATTTTCGGAGCGCTGTGGGGCGTCGGAGGATTGACTTTCGGACTGAGCATGCGCTATCTGGGAGTCGCCCTCGGACAGTCTATCGCGCTGGGTACCTGCGCCGCTTTCGGGACGCTGCTGCCCGCGCTGTTTGCGAATACAGACCTGTTTCACGGCGAAGGACTGATTCTGTTATCCGGCGTTTGCATTACGCTTGCCGGAATTTCCGTCATCGGTTATGCCGGAAGTCTGAGGTCTAAAAACATGAGCGAAGAGGAGAAAAAAGCTGCTATCAAAGATTTTGCACTGACAAAAGGATTGCTGGTGGCATTGCTGGCTGGAGTGATGAGCGCTTGCTTCGCTCTGGGATTAGACGCCGGAACGGAAATAAAGAATTTCAATCTGAGCAAGGGAGTAGACCCGCTTTTTGCCGGACTGCCCGTTATATTTCTTGCTACTTTGGGCGGATTTGTGATTAATGCGGGATACTGTCTTTTCCAGAACGTGAAAAACAATACGTTCAAGGACTATGCCTCCACGACAAATCTGGCAAACAACCTGCTGTTTTGCGCTATCGCCGGAATATGCTGGTATTCGCAGTTCTTCGGACTGGAAATGGGAAAGAGTTTTCTGGGGTCGTCGCCGGTGCTTCTGGC
>JAIRYD010000045.1 GCA_031267935.1 Tannerella sp.
TGGCTTTTGCCGTTCCACGAAGTGGTGACCCGGACGGTCGCGCCGGGCTTGCTCCATCCCCAGACTGCGACCGACGACTGCTGCTGCAACACCATGTTGTCGCCGAACACGGCGGGAAGCTTGACGTCGGCCTGCGCCTGCAAACCGAATTGTGCGATGATCGTGCGAAAATCATCCCCGCAGGACAGTGGCAGCACGAACAATCCGGCCAGCAGTACACACAAACTTGCATTTCTAATTGCTTTCATGATGCTTCTTCGAGTTTAATTTAAATAAAAATAGATTAATACCACAATGAAATATAATAATAAAGTCGTTAGAGTTAATTGTAAATAATTTTATGATCATATTTTATCCGTCACCCATTCCCAACCCTGCACTTCTGAAGGGAACCTCTAAAAACCCCGACTTCTGCGTTACGCTTCGTCGCTAAAATACTCATCTACAACAGGCAAACTCCGCTTTTAGCGCCTCGCAAGCCTTGAATTCGGAGTTTTTAGAAGTCCCCTGAAAATATATCGTTTTCAGTGACACATTGGGGATGGCATTTTCCGGCTTCCGCGCAATGGAAAAAGAGCGAACGCTTCGCAGCGCCCGCTCTGAAATAATAATCACTGAATCAATAATTAGTCGCTTAGCTTTCGTGCGCCGTCGCTGATAACAACGTCGTAGACTTTTGGTAAACGACCAAATTTTTCTTTGTAGGATTCTTTCGCTTTAAGGATAAAAGGCTCATACAATTCGTCTTTCACCAGATTGATGGTACATCCGCCGAAACCGCCGCCCATCACGCGCGAACCGGTCACGCCACACTCCCGGGCAAGGTCATTCAGGAAATCCAGTTCTTCGCAACTGACTTCGTAGAGTTTGCTCATGCCACAGTGCGTCTCGTACATTTTCTGCCCGACGGTTTCGTAATCGCCTTTCACGAGCGCATCGCACACGTCCAGCACGCGTTGCTTCTCGCCAATCACATATTCGGCCCGTTTACAGTCTTCTTCGCTGATTTCGCCCTTGACGCTTTCCAGCTGTTCGAACGTCACGTCGCGCAAAAATTCGGCATTCAGCTTGTGCGCAACCCGTTCACACGATTCGCGCCGTTTGTTGTAGGCCGACGATGCCAGTTCGTGCTTCACGACCGTGTCAAGCAATACCAGTTTGTAGCCCTGCGGATCGAAGGGAAAATATTCGTATTCGAGCGAACGGCAGTCCAGCCGTATCAGGTTGCCTTTCTTGCCGAACAGGGATGCGAACTGATCCATGATGCCGCATTTGACGCCGCAATAGTTGTGTTCGGTGGCCTGTCCTATTTTTGCCAGTTCGAACCGGTCGATACCCAGCCGGAAGATGTCGTTGAGTGCAAAAGCATACGTACTTTCGAGTGCGGCGGACGACGACATGCCTGCCCCCAGCGGTACGTCACCGGCAAACGCCGTGTTGAAACCTTCCAGTTGCCCGCCCCGCTTGATGATCTCGCGGCATACGCCGAAAATATATCTGGCCCAACTCGTACGCGGCACATCTTCTTCGTTGAATCCGAACTCAATATAGTCCTTCATATCAATCGAATATGCCCGCACTTTTTTTGTTCCGTTCAGTTTTATTTCGGCAATCATCCCTTTGTCGATTGCCCCGGGAAAGACAAACCCTCCGTTGTAGTCGGTGTGTTCGCCGATAAGGTTGATGCGTCCCGGAGAGGTATAAACCGTCCCCGTAGTGCCATCGAAATGTTTGATAAAACGACTCCTTACATGTTCTATATCCATAATTATATTGTTTTGTGAATTCCGGCGTTTCGCGTTCGGTCGCGAAACGCCGGAAAATGCTTTTTATTTATTCAACAGAAACATCCTTGTTGACGTTTTTGCTGCCGATCAATGCGTAGAACAGCAGGTATATCAATCCGGCGAATATCACCCAGTAGCTGGGCAGGTATCCAGCGATATCGGCTACCCATCCCTGAAGTGCGGGAAGTATACCGCCGCCGCAAACCAGCACCATGAAGATACCCGAAGCGGCCGCGAGATATTTACCCAGTCCTTCGACTGCCAGATTGAAGATGCTGCCCCACATGATGGACGTACAAAGACCGATCAGCACCAGAAATGCCGCATTTACAGGCACCTCGAGGAGTCCGAACGAGGTGATGCCGTCCACGCTTTTCAATACGGGCAAAGATACTTCCGTGCTGCTCGACGAGAAGATGGCGAGCAGCACAAGTAGCAGTCCCACAGCAGAGGCGGTGGAGAGCATTACCTTGCTGGATACCTTGCCGCCGATGGAAGCGCCCACCAAACGTCCGATCAGCATCAGGAACCAGTACGTCCCGGCGACAAATCCGGCCGTCGTCGTATTGAGCGGTTTCGGAATACCGGGATCTACAAGAAACAGGTTCAGGATACCGGGTGTACCGACTTCGACGCCTACATATACGAAGATGGCGAACGCACCCAAAATGAAATGACGGAACTTCAAGGCGCCCGACATCAGTTTACCCAGCGGTTCGGACGACTGTTCGGCGTGAGGTTCCGGAATGTTTACCGCCCACAGTACCACGAATACGATCGCAAACACAGCCATTGCGGCATACATGAATGGAAATATATCCGCAATCCGCGCTTTGGCGGCATCGCCGATCAGAATCCCTACGATCATCGGCGTCAGCGTTGCCATCACGGAGTTGAAAGAACCGCCGACCTGAATCAGCTGGTTGCCTTTATTACCGCTTCCCCCCAACGTATTGAGCATCGGGTTCACTACCGTATTGAGCAGACACATGGAGAAACCTGCCACGAAGGCGCCTGCCAGATACACGATAAAGGCCGAATCCTGTCCGGCATAACCGGAGAGATACTGAATGCCTACCCCCAGAAAACCGACGGAAATGGCAATCAAAGCCGTTTTCTTGTAGCCTACTCTTTGCAGCAGGATACCGCTGGGAATACCCATCACTGCATAGGCAATGAAGTTGGCCGCATTGCCTAACAGTCCCGCAAAATTGGACACGTTGAACTGCGCTTTCAACACAACGCCCATCGGCGCCGCCAGATTGGTTACGAACGAAATCATACCAAACAGCAAAATCATCATAATGATGGGCAAAGTGTAATTTTTTTCTTGTTTGTTTGTCATAGTTGTGAATTTTTTAATAAATTATTGATACTATTAATGTGCTATTATATTTACTGTTACTATTATATTGTAGAAAATTTGAATACCGTCCGGCTTTCGAAAATCTCGCCCGGACGGAGGACTGTCGTCGGATAATCGGGTTTGTTCGGACTGTCGGGAAAATGTTGCGTTTCGAGGCACAGCGCGGCATGCCGGGGATAGTGCTGCCCGTGTTTGCCCACGAGGTGGCCCGTCATCCAGTTGCCTGTATACAACTGCACGCCCGGTTCGGTCGTGTACACATCCAGCACGATGCCCGTTTTGGGCGACACGCAACGCGCGGCAAACGCCGGTTCGCCGTCTTTCCCGTTTAATATATATGTATGGTCATACCCTCGTCCGAGAATCAGCTGCTCGAAATCATCATGGATGCGCGCACCCACTTCGTGCGGCGTACGGAAATCCATCGGCGTACCTTCGACGGTCGCTTTCGGGCCGAGGGGGATGGCCGTGTCGTCCACAGGCAGATAATAATCGGCGCAGATGGTCAGCAGGTGGTCGCCGATTGTCGGGTCGCCTGCACCCGACAGGTTGAAATAGGAATGATTCGTCAGATTGAGCACCGTGGGCTTGTCCGTGACCGCACGATAGGAGATGACCACTTCGTTGTCGTCGGTCAGCATGTAGGTGACCGTCGTCGTCAGCATGCCCGGAAAACCCTCTTCGCCGTCGGCCGAAACGTATGTCAGCGCCACCGTGCGGGCATCGATCCGTGTCATGTCCCATACAACGGAATTAAAGCCCTTGATGCCGCCGTGCAGGCTGTTCGGGCCGTTGTTAGTGGCCAGCCGGTCGTACACTGCGCCGTCGAGCGTGAAACGTCCGCCGGCAATCCGGTTGCCGTAGCGGCCGCAAATCGCACCGAAATAAGGCTCTTCCGAAACCAGATAGTCGTCGATGGACGCATGTCCCGTCACGACGTCCGTAAAACGGCCGTGCCTGTCCGGCACCGTCAGCGCTACGATTTTCGCGCCGTAATTCGTGACTGCCAGTTCCGTACCGATTCGGTTGGTCAGCACGCGGAGCGATGTTTCCTTCCCGTCAACGACCTTGTGAAAATCTGCCATTTGCAGTCCCGAAAGTATAGTATTGTTTTCCATTATCATATATTATAATTCCGCGTGTAAAATTATATCTCTTTTACCGAACATTCCCACATTGAAATATGTTATAAAACATGTTTCCCGCGAATAAATCTTTTTTACCGTAAAAATTAAAGCAATAGCTCTAATTATGATTTTTTTTTATAAGTTTGCACCTTAATTTATCTGATGCAGCATCATATATGAACAGTCGCGGAAATTATACAGGGTTATTAGGTTTTTTTATTCTGATGTTAAGCGAGATAGGCACAGGCAATGCGCAGATTTTCGAAAAAACATTCCGGACGGAATACCGGATCGATTCGCTGAAAAAAAAACAATTGTCTGTCGAAATCGACAATATCAGTTTTTTCAGGAATATCGAATCGCCAAACATTATTGTGTCGGGATACACCTTGCCCGGATTCTGGCTACAGGCAAAAACGGTTTACTATCCGGAGCCGAACATCAGGCTTGAAGGGGGAGTACATACACTATGGTTTTGGGGCGCAGACTATTATCCCTCCTTTGCATACAGCACGCTTTCCAACTGGTACGACGGGCGTTCCAAGCACGTCGTACACGCATATCCGTTTTTCAGGGCGCAGGTGGCGCTGTCCAAACAGATAAACATCATCCTGGGAAGTCTGTACGGTGGTGTGAATCATAAACTTGTAGAACCGCTATACAATCCCGAACTGCACATGATCGCCGATCCCGAAACAGGCATGCAGTTGCTGTACGACACTAAATGGCTGCATTTCGACACGTGGATAAACTGGGAAACCTTTATCTACAAGATGGATACGAAGCAGGAAACTTTTTCGTTCGGCGCTTCCGCCCTGTTCAAATGCAACCGGCCGGAATCGACATTTCATGTATATTTCCCCTTCCAGATACTGGCGCAGCACAGAGGAGGACAGATAGATACGGCGAATCTGCCCGTCCAGACCATGCTGAACGGCGTGGCCGGCGTCGGACTGGACTGGCATATCCGCCATAAGGTGTTGAAAAATATTCATCTGGAGTTCGATATGCTGGGCTATTACCAGCATGCAGGCAATTTATGGCCGTTGAAACGCGGCTACGGCAGCTACTCGTCCGCTTCGGCCGATCTCAAGAATTTCCGTGTCAAGGCGGCGTACTGGAAATGCAACGATTTTATTTCGATGTACGGAAATCCGCTGTTCGGCGCGCCTTCGATGTCGCAAGAGGACGCTTATTTTTTGTATCCCAAGATGTATTCGCTCGGCGGAGAATACGTCCGCACTTTTGCTCCCGGATATGCACTGGGAATTGATTTCGATTTTCAGTTCAGGCCGTCGTGTAATATAAATAGTCCGACATCAGGCATTTATTCCGTTCAGGCAAAAACCTGCTATTCATTCGGCGTATATTTGCGGCTGAATCCCTCATTTCTTATTAAAACCTTTTAGCCGGTTATAATAAGCATTTTAGATACGATTCGCCGTCATTCGGCATTCCATATAAAAACAAACAAACGTAAATGCCTGTATTTGTTGCTGAAAGCATTTTTTTTCAACAGTCACATCATTTTGTTTGATTTTTTCATTGTTGTATTTACAAAAAGATATATATTTGCAGCGAAATAAAACAAAAAGAAGATTTTAATCCTAAGAAACAATAAGATGACACAGACAGTCCGTTTTCACAAGATGCATGGCGCAGGCAATGACTACATATACATTAATAATATGACGTATCCTGTTTCGCAACCGGAAGAATTTGCCGTCAGGTGGAGCGCCCCACACACCGGAATCGGGTCCGATGGGCTTGTACTGATAGGAGCTTCGGACAAGGCCGATTTCAGCATGCGTATTTTCAACGCAGACGGTTCGGAAGCGATGATGTGTGGAAATGCCACGCGATGTATCGGCAAGTACGTTTACGAACAGGGGCTTACATCGAAAACACAGATCACGCTCGAAACCCTGTCGGGAATCAGAGAGCTTCATCTTGCGGTGAAAAACGGCACGGTGGACGAGGTGACCGTGGATATGGGCCAGCCGCAGTTCGAACAGCAACCGGTCGAAATCGAAGCCGGCGGCAACCGCTATACCGGCACGATCGTGTCGATGGGCAATCCGCACTTTGTGATCTTCACGGAAGACGTCGAATCGGTCGGACTGTCGGAAACGGGGCCGCTGATCGAACGTCATCCGCTTTTCCCCGGCCGCACCAATGTAGAATTTGCACAGGTGCTGAACAGCGGCGAGATTCGCATGCGCGTATGGGAAAGAGGTTCCGGCATTACGCAGGCCTGCGGTACAGGCGCCTGCGCTACCCTTGTGGCCAGCGTGAACGCGGCAAAAACAGGGCGGAAAGTCGTTGTCGGGTTAAATGGCGGCTCGCTGACGGTCGAATGGGACAAAAACACAAACAAAATATGGATGACGGGCGAAGCCGTCATGGTATACGAAGGGATCTTATACATATAACATAAACATAAAAACAATCGAAAAAATGGCTTTAATTAATGAACAATTTCTCAAGCTGCCGGGCAATTATCTGTTTTCGGATATTGCAAAAAAGGTAGCTGTTTTTAAATCATCGCATCCCGATGCCAATGTGATCAGCTTGGGGATAGGCGATGTGACCCGTCCGTTGCCGCAGGCTGTGCGCGAGGCTATGCACGCCGCGGTAGACGAAATGGGCGACACCGCTACTTTCCGCGGGTATGGACCTGAACAAGGTTATCCGTTCCTGATAGAAGCGATCATCAGGAATGATTATGCGCCGCGCGGTATATCACTGAATATGAGCGAAGTATTCGTCAGCGACGGCGCAAAGAGCGATACGGGGAATATTGGAGATATTCTCCGTCGCGACAACCGCATAGGGCTGACAGACCCCGTTTATCCCGTCTATATCGATTCGAACGTGATGAGCGGACGTGCAGGCGAATGGGTGGACAACAAATGGAGTAATATTGTCTATATTCCCTGTACGGAAGCCAACGGCTTCGTACCGGAAATACCGTCCGAACGGATAGACGTGCTCTATCTTTGCTACCCGAACAACCCGACAGGGGCGTCGATCACAAAGGAAGCGTTGAAAAAATGGGTGGATTATGCCCTCGCCAACAAGGTATTGATTCTTTACGACGCCGCATACGAAGCGTATATCCAGGATCCGGAACTGCCACATTCCATTTACGAAATCGAAGGTGCAAAGAAGACGGCCATCGAATTTCGCAGTTTCTCGAAGACGGCAGGATTCACCGGCGTGAGATGCGGATATACGGTGATTCCCAAGGAACTGAACGGATATACTCCCGAAGGTGACGTGGCGGCATTCAATCCGCTGTGGAACCGTCGCCACTGTACGAAGTTCAACGGCACAAGCTACATCACGCAACGTGGAGCGGAAGCCGTCTACAGTCCCGAAGGTGCGGCGCAGGTAAAGGAGACTATACAGTATTATATGGGTAATGCCAAAATCATGCGCGAAGGATTAAAATCGTCAGGATTGGAGGTTTATGGAGGCGAAAACGCACCATACCTGTGGGTGAGAACGCCTGCGGGAGCCTCGTCGTGGCAATTCTTCGAGCAGATGCTTCACGGCGCGCACGTTGTCGGCACGCCGGGCGCAGGTTTTGGCCCGAGTGGAGAAGGATATATCCGTCTGACGGCTTTCGGTACGCGTGAAAACAGTATTGAAGCGACGGACCGGATCTTCCGGTGGCTGAAATAGAGCCGATCCGCCCCGGCAACTCTTAATGGGATTTCTAAAAACTCCGAATGAAAGGCTTGCGAGGCGCTAAAAGTGGAGTTTACTGATTGTAAATGCACATTTTAGTAGCGAAGCATCACGTAGAAGTTTGGTTTTAGAAGTGTTCTGAGGATGAATGTAGAATATGAATAAATATTAAAGTACAGCCGCATTGCCGATGCGCACGGTGAAAGCGGTCGTTTTTTTAGAGGTTTAATAATTTAAAAGTAAAATGACATGAAAAAAAAGAACATTCAAAGAAGAGTTTTGCCGGCAATAGGAATTGTTGTCGTGATGTTATTTGTCCCTGCCATGACAAAAGCCCAGGCCGAAGTGTCGGCCGGCGGCGATCTGGTGAGCAGCTATATCTGGCGCGGTGCATACTGCGGCGGAGCCAGCATTCAGCCGTCATTGGGGGTGTCGGTCGGCGGTTTGTCGCTGACGGCGTGGGGCTCCGTAGGATTGGTTACTTCTCCGGATTATCCCGACGAGTATGATTTTACGCTCGGTTACGGTACCGGCGGATTCAGCGCCGCGATTACGGACTACTGGTTCAACAGCAGTCCGGACTATTTTAATTACAGGAGCAGAGAAACGTCTCACATGTTTGAAGGCACGCTGGCGTACGATTTCGGAGCGCTTGCCCTGTCGTGGAATACGTTTTTTGCAGGTAACGACTACAACGGCGACGGCGAGCGCGCACACTCCACCTACATCGAGGCGAGCGCGCCCTTTACCGTCGGAAGCGTCGGACTGAAGGCCGAAATAGGGTTTTCACCGTGGGAAGGGCTTTATTCCGACAAGTTTAATGTGGTAAACGTCGGGTTGACGGGTTCGAAGGATGTCAGGATTACCGACATGTTTTCAGTGCCTGTATTTACGAAAATCGTATTCAATCCGCAAGTGCGGCACACTTACTTCGTATTTGGAATCAGTTTATGATATACATCCATTTAAAACGATAGAGATATGAAAAAGATTGAAGCGATTATTCGCAAAACCAAATTCGAAGAAGTGAAGGACGCCCTTCTTGCGGCGGACATTGAATGGTTCTCTTACTACGACGTGAGAGGCATTGGCAAGGCGCGTCAGGGACGGATCTACCGTGGCGTCGTTTATGACACGAGTTCGATTGAAAGAACGCTGGTATCGATTGTCGTTCGCGACAAAAATGTGGAAAAGACCGTGAAGGCGATCCTTGCGGCCGCGAAAACAGGCGAAATCGGTGACGGACGTATTTTTGTGATTCCCGTCGAGGATTCGATTCGCATCCGTACGGGCGAACGTGGCGACATTGCACTGTACAATGCGGAACTGGAGAAATAGTAAAAAAATGCAATCCTGGTTTAACACATAAATATAGAATTATGAACAGAAATGTATTACATCGTGTCATCCGGCGCAGTATGGCCGGAGTTATGCTGACAGTCTTCTTTGCAACGGCTGCTTATGCGCAGGAAGCCGTTGCAGACGTACATGCAACCGTCGAAAGCAACGGTTTGTCGCTCGATACCGTATGGATGCTGCTTGCAGCCATGCTGGTCTTCTTCATGCAACCGGGTTTCGCCCTCGTGGAAGCCGGTTTTACACGCACAAAAAATACAGCCAATATCCTGATGAAGAATTTTCTCGACTTCATGCTGGGTTCGCTGCTGTTTTTCTTTGTCGGATTCGGTATCATGTTCGGTTCGGACGGCAACGGGTTTGCCGGGATACCGAATTTAGGCAACCTTGCCTTCTTCGACAACGGATTGCCGATCGAAGGATTCCTGGTTTTCCAGACCATGTTCTGCGCCACGGCGGCGACCATCGTGTCGGGCGCCATGGCAGAACGTACCAAGTTCCACATGTATCTGGTCTACACTATCCTTGTCAGTGTGATCGTCTATCCCGTTTCCGGCCACTGGACGTGGGGCAACGGATGGCTGATGGCCTCGGGCGGATGGATGGATACGCATATCGGCGCCACGTTTCACGACTTTGCCGGTTCGACGATCGTACACTCCGTAGGCGGATGGCTCGCCCTTGTGGGCGCGGCCGTCCTTGGCCCGCGCATCGGGAAATACGGCAAGGACGGCAAATCAAAAGCCATTCCGGGACACAATCTTACCGTCGCGGCACTGGGTGTGTTCATCCTCTGGTTCGGATGGTTCGGGTTTAATCCCGGTTCGCAGCTGGGCGCGGCAGGCGAAGAGAACCGGACGGCAATCTCGCATGTCTTCCTGACCACGAATCTGGCGGCCTGCGCCGGCGGCTTCTTCTCGCTGACAACGGCATGGATCAAGTATCGGAAACCGTCGCTCTCGCTCACGCTCAACGGCGTACTGGCGGGGCTGGTCGGTATCACGGCCGGCTGCGACATCGTATCGCCGTGTGGTTCCATTCTCATCGGAGCCATCTGCGGCGTCGTGATGGTATTCTCCGTAGAGCTGATCGACAAGGTGTTCAAGATTGATGACCCGGTCGGCGCTTCGTCCGTACACGGTACTTGCGGCATTGTCGGCACGATCATGACCGGCCTGATGGCAACCGACGGCGGACTGTTCTACGGCGGAGGCGCAAGCCTGCTGCTCGCCCAGCTGACCGGCGCAGCCGTTGTCGGCGCATGGGCCGCCGCCACGGGATTCATCATTTTCAAAAGCCTTGACATGGCATTCGGCATACGCGTATCCCGACGCATCGAAGAGGAAGGACTGGATATTTACGAACATGGTGAAACGGCTTACAATTAACATGACATACTGCACGCGGGACCCTTTCGCGCACCGGACTGTATGGCGCGCGATGCCGGGGAACCGTCCGTGCAGTATAATAACCGACAGGAAATACCGCTCTTTCCCGTAAGGGTGGTATTTCTTTCAAAACAAACATAAATGATTTAATAAAAACAAACTATCAATCGAAACAAGATGAAAATTTACATTCCGGAAGATTACCGGCCGGCCCTGCCTCCCGAGGCGACGGAGCAGTCGATACAGAAACTCAAGTGGTCATTTCAGAACGAGCTGGCCGATTCGTTGAACCTGCGGCGTGTCACCGCGCCGCTGTTCGTCCTTTCCGGCACGGGAATCAACGATGACCTGAACGGGACGGAACGCGCCGTTTCATTTCCCGTCAGGGACATGGACGGCTGCCGGGCCGAAGTCGTACACTCGCTGGCCAAATGGAAACGGCTGAAACTGGGGCAATACCGTGTCCCGCCCGGTCATGGCATATATACGGACATGAACGCCATCCGCGCCGACGAAGAACTGGACAACATCCATTCGCTCTACGTCGACCAGTGGGACTGGGAAAGAAGCATCCGCGCTGAAGACCGTCACCTCGGCTTCCTGCGGGACATCGTGACGAAGATCTACGACGTGGTGCGAACCATCGAAAAACAGACGTGCGCATACATCCCGCAGATCGAACCCGTCCTGCCGGAAAAGATTACGTTCGTCCATTCCGAAGACCTGCAGGCCACCTGGCCGCACCTCTCGCCGAGAGACAGGGAACGCGAGGCCGCACGCATTCACGGCGCCGTCTTTATCATCGGCATCGGCATGCCCCTCGCCGACGGACAGAAACACGACGGACGCGCGCCGGACTACGACGACTGGTCCACACCGACGGACGACCGCCACCACGGCCTGAACGGCGATATCATCTTCTGGAATCCGGTGCTCGACAACTCGTTCGAAATCTCCTCGATGGGAATCCGCGTGGACCGGGCGGCGCTCCTCCACCAGCTCGAACTTGAACACTGTCCCGAACGCCTTGCACTGACATTCCACAAGGCGCTGCTGAACGACGAAATACCGCTCTCCATCGGCGGAGGTATCGGGCAGTCGCGCCTGTGCATGTTTTTCCTGCGGTGCGCACATATCGGCGAAGTGCAGGCCTCGCTCTGGCCCGAAGAAATGACGGCCACATGCAAACGGCACAACATCATTTTAAAATAACATAAATACATCCATAATTTAATTCAAAAACAACATGAGTACATTACGATTCAAAGCAGTAGAAGAAGCTTTCAAGAAGAAAGCCATTGAAGTGTCCGCACCGTCCAAATACATTTCCGACTTTTACGGGAAGTACGTATTTTCGACAAAGACCATGTCCAAATATCTGTCGAAAGACACGATGAAAGCGATCAAAAACGCCGTCGAAAAAGGCGAGACACTGAACAGAAACGTAGCCGACGACGTGGCTGCGGGTATGAAAATGTGGGCAATGGAACTGGGAGCGACCCACTACACGCACTGGTTCCAGCCGTTGACCGACGGAACGGCCCAGAAGCACGATTCATTTATCGACTACGCCAACGGCCCGGGCGAAAGCATCATCGAAGAATTTTCGGGCAAGCTGCTGGCGCAACAGGAACCGGACGCCTCAAGCTTCCCGAGCGGCGGCATACGCAGCACCTTCGAAGCACGCGGATACACGGCATGGGACCCTTCGTCGCCCGCCTTCGTGATGGACGATACGCTCTGTATCCCCACCATCTTCATCTCCTATACCGGTGAATCGCTCGACCTCAAGGCCCCCCTGCTCAAAGCCCTCAACAGGGTCGACAAGGCCGCTACCGCCGTATGCCACTACTTCGACGCACACATCCGGAAAGTATACTCCTACCTCGGCTGGGAGCAGGAATATTTCCTGATCGACGAAGGACTGTATGCCACCCGACCCGACCTCGTCATGACGGGACGCACCCTGCTCGGACACGAATCGGCCAAAAACCAGCAGCTCGAAGATCACTATTTCGGCGCCATCCCCACACGCGTCACCGCATACATGAAAGACCTCGAATTTGAAGGATACAAATACGGCATCCCTCTCAAAACGCGCCACAACGAAGTAGCCCCCAATCAGTTCGAACTGGCTCCCATCTTCAGCGAAACGAATCTGGCCGTCGATCAGAACCTGCTCATCATGTCCATCATGAAGAAGGTAGCCCGCCGCCACAGTTTCCGCCTGCTGCTGCACGAAAAGCCCTTCGCAGGCGTGAACGGCTCCGGCAAACACAACAACTGGTCGCTCGGAACCGACACCGGCATAGGACTGCTTACGCCCGGCAAAACGCCCGAAGAAAACCTCCAGTTCATCACCTTCCTGGTCAACACCCTGATGGCCGTATACAAAAACAACGCCCTGCTGAAAGCCTCCATCATGACGGCGCAGAATGCCCACCGTCTGGGCGCCAACGAAGCGCCGCCCGCCATCATCTCCGTCTTCCTCGGCACACAAATCTCGCGCATCCTCGACGAACTGGAAAACAGCACGTCCGAAAAAGCCATCGTCGTGGAAGACCGCAAGACGAGCGGCATCGGCATCTCGCACATACCCGAAGTACTGCTCGACAATACCGACCGCAACCGCACATCGCCGTTTGCCTTCACCGGCAACCGTTTCGAGTTCCGTGCCGTCGGGTCGTCCGCCAACTGCTCGTCGGGCATGACCGCCCTGAGCACGGCCGTGGCCGCACAACTGGAAGAATTTAAAGAAACGGTCGACGCACGGATTGCGCAGGGCATGCCGGCGGGAAAAGCCATTCTGGAAGTAATCAGGGAATACATCAAGTTCTCCAAACCCATCCGCTTCGACGGAAACAACTACAGCGACGAATGGAAGAAAGAAGCCCGGGCGCGCAATCTCGACTGCGAAACATGCGTGCCGAAAATCTTCAACGCCTACACAAGCCCAGAAAGCATCGCGCTCTTCGACGGCGTCCTGAGCGAAAAGGAACTGTTCGCGCGCAACGAAGTGAAATGGGAAATATACACGAAAAAAATCCAGATCGAAGCCCGCGTACTGGGAGATCTCACCGTCAATCACATCATCCCGATTGCCACACGATACCAGTCGCTGCTGCTCGACAACGTCCTGAAGATAAAAACCATCTATCCCGAAGACAAAGCTGCCGAACTGTCGGCGCTCGACGCCTCGCTGATAGAAGAAATCGCCAAACACGTGGCCGCCATCAAGAAGAATGTAGACGACATGGTCGATGCACGCCGCATTGCCAATCGCATCGACGACGCCTACGACAAGGCGCTCGCCTATCACGACAAGGTATTGACCTATTTCGACACGATCCGCTATCATACCGACAAACTGGAACTGATCGTGGACGACGAAATATGGACGTTGCCCAAATACCGCGAATTGCTATTTATTCGATAAATAGTTGTTTTTATGTTATGTTTGGAGGAGTATGTCGAGAGGCATACTCCTTTTTTTTCGCGTACAAAGAAACGCAAAACGCCGGTAAAATGCAAAACACGGCACATTCAAATTTGCTCATTCTAAAGTTTTCACGTAAATTTGTACCGTCATCATAAGGAAATAATGAAAATCATTGCTGTCGGGATGAATTATGCAACTCACAATAAAGAGATGCACCATCCGTTAAATATTGCAGAGCCGACAATCTTCATGAAAGGCGATGCGGCGCTGAAAGACGGACGACCGTTCTTCGTACCGGATTTTTCGTCCGAGGTACACTACGAAACGGAAGTCGCCGTGAAGATCTGCAGGCTCGGTAAGAATATTGCCGAACAGTTTGCGTACCGCTATTACGACGCCGTCACGACGGGTATCGACTTTACGGCGCGCGACGTGCAGACCGTGCTGCGCGGCAGCGGGTTGCCGTGGGAGCTGAGCAAGGCGTTCGACAACGCCGCCGCCGTGGGCCGGTTCGTCCCGCTGGCGGAAGCAGGCGCGATCGACCGGCTGACGTTTCGTCTCGACATCAACGGGCAAACGGTTCAGCAGGGATACACGGGCGACATGATTTTTTCTGTCGACAGGATTATCGCTTTCGTGAGCCGCTATTTCACACTGCGAACGGGCGACCTGATTTTCACGGGCACGCCTGCGGGAGTAGGAAAAGTCAACGTCGGCGACCACCTGCAGGGATACCTCGGGGAACGGAAAGTGCTCGATTTTCACGTCAGATAAAAAAAATGATAATGATGAAACAACTGTACATATCGATTCTGCTGCTGAGCCTGTTTGCCACGGCCGTCCGGGCCGACGGCGGACGCTATGCCACGACATCCGCGCTGTCGAAAGGACTGTGGGTGAAAATCCGCGTCGACCACACGGGGATCTACAAAATCACATATTCCGACCTGAAGAAAATGGGCTTTCAGGACCCGGCTAAAGTGTCCGTACACGGCTACGGCGGATGGCCGCTGGACGAAGACTTTGCGCAGCCGTTCGTCGACGACGCACCCTCCACCGACGTATGGCGCGGTGACGACTACCTGCTCTTCTATGCCCGTGGACCGGTCAAATGGACCTACGGCACGAAATTCTACGGCGGAACGACGGTCTCGCAATTCATGCACGAAAACAATCCCTATTCGATGTACGGATATTACTTCGTGACGGACGCCACGCCGACGGGCGAAATGACGGCCGTCCCCTCCGAAACCGGCGGCGCCTCGCTGCAAATCACCACCTTCGACGACTATGCCGTCTACGAAAAGGAAGAAATATCCGTCAACAGCTCCGGCCGCGACCTCTTCGGCGAAAGTTTCGAAGTGACCACTTCGCGCAACTTTTCGTTTCGCGTACCGGGCATCACGTCCGACGACGCGCTCGTCGCCATCCGTTTCATCGCCAATCCCACAAACACGCAGGGACAGGTCACGCTCGGCATCGACGGCCAGCAGCTGATACAGGGCGGCATCAGCATAAACAACGGCCGCTATGCCGTATATACCAAAGGGATTGAGGCCAACCACCATGCGACGTGGAAGGGCGACAAATCCGAAGACATAAGGATGACGGTCAGCTACAGCCCGGCCGGACACTCAAGCTATCTCGACTATATCACCCTGCAAATGAAACGCCGGCTACAGTCTTACGGCGAACCGTACACCTTCTTTCGCAGCCTGGCGGCGCGCGGCAATGTGTCGCACTTCACGATAAGCCGGGCGACGGCAAACATGCGCGTCTTCGACGTGACCGACGCCTTCCATCCCGTCCTGATGGAGACGGCCTTCGACGGCGATGCACGCTCGTTTACCATCCCTGCCGGCGCCGCACTGCGCGAATTTGTGCTGGTCGACCTTGCCGGCGCCTTCCCCGTACCCGAAACGGTACACGACGTGGCGTCGCAAAACCTGCATGCCCTCCCGCAAACCGACATGGTCATCCTTGCGCCGCCCGCCTTCACGGCACAGGCCGAACGGCTGGCCGAAACACATCGCACACGCACGAAGATCAGTGTGACGACCGTCACTCCCGAACAGGTATACAACGAATTTTCGAGCGGGACGCCCGACGCCACCGCCATACGCCGCTTCATGAAGATGTTTTACGACCGTCGCTCTTCCGAAGCCGACGCCCCGCGCTTCCTGCTGCTCTTCGGCGACGGGTCGTACGACAACCGCCAGCTGACCTCCGCCTGGAAAAACGTCTCGATGGAAAACTTCATCATTACCTGTCAGACGCGCAACTCGCTCAACTGGGACTCGATCGTGCTTGACGACTATTTCGGCTTCCTGGCCGACGATGAAGGCACGAATCTGACAAACGACGAACTGCTCCTGGGCATCGGACGGTTTCCCGTGCGCACCGTCACACAGGCCCGCACGGCAGTGGACAAGGTGATCGCCTACATGGAAAACAAAAATGCCGGCAGCTGGAAAAACAATATCTGCTACGTCGCGGACGACGGCAATGCCTCGGACGGATTCGATGTCACCCACGCCCTCCAGTCGTATCTGATGAGCCAGACCATGGAAGACGAACATCCCGAGTTCATCAACAACAGACTCTTCTTCGACGCCTTCAAAAAAACGAACGAAGGCGGCCGGGCAACCTATCCCGACATCGAAGCCGGCATCGCAAAACAGTTTCGCGAAGGGACGCTCGTCTTCAACTACACCGGACACGGCAACCACCGCTCGCTCAGCGACGAACTCGTCATCACCGAAACCACCATCCAGCAATCGACATACACCGCGCTGCCGCTGTGGATCACGGCGACGTGCGACTTCACGCCGTTCGACGGATTCCTCACCTCGGCCGGCGAAAACGTGTTCCTCAGCCAGCGGAGCGGCGGCATCGGCCTTTTTTCGACCACGCGCGTCGCATTCGTAAACACCAACGGCGAGATCAACACGAAGCTGATGGAGCACCTGTTCGACAAAAAAGACGGTCGCCGGATGACGCTCGGCGAAGTGCTGCGAACCACAAAACAGGACATCAGACACCTCGACCGCATACGCTTTGCGCTGATCGGCGACCCGGCCCTGACGCTTGCCTACCCCGACTGCCGGGTAAACATCACGGAAATCAACGGACAGCCGGTTTCCGGCGACACGGTCAACTTCCGTGCGCTGGAACAAATCACCGTGAAGGGCGAAATCCTCGACCCGTCGGGCCACAAGGCGACGACATTCAACGGCGTCCTGTCCGCCACCATCCTGGACAGTCGGCAGACCATGCACACGCTGGACAACAATAAACGGGGAGATATCGCCATCCTCGAATATCAGGACTATCCGAACGTACTTCAAAAAGTAAGCGACCGGGTGGCCGACGGCAATTTTTCCTTCTCGTTCGTCGTGCCGAAAGACATTTCCTACTCGAACCTTCCGGGTAAAATCAGCCTGTATGCGCTCGACGAAAATACGAATGCCGAAGCGCAGGGCGCCTTCACGGAGTTTCGCGCAGGCGGAACGGCCGACCATGCCGTGGACGATACCGACGGACCCGAAATACGCGCCCTGTATCTGAACGACACGACCTTCGTCGACGGCGGCAAAGTCAACGAAACACCGTTCCTCATCGCCATCCTCCACGACCGGAGCGGCGTCAACATCGGCGGAAGCAGCATCGGACACGACGTGACACTCACCATCGACGACAACCCGGCGCTCAGCTACAACCTGAACGCCTACTACGAAATCTACACAAAAGGAAACGACGGCGAAGGCATCGTGAAATTTTCCATCCCGCTATTGTCTGCCGGACACCACAAGGCCGAACTGAAGGCGTGGGACGTACTGAACCAGTCTGCCACGCGATCTTTCACGTTCGAAGTCGTCGATCACCTCAAACCGTTCATTTCCTCGCTGACGGCTTCCCCCGTCCCGGCACGCGAAAATGTCACCTTCACGCTGGACCACAACCGTCCCGAATCGCAGATGACGGTCAGCATCCGCGTCTACGACATGACGGGTCGCCTGCAGTGGGCACACGAGGAAAACGGCTCGTCCGACCTCTTCAAAGGCTACTCCGTCACGTGGAACCTGACCAACGGCAGCGGCGCAAGGGTACGCCCCGACGTGTACATCTATCGCGCCGCCATTCGCACCGGATCGTCGACCGAAGCTACAAAAGCGAAAAAACTGATCGTTCTCGGAAGATAGTACCTTGCCTGAAAACAGCGCCATGCAGGGAACCGCCAGGGAGTTGTCTGAAAATAAATGTGACATTTGCAGAAAACAACCCGACACATTCCATCTTCGTGGCACATGATGGCGGGCTTGTATTCATTACCCGCATGCGGTCCCTCCGGAACGGCGATATTAACGCTCGTCAGTTAATAATCCCCAAATGTCCATTAGACGCTTCCACTGTCATGTCCGGCAATCGCCGGCGCTTTTCAGTCATTCCCCTTCGGATACTGGGTGACATACAAAAACCGGCCTGTCAAACTCGGACACGCATCCTTTTCATGATCGCCCACGAGGCAGACCCGAATCGAACGTACCGTATCGGAAGTATTTTCCGCCACGCTCACCCGCAGCATATCGTCCGTTTTGGAAACCGTGATCCATTCATACGAAAATGTTTCGCTCTTTGCAGTATTCTCTTTCAGTATGATGCCGGCCGGATGCACCAAAACGCAACGTCCCCTCCATCAAATGTTAATAATTACAAATTATCGATTTTATTTCATTCCACGCTTTTATACTTCAAATAATACTCATTATTTTTGCCGTGAAATTTGAAAGGTACAGTGCGGAAAACCCCGTAGAGTTCCCGGAAAACTTCCGGGAGCTCTCGGAGTTGCATTTTCCGGAAGATTATTATCTCAAACAGGTCTATCTCTTTGCTCGCTATTCCAACCAGCACGGGCAGGAAGGGGAGGCCGGACCGGTTTCGAGTACTATTGTCACGTAGGAAATGATCGTTCTCGGAAGACAGGACCTTGCCTGAAAATAGCTCCATGCAGGGAGCCGCCAAGGAGTTGTCTGAAAATAAATGTGACATTTGCAGAAAACAACCCGACACATTCCATCTTCGTGGCACGTGATGCGGGCTTGTATTTACTACCCACATGCTGTCCCTCCGGAACGGCGATATTAACGATCGTTAGTTAATAATTCTAAAATTTGGTTTTAAGTCTAAACTTTCCCGTTTTTTACACCAATACATATTTTATTTTGTATTAATTTTGTCGACTGATAATTAATCGAAAAAGAACAACCTGTTTTATTTGATATTTTAATGTAAAGTTGACTTAATGAAATATTTAGATAAAGAAATACGACCTTCGAGAAGGTATGCTCATCGCGGTCATATCCCCGTAACTCCCGTCGGGGCTATTCGTCCGTTTCTGATTTGCGAAAGCCAAGTCGGGGGGGGGCAATTTACTGTTATTCAATAATTTAAACATATTATTCCGAAAAAATAGACCATCGCTTTTTATATTATGTCTACGACATGAACCTGCGCAGACAATATTCAATTCAAAATTTAAAAATTCAACCTCTCCCGGAGTAAACGACCCGTATCTACATGCGTCGGGCATGTCTTTTCGGGGAAGGGAATACCTGCTTCGCGATGCGAACGGTAAAAACCTGCGAAACCTCCGTACAGGCCTCGCCGTCTCTTTTACAGATCGGCGAAACCGTGTCCGGACTTTTGCCGGTTCTTTCGCCGTGTGGCGAAACCATGTCCGAAGCCTTGCCGGACGTTACACCACACGGCGCCGACTGCACGAAACAAACAACGAAAACCAATAATATATTAATGTATATAAATATGGAAAAAAAATTCCCTCTCAAAAGTAACTGCCACCCTCGCGCGGCAGTAAAAAACAGGATGATCGGACGTCGCATATTTGCGTGTTCGGCAATCGCGCTGATCATGGCATTTGCCGCATGGCACGTGCGTGCGGCGGATACCAATTCGGGCAATGCAAAACAGGCGACTGGAAACACGGTCTGGTTCGGAAGCTATCCGCAGGACTATTTCGGATGGCCGCCTCAGGATACGCCACCAACCGTACCTTACGTATTGAAGGATAATCACAGAGAACGCGACGGACAAAATCCGCCGCAAATGCGCCCCTGTTTTTTTCTGGTGCAGCCCGTCAAGTGGAACGTGCTGGCCGTCGACGCGCAGGGCATACTCCTTGTGACAAGCGAAAACATCGACGCCCATCCATATAATGATGGCGGAGGAAGCACAAGCTGGAGCGCTTCTACATTGCGGACATGGCTGGAAAATGATTTTATGCTGGGAAGCACCTCGCTGCCGTCGCCGACGAATTATTTCTCGACCGTCGAACGTAATGCGGTAGTAGTTTCTTTGCTGCAGAATCCGACCACAGGCCTCGATATGGACGGCATACCCACGAACGACAGGATATTTCTCTTTTCGGCCGAAGAATCCCGGACCCTTTTTGCCAACGACAATGCACGGAAAGGTTACAATTCGGACTATGCCGCATCATACGAAAACACCTCCAACCCGCATACGGCGCCGGACGTCTGGCTGACCCGTTCACACAGCACAAGCCTCTTTACGGGATTTACGGCATACGTGCAGGAAGACGGACAGGTAAACGAGCATGAAGGATTGAACAACAAATTTCTTTTTCAGATCCGCCCCGCCTTGCGTCTGTCGCGAGACGCCGTGGTCATGCTGTCGGATGCGGCAGGCAAACCGGCCTATTCGGACGGATCGCTGAAAACAACCGGTATTCCCGCCGGTTCTTCGTTGAAGCTGACGCTGGCGGACGCTTCGCTGACGCTGACGTCGTCGAGCAACAAATATCCGATCGTGGCGCCGGCCGGTACCGTCACGCTGAACTATGGCGGCGTGAGCGCCGCTCCGGGGCGATACGTTTCCTGCACGCTTGAAGAACAGGGAGGCAACATGCTCTACTATGCCAAACTGGCTGATGCCTCGTCGGCAACTTCCGGCATAGTGAGTATCGCCATACCTGCGGCTGTGCCGGAAGGCAGCTACGTATTGAAACTCTTCTGCGAAGCACCGAATACCGCTCCGCAGGCATCGGACCTGGCCAGCCAGCCGGTCGTGTTCAACTTGGGTGTCAGCAATGCAGCCACAGCGCCCGCCATTACGACCGCCACACTGCTGAACGGTATGACGGGTCTTGCCTACGACGTCGCGCTGACCGCTACGGGGACGCCGGCGCCCGTATGGGAACTGTCTGTCGGCACGATCCCTCCGGGACTGACACTCGAACCTGCCGGGCAACTCCACGGAGTACCTTCCACGGCAGGGACTTATACCTTAACGCTGGCAGCCGTCAACGGCGTCAGTAGCGATACGCGCCAGTATATCGTGCAAATCCAGGCCTCCTCTGCACCCATCATTACCGGTCCTGCCGCCGGGGCGTTGCCCGGGCAGGTGAGAGGCGTCGCATATGAGCCGGTCACGATTGAAGCCTCAGGCTCTCCCGCCCCCACATTCTCCATCATAGCCGGCAGCCTGCCGCCGGGGATCA
>JAIRYD010000053.1 GCA_031267935.1 Tannerella sp.
CTTAATAGAATTTCTTTCTCCGGCAATTTATCTTTCCGGTACAGACAGGACACCGACTGAATGGAAACCTTCCTGATCCGCTGCGCATTGGTAAAGTCGAATCCCTCCATTCCCGCCTTCAACAGCGCCGGCACACTTATCGGCCTGTCGATGCCTTCGTTTTGATAATAAAACGAGCATGCATGCACACACAGCGTATACTCCTCATTCGCTTCCATAAAATCCGCCTGTTTTTGCAGTTTGCCGGGCGATGTCCAGAAATCGTCGCCATCGCAGTGCGCCACATATCTACCCGTGCATGCCTCTATCGTCTTGATAAAATTCCCGGTCATCCCAAGCCGCACTTCCGAGAGCAGCAGTTTGATTTTGTCGGGATATCTGTCTTTATACGAGCGACATATCTCGACCGTCCCGTCCGAGCTGCAATCGTCGCTTATCACAAGTTCGAATGGAAAATCCGTTTCCTGCATCAGTACGCTTCTGATTGCCTGCGCGATATACCGTTCGTGGTTGTACGTAAGCATGCAGACGGAAACCAGCGGTGTGCCGTCGTTCATTTTTTTAGCCGATTTTTCATCCGACACGTTTGATATATTTGTCAATTAATATGGTTAAATTATATATATATTATACTATATCTGCGTATATTACAGCCTGTTTAATTAGAATGAAAATGCACGTCACTCCCGGCAAAATGCCTGAAATGACAAATTAAATGTCTGATTAAATGAGTATTAATCGACCGCGGCAAAGATACTATATTTTTACGGATTAAGCGTCCTTCGCAAGTTAAAATTTATGATATTAAACCCCGCCCCTCACGTCATAAATGAAAATAAACCGGCATAAAAACTGATACTTAATAATATGGTATTATTTTTGCACGACGTTATAAAAATTTTACGGCGAATGCAGCATTCCGAATGCAATATGCATCAGGGAAAATGTACGGCGGTTGCAAACGCGGTATGCAAGATAGGATGATGAATGAAACACAACTGGTAACAGCGTGTCTGAATGGTGATAGAAAGGCTCAACGGGCATTATACGATACTTACTCCCGTAAAATGCTGGGGATATGTATGCGTTATGTCAGCGACAGGGAAATCGCACGCGATATACTTCAGGAGGGCTTTATCAAGGTTTTCACCTCGTTGCGCTCTTTTGCGGGCACGGGATCACTGGAAGCCTGGATGCGGATGATTTTCGTGAACGAGGCGCTTGGATATCTGCGGCGGACGGATACATGGCATAAATGCGAAGATGTCAACGTCGCGAACAGCCTGCCGGACGAAGGCGAGTCTGCCGTTTCGAAAATGTCGGCCGACGAGCTGGTATGCCTTATCGGACAGCTTCCTCCGGGTTTCAGGACGGTCTTCAACATGTATACCGTAGAGGGTTACTCCCATAGGGAAATTGCCGCAACGCTGAATATTACGGAAAGTACATCCCGCTCGCAGTACGTAAGAGCGCGAAAATGGTTACAGGAACAAATAAGAAAAACCGGATATGGTCCGGGCTGTTAAATTATATATGCAGTATGAAAAAAAGAGATAAATGGGACGATATCATCCGCATGAAGTCGGAGCGATTTGAAATGGCGCCCGAGCCGGAAGACTGGGATGCCATTGCAAAGCGCTTGTCCCGAAAGACGACGAATGTGGCGTTGCCGGGCTTGTGGCGCTATGCTGCCGCAGTCGCGGCCTTGCTTGTACTGGCAACGGGCGGGTATTACGCATTCATGCGTCTGCCGGCACAGCCCGATCCGCCTGTCGCTGAAGTGAAAAGTGGCGTGAAGCCTGTTGCCGTGCCGGAAACGCCCGACGCGGCAGTCGGACGGCCGCCGGACACGACGCCTGCGGTTGCCGTCAGGACCGTAAAGCGCCTGCCGTCTGCCGTTCAGGGTATGCCCGTATCGCAGGATGCGGAACGCATCGCCGTGCCGGAAGAGCAGGAGCAGCCGTTTATGGCTGAAAGCGGGGTGCAGGAGCCGGCCCGCAAAACGGACGATTACAGTCGTACGGAGCCAACGCCGGAGTACGATATGCACGTCGACGGCAACCCGCTGATGACCGATGCCATGCCTCCGAAATCTCGCAGGCGCTGGGTCTTCGGAGTAGGAGGGGGGGGCTATTCGATTGGGAATGCCGGTGCAGGCAATCTCGTATACTCCATCGAGCAGGCGGGCTTGGGCAGTCTGACTGCCGACTTTGAAAATGTGCTTGCCCTTAGCGAGATGAGGGCATATACGGAAACAAAGCAAAACGTGTCGCACCGGCGGCCGCTGTCGTTCGGCGTCGGCATCGGATATGCACTGAGCGATCGCTGGACGCTGCAGAGCGGCCTTGCGTATTCGATGCTCACGTCCAGGTGGGATGTGAAGTCCGTCAACAGCGGAAAGGCGAACCAGCAACTGCATTTCGTCGGTATTCCCCTCGCCGTCAACTACCGGATTGCCGAATGGAACCGCTTCCGCCTTTACGCCTTGGCCGGCGGAACGGCGGAATGGAACGTCGTAGGGCGTATCAAGACAAAATATTACGACGATGCCGGCAATTTCGACGGTATGAAGACTGAGTCCGTCCGCATGAAGGAATCCCAGTTTTCCGTGAACGGACGCGTCGGCGTCAACTATCCGCTGCTTCGCTTCATGCATGCATACCTGGAAGGCGGGGCCGATTATTATTTTAAAAACGGAAGTTCTATCGAAACCATTCGTTCGAATAAACCTTTTCAGCTATCTTTGCAGGCGGGAATCCGCTTCGGCTTTTGAAAAAAATGGTGTACTAAAAATTATAATGTAATGAAAAAGAAAGTATTTAACGGTTTGAAATTGATTTGCGCCGCATGCATTGTGGCGATAGCGCCCATGCTGTCTTCCTGTCTGGAAGGGGGCGGTAACATGACTTCCGGAGGGGCTATAGGCGTCGTCCGCTTTGATGCGAAGACGTTCAGAAACGTGTTTGACATATCGGCATACGAATCGTTCTATTCGCTGACGTTCGACAACAGCGAAGACGGCACGTGCTGGTACATATATTATGAACTGGATTACGAGAATCCGGAAAACACGGCCGCACGGATCGCCGACAACGGTTACTATACGGTGACGGTGCTGAGCAAGGAGCAAATAATCAAGTACAACGTGTTGCCCGAAGCCGACACGTCGTCTGTCGCGCTGCCGAACGAAATGCCCGTCATTGCACCCGTCGCCGGGATAGGGGGATACGTCAAGGGGATACTGTTTGTGGAGCACTATGTAAAAAGCGCGGTGGACCAGAAGACGGACTGGCGGCTTTCGTATGACTGGGAACATCCGTCCGTAAGCGAAGGCGGTGAGAATATCTACGAAGTATACCTGCGTGCCGTGGTGCTGAGCGACGGCGCCAAGACGTCGGAAGAGCGGAGCGAAATCTGTGCGTATGCGATGAACACCTTCCTCGAAAATGCCGCGCAGCAGGAAAAGAGTCTGGGAAAAGACAAGGTCAGTCTGCGCTTCAACTACGTTTCTGAAATAAAGGAAGATGGAACCGCGGTATGGCAAAAGGTAGACAAATTCGACCTCGGCGTACAGGTAATTATCCCCGAAAGCAGCAACAATACGCTTAGCAGTACCAGATAATTCGAATGGTATGCCGGTGAAAAAATCCCGCAGAGACGGCGTGCGCCGCTTCTCTGCGGGATTTTCATGAGGCGGCAGAAGAAAAACATCTTTTACCGCATTCCGTATTCCGATTTTTTGTACATTTGCACGATTTTATCAAGAAAAAAGCATGTGATGGCAAAAGTAAAAGGAACGGTCGTCGTAGACAGCGAACGGTGCAAGGGTTGCGAACTCTGCGTCGTGGCATGTCCTTCCGGCGTGCTTGCGCTCCAGCAGCGCGAGGTGAATAACAGGGGTTACCACTACGCATACATGATCCTGCCCGATGCGTGCATCGGATGCGCCAACTGCGGCATCGTCTGCCCCGACGGGTGTCTGACCGTTTACAGGGCGAAGGTCTGAAACGACCGCTGCCGGCATGCGATGAAAAGTGTTCACATCCCCAGTACGAGAAAAATGGAAGATATAAAACTGATGAAAGGAAACGAGGCGATTGCACATGCTGCAATACGCTGCGGGACGGACGGGTACTTCGGCTACCCCATCACGCCCCAGTCCGAAATACTCGAAACCCTCATGGCCGAAAAGCCGTGGGAGACGACCGGCATGGTCGTCCTGCAGGCCGAAAGCGAAGTGGCCGCCATCAATATGGTATACGGGGGGGCGAGCGCGGGCAAGCGCGTGATGACTTCGTCTTCAAGCCCGGGCATCAGCCTCAAGCAGGAGGGCATCTCCTACATCGCGGGAGCAGATCTGCCCTGCCTGATCGTCAACGTCATGCGCGGCGGACCGGGTCTCGGCACCATACAGCCCAGCCAGGCCGACTATTTTCAGACCGTCAAGGGCGGCGGACACGGCGACTACCGCCTGATCACCCTCGCGCCCTCTTCCGTCCAGGAAATGGCCGACTTCGTGGCTCTCGGCTTCGACCTGGCTTTCAAATATCTCAATCCCGTCATGATTCTGGCAGACGGCATCGTCGGACAGCTGATGGAGAAAGTCACGCTCCCGCCTTTCCGTCCGCGCAGGACGGATGCGGAAATAGCCGCCGAATCGCCGTGGGCTGCCGTGGGCAAACCGTCGACGCGCAAACCGAACATAATCACCTCACTCGAACTCGACCCGGTGATCATGGAAGAAAAAAACCTCCGCTTTCAGGCGAAGTACCGCCGGATCGAATCCTGCGAAGTGCGCTTCGAAACATACATGAGCGACGATGCCGAATACCTGCTCGTCGCCTTCGGTTCGCCGGCGCGCATCTGCCAGAAAGCCATTGAAATCGCGCGCGCGTCTGGTGTCAGGCTCGGACTGCTTCGTCCCGTCACCCTCTGGCCTTTCCCCTCGGACGTCCTGGCCGGACTTGCCGGCCGCGTGAAGGGAATACTTGCGGTCGAGCTGAATGCCGGGCAGATGGTCGAAGACGTCCGCCTCGCCGTCGGCGAAAAAGTGAAAGTGGCGCATTTCGGACGTCTGGGCGGCATCGTCTTCACGCCGGACGAAATCGTGCAGGCCGTAAAAACGCAGCTGTCATGAAGCGCGGAAGCCGTATCGACGAACTGATGACGCTGCTCTTCATGCTTCTGGCGGTCGCAGCCGTCATCTGCTTCTTTGCCCTCGGCAACCGTCTGCCGTTCTACATCTGCGGCTTCCTGGCCATAGCGATCCGCGCCGCACAGTACATATCAAGACTTTTCCCCTGATACAAAAAAAGAGAAAAAAACATGGAACAGAACGAAATAATCAAACCCGAAAATCTGGTCTGCGGCAAACCCCGGCTGATGAACGACAACGCCATGCATTACTGTCCGGGATGCAGCCACGGCGTCATTCACAAGCTGATCGCCGAAGTGATCGAAGAAATGGGCATGGAGGAAACGACCGTCGGCATCTCGCCGGTCGGATGCGCCGTCTTTGCCTACAACTATCTGGACATCGACTGGATCGAAGCCGCGCACGGACGCGCTCCCGCCGTGGCCACCGCCGTCAAGCGGCTGTATCCGCAAAAGATGGTCTTCACCTATCAGGGCGACGGCGACCTCGCGGCCATCGGGACGGCCGAAACCATCCATGCCGCCAACCGCGGTGAAAACATCGTCATCGTCTTCGTCAACAACGCCATCTACGGAATGACCGGCGGACAGATGGCGCCCACCACGCTGATCGGCATGCCCACCTCGACGTGTCCCCACGGCCGGGACGTGTCGCTGAACGGCTACCCGCTGAAAATATCCGACATGCTGGCGCTGCTCGACGGCACCTGCCTCGTCACGCGCCAGAGCGTGCATACGGCCGCCGCCGTCCGCAAAGCAAAGAAAATGCTCCGCAAGGCTTTCGAAAACGCAATGGCCGGCAAAGGCACCTCGATCGTCGAATTCGTCTCGACATGCGCCTCCGGATGGAAAATGCCCCCCGACGCATCAAACCGCTGGCTGGAAGCAAACATGTTTCCCTTCTATCCGCCGGGCGACATCAAAAACAACTGATTATTTCACCGTCAATCCAAATCGCAGAACACTATGAAACAGGAAATCATCATGGCAGGCTTCGGAGGACAGGGCGTACTGTCGATGGGCAAAATACTCGCCTACTCGGGCCTGATGGAAAACAAGGAAGTGACGTGGATGCCGTCCTACGGACCCGAACAGCGCGGAGGAACGGCCAACGTCACCGTCATCGTCAGCGACGAACGCATCAGCTCGCCCATCCTGAACGAATACGACATTGCCGTCATCCTGAACCAGCCCTCGATGGACAAGTTCGAATCGAAAATAAAAAAAGGCGGCATCCTCATATACGACGGCTACGGCATCCGCAAACCCGCCACGCGCCGCGATATCGACATATACCGCATCGACGCCATGGATGCGGCCACGGAACTGAACATGCAGAAAACGTTCAACATGATCGTACTGGGCGGTTTGCTGAAAATCGTCCCCATGGTAGGGCTTGAAAGCGTCGTCAACGGACTGAAAAAGACGCTTCCCGAACGTCACCACAACCTCATACCCGTCAACGAAGCCGCCATACGGAAAGGGATGGAAATCATCCGTAAAGAATGAATTTCAAACACGCGCCAATACATTTGCGGGAAAATTAATCCCGGCTGTCCCGGCCGGTGCGTGACGTGATATAATTCGACACGTACTGCAGGCCCGCATCGGCAAAACGGGGCGGGAGGGGCCGAATATGCACGTGTGTTTATTTTAAACGCACGTGCTTTTTTTTCGTTTTCGGGATGTTTTTCCCGTATTTCAAGGAAAATGATTCTTCCCTGTTCACTGCCTCCCGGATTGCTTTGTACCTCGTATTGACGGTCCGAACCTCACTTTTCCGGCTTGTCTCGATGACATTGCAGCAAAGCGCACACGACGTCACTGCGTCCTCCGCGTCTCCGTGTTTGAAAAAAACAGACAGCCTGATGATAGAAATGCCATGATGCGACACTCCATATACATAAAAAGCAGTTTACAATAAATTATGAACCGCTCCCCGCACAGGGGGGCACAAACAACAAAAACATGAAACGAACGGATGTAAAGAAAGTATTGATTGTATTGACCGTTGTGTCAATCATTTGCAGCGCCGGCAGTTTGCAGGCGCAAATCAAGGGCGAAGCCCTTCTGGAAAAGTATGGCGACAGCCGGCAGGTAAATCCGGGCGAAAACAAACTCGGCCTGGCAATCGAAGGTATTTCAACGGAAAAGGAAAACAGATTTCTTGTAGAGTGGAAATGGGCTTCGGACGTCAACGACGCCTTCATCGCCAGCCGCATCTATTTTATAGACGCGAACGATTTCAGCAACTACAAGGGCGCGCTGTCGTCGGAGTTCAGAGGCAACATTGGCGATTTGGAAAAAATGATTGTCACGCTCGACAAGCCGGCTGCGTCCATCCTCGTTTATTTTCAAGGGATAGATGCGTCCGTCAGGGGCGGTGAACCGTATCTTACATCGCCGCTGTTTTTCATGGCAGACCTGGGCGCCAATCCGCGGCTGCTGGAAAAAACGCCGCGCAAGGCCGGCGAACTGTTCAACGGATTTGACGAAACCCTGAAAGCCGCGTCCGCGAAATAATAATGACAATTAACCGCCCTCATCAGGGAATAAAAATAAAGAAATGAAAAGAAAAATCTTATTATCGGTTTTCGTGTTACTGTGTTCATTGAACAGTTTTGGCCAGGAAATGTCTGTTGTGAACGGAGAGTCCAATAAAGCGAGTGCGTTTCTGGCCATGTTTCTCGACAGTTGTAATGCAGACGGAAACTATCGTTCGCTATGCGATGCCCGGATTGATGTATCGCAACTTCAGGATGCAGTCGGCATATTCAAGGATTGCGGCGGCACCTATATGATTGTTGCACCCGACACGCAGGATGTGGAAAGTTTTTATGGCAGGCGAAGCGAAAAAGGATTGCCATTGCCTAAAGATCACTATGTTTTCGGGATCATTTCAATTGATCGCAATGACAGAAACAATCCTATAAAAGATTACAGGATTTATGGCGTAGTAAAACATGACGTAAAAAACGGCGCTTATTGCATTACTGAATTTGGAGTCGGAAAAAAGGAGAATGAAGATAATCCTCAAAATGTCCATTAGCAGATTTTTTATTTTTAACACGGAGACACGGAGTACACAAAGAAGATTCATCCGCGTTTTCCATGTTTGAAAAAAATAAACAATCTGATGATAGAAATTCCGGGATACGACTCTCCATATAAATAAAATGCAGTTTACAATAAATTATTAACCGCCCCGCAGTGGGTACAGACAATTTAAATATGAAAAAAACAGATTTAAGAAAATCAGCCGTAGCGCTGGCTGCAGCGGCCATGATGGCTGCAATGCCCGCGCTCCGCGCATACGGGCAGGAAATCGGTGGCGACCTGACGTCCGCAGCAAGGTGGTATATCGCAGACGGAACGCTCTACCTGAGCGGCCGGGATACGGTGCCGACGACCATGTTCGGCCAGCAGTCGCCCTGGCATCCATACCGTACGCAGTTCAATGCGGTAGTGATTGAAGAAGGCATTACGGGGGTGGGCAAACATGTATTCAACGGATACGGAAACATTACCTCCCTGACGGTTGCGGGAAGCGTCCGTTTCCTTGACGACAATTCGTTTTCCCTCTGCCGCAACCTTGCCGTGGTGGAAGTCCGGAGCGCCATACCGCCCAATGTCGACGCAGCCACGTTTGTGCTGACAAAAATCAAAAAGGCAAAACTTGTCGTCCCGACCGGCTGCAGCGCCGAATACAAAGACACGCCATTCTGGAACAAATTCGGCGCCATTGAAGAAAGCGGTCTGACGGCAACGGATGCGGAAGAAATCGGCCGCACGCTCGACGAACCGTGTACCGTTCGCCTGTATCGCGAAGCACGTTATTCGGGCGCATTCTCCTCGCTGCGCGTATTCCTGAACGGCGTGGAGCAGGAACCGCTGAAAAACGGCCAGGCAATCGAAATGCAAACCGACCGGCCGAGAAACAGAATTGCCATCAAATGGCGCAAATCGAATATGGGCTACTTCAGCTTCGACGCCATACCGGGAGGCGCCGTTCAGATCAACTATTCGGCCGCCACCACCAATTTCAGAATCATGGCGCAGTAAGAGCCGCGCAGCAAACAAACAATGAAAAATAAAATTTATTAACCGCCCCGCAGAGGGTACAAACAATTGAAAAATATGGAAAGTATAGATGTAAGAAAAGCAGCGCTCACACTCGCGGCAGCGTGTATGATGAGTGCGATGCCCGCGCTCCGTGCCTTCGGGCAGGATGTGGCGGAAACGCCTGAAACGCCCGCGCCTGAAGCCACGGAAGCAGCCACAGCGACGGCAACCGCCGTCACGCCCGCTTCGGAGGTAGAAACGGAACCCGTCTTTGAGGCGTTCAACCTTTATTACGACACAGCCTTTGCGCAAACCCCGGCGTATCGCCGGAAAAGCCCCTTCCTCGCATGGTTCCTGTCATGGGTCTACCCCGGTATCGGGCAGTTCTACAACGGCAGTACCGGGAAAGGCATCACGATGACGGCGCTGGCCACGGGAGGGCTGGCTTGTGCATTTGTCGCGGCCGCAAACGACGACGACGATCTGGGCAGCATCGGAGCGCTCATACTTGTCAGCGCCTCCCTGTGGTCGATGATAGACGCGCCGATTACGGCTGCCCGAATCAACCGTCGCAATGCCGCCGCCATGACGTGGAATATCGGCGACGGCGCACAACTCAAACTGCGCCCCGCCATTACGTACGAAAACCCGGCGAAAGGCCTGCAACTGCGCAGAGAACTGCACTACGGACTGTCGTGCCGGCTGGAGTTTTAATTATCAACCGGGGGTGTCTCAAAAGGACCCGATTCGTCATTGCGAACGCGGTGAAGCAATCCGGGAAAGTATGGTAATTACCGGATTGCTTCGGGCTGCGCCCTCGCAAAGACGACGGGATACGGCTTTTGAGACAGCCCCATAAATAAATCAGAAAGAATAATGAAGCATATCACAAAACATGCTGCAACCGGAATGGAAGATATAGTCTGATAATTAACCTGAGTTCGACCTGAGAATTACAATAAATACCTGAAAATGAACAGTCACTTGCCCGGAGGGAATTCATATCAATAGACAACGTCATGGCATACCCCCCCCTTTTTTCCCCGTCAGGGGATACACAATAGAACGGATGAAACCTCCACGAGATATTGATGTGGAGAGACAACATTGTTTTCTATTGATATGCAAGTCCTCACGGACTATGCTTATATCGAACTCAGGTTAAACTTTCTCAAATTCTATGCAGATTTGATATTGGACGATGCTGTGAACTTAAATGTCAGAACAACTTGTATTTCGACGCAATTTCCAGTGCCTCGGTTATATTGTTTGCCTTCAGCAAATTGAAAATTTGCTGTCTGTGAAACTTGACCGCATCGACCGAATAGCACAATCTTTCGGCAATTTCGTGAATCTTGTATCCTCTGGCGGATAGCAGCAGCATGTCTTTTTCCCTGTCGCTGAATTTAAGACCGTTTACGTGTTCCCATTTGTGGTGTTCCAGTGAATATCTCCAATAATCAGACAAACCTGCTTGACGCATCTCGATGTGTCCCGTATCCTTGTACGACGAAAAAGAAACGACACACACAGCCAGCCATACCGAGCCGTCTCTTGCAAGCCGCAGAGGTGTCATCTTGTGATTGACAAGGATCTTGCGTCTTTTGTTAAGAAGGTGAAACTCATACGAAATCATTAACTGTTTTCTGTCCACAATCGGTGTCCGGGCGTAAAACTCAAATCCTGCCCGGTTAATTTCCAGTAACATGTCGATTTCTTCCAGAGGTACATGCTGCAAATAAAAAGAATATCCTGCCTTTTTCACTTCATCGGATGTATTTCCACAGAGAAAAAGAGGATTGTCGGATACATACATGAATTTTTTTTTGTTATAATCAATTACATACAGACTGGGATACGTCATGCGTGCCAGCGCCTCCAACGTAGTCAGCTCAGAAAATGCGTTTCGGTAATCTTCTTCCGAAATGACAGAGGAAATCATGTTCCCGTCAATAAAAAAGCTGTCAACAGTATGTATCATCCTTCGCACTTATTTTGTGCAAAGGTAGTTTTTTTTGACAACTTAAGCAAAAAAAAAACTACACAAAAGGGTAATTTTTTATGCGAAATTAATTTTTTACCCTTTTGTGTGGTTGATAGTGGATTTAGAATGGATACATTTGCACAGTAACAAATATCGAAAAAAAAGTATGGAAAAAACAATAGCGAGGTTTATGGATTACAGCATTCAGGAGTCGGATGCGGAGCATCTGTATGAATTAGCAGAATTTGTTGTGTCGGAAAATTACGAACACCATGCAGGAAGTTGCGATGTTGCCGCCATGCATGTGGAAATCATGAAAATATATCAGGAAGAATTGCGTTATATGCCCAATTCAAGAATATTTGTAGCGCGAGATTTGGACGATCGTATCATTGGAACCATTCGCATAACACGGTGGGACTATGAGATGAAACTGCCCATGCAAAAGTTATTTGGAGAACATACGCTAAAAAAGGTGCTGTCCCGCAATAAGGCGCATCCTGCAGTATGGCATATTGGACGGTTTGCCGTTGCGCAATCCGGCAACAGATATTGCCATTCATTATTCAAACAACTGATTGTGTGCGCAATAATTCCAGTTATGATGCATCCTGACAGTATTATAATTGCCGAATGTGACAGCAAACTGAATCGGGTACTGTCGGCTTTGGGTATTCGGATAAACAATTTGGGCAGATCGATACATTATCTCGGTTCGGAAACGATTCCCGTATGTATAACCAAGCAAGGCATCGAACAGTTCTTTTATCGCGAATATGCTTTTTTGATGCAAAAAACTTTTGGAGATGTAAAGCGCACGCTTTCTGATGCATGTAAATTTTCCGGGATGAATCTTAGTGTGTAATTGTTCAGACTTTAAACTATGAAACAGATGATTGACATGCTAAAACTGGGCAGACAGAATAACTTCATTCGGCAGCAAGCGGCCGGCAATACGGCGTTCCCGTCAGATTGGTCAGAAACGTTATGCCACAGTCTACATTCATCGCCCTTTTGCGTGAAAAGAGGTGTGTGTCAATATGCTGCTGCAATAAACTGAGTTCATGCCTATTTGGAGTGTATATTATGGATGGATTAAAAAGAATTATATCATTAGACGATTGACAGTGATTTCGTAAAATTATAGTGTTTTTATTTATTCTAAAATTTTTAATTATGAAAAAAAAAGTATTTTTATTGTCGATTATTGGAATGGCATTGGTATTAAATTCGTGCAATTCAGACAATATCGAGTTGGAAAAAGTTTTATCTCCCGATACGGCGGAGATAGCAGGTAATCCCTTTGCATTAAGTAGAGAGGAGGCCGTTTTAAAGGCGGCAGACTTTGTTTCTCTTTCAAGTACAATGGTAGAACTTCGTTCTGCCCTGGAGGAAAAACAGGTTTTGGAGGTAAAAGTGAATAGTATTAATGTAGCTATCGCAGATCCTTCTCAACCGGAATCAGACAGAACAGAACAGGCAGTACCTGTTTATACGGTTAATTACAAGGACCCAAGCGGCCTGCCTGCCGGATGCGTCGTGATAGCTGGGGATGAAAGACTTTCTGACGTCGATAAGATAATCGCATTCAGCAATGATGGCGAAAGTTTCGATTTGTCTGCAAGAAACGATGCTGATTTTTTACAGGACAGGATTGCCGGATATTTATATTATAAGATAAATTATCCGTCCGAAGCCTTTTTAGAGAATCCGGCGTCTACGGTAGAATTAAGAACCGGAATAGATCCTGGTAATTTAGTTTCTACTAACAGTCTAATTGAAATTACTACAAAGTGGGACGAATGGTGTTTAAGTTGTCCGCCCAGCAAATACAGTCCTCCCTTTTCAGGCTCTATCACAAGAATGTTATGCCCCGGCCTTGCCATAATAATGGGGCAAATTATGGCCTATCATAAATGGCCGCAGCATGGTACTTTCCCTCGATACACGACACCGGCCAATACGGTAAATACGACCGTATCATATATCCTCTCACAAAGTGATTATGATAATATGAATACTCCGGGCCTAAGTGATAATGAAACAGTAAAAGAATATATCGGAAACCTCGTTGCGGAAACAGGCTATAGATTGAATGCCTATTATGGAACGGATTATCATTCCAATGCGCTGGCAACGGATGCTCCTGCCGTTTTCCAGAAAATGGGATTTAATTCTACATCCATTTACAGTTACAGGTCCGACAGCCTGTTAAGTAATCTGAATAGAAATCTTCCTGTTTTTATGTGCGGTTCATACAGTTCTGAATATTCCGATGTCATGACGCCGTATATCATTACCGGACACGCTCAAGGATATATTTACGGTACTACTACTCTTACTACTTTTCTTTTAACAAAAAGAGGAAATGATGAAGGATTCTGGTTTCAGGAAAGTATTTTTGCAGATCCTGCATCCGTAGTGGGAATGTATACACCAGGCAGAGATTTTGAAAATAAATGGTACTGTAAAATGATTACGAGTATAACAAAAAATGATTCCAACACCGGAAACTCCAATCCACTCGACAGAGTTTGGAATGGAAATTCCTATTGATATGAATCAGTTAAAAGCGCCGTTTTTTGCCGTACATAAGTTTTTCTTTTTACACAAAAAACCGTATTAAAATGCAAGGCAGGAAACGGCGCTTTTTCCACATTATTAAAAAACAAAAAACTATGAAATTAATTAATCTAAAGCATTTACAACTGGCGACCGTCGCCCTGGTATTAAGTATTATACCGGCTAATATCCATGCCCGGGAATCTGTCCCTACACCTCCAGGCCAGTACGCGCATTTTTTTGCCGGCGGCAGCGGTACGCCTGATGACCCATACCTGATTACCACCGCAGAGCATTTTAATAACCTGCGCCATGCGCATGCCGAATTTTTTGATAGTGATACGCTTGTATACTACCGGCTCGAAAATGATATCGACATTGCAACCTTCAGTTTCGAAACATGGGGAAAAATGGGCTGGGAGCCTCTTCCCGGTTTTTGCAGCAAACTGGACGGCAATGGCCACCAGGTAACGGGTCTGTGGATTAACTGGACAGACTACTGGGATAAACAGGGCAAAGACTACGCAGGATTGTTTCTCGCGATCGGTCACGGCGGCGAAATCAGGAATCTGGGAGTAGTTACGGATCATGCGCGGGGCGGCGTGAAGGGATGCCGTTTTGTCGGCGGACTGGCAGGTTCAATCTCCAATGGGCGCGTTTTGAACTGCCATGTGACAGGCGAGATAGCCGGATACGGATTCTTCCTCAATAACGTAGTGGGCGGACTGGCCGGCAAGGCAAGTAGCAATTGCATAATCACGGGCTGTTCGGTACACGGCAATGTCGGTCTGGTGCCGATTATATATGAAGGCGATACGATTGGTGGTGGAATAGTCGGCGGACTGGTGGGTGAAGTAACAGGCGCCCGCCGAATGAATGAAGTCATATTCGACCCGATAACGGGAAACCCCAGCGAGGTTTTTGACGAAGAATTTTTTCTTTTCGGCAAAGTAACCATCACAAAATGTTATACAGCGTGCAATATCAACACTCCCTTTTCCAGTGGATTGAAAGGCGGACTGGTAGGCATCCTGGGTGATGGAGCCGAAATCATCGACTGCTACGCGACCGGTGACGTATTTGGCTTTGGTTCCACCATCGGCGGACTGGTCGGGGAAGCGTACGGCATCACTGCCATTACCAACTGCTACGCATCCGGCAGCATCGGACACGAATCTCTCACGCATTGGGAAAGCCCGGTCGTGGGAAGATTGCGACTGAAGCCTGTTACCGATCTTCCCGAGTTGCTTGCTCCCGTTTCGCGCATTACGATTGCCAACTGCTATTTCAGGCAGGATCCCGGCGGGATAAACAGTTGGATGCCATACGGACATTATGATTTCACCTGGCTCATTGAATGGAACAAAGAAGAATGGGGAATAGATTATTTACCGGGAATATACGAAGGTGAAGGTGTCGGCAGAACCACGGCCGCAATGCAGACGCAGGCTGCTTTTCCCGGCTTTGACTTTGAAACGGTCTGGGCTATGGACGAAGGTAGCGGCTTCCCGTATCTGCGAAGCACGTACGAAACATCTACCCGTTCGGGCGGCGACCCACAAAGCATCCCGGAGGAAAAAAACTCACGGTCGGTTTATGGCACAACCGGTGCGATAGTCATACAAACCGATACACCCGTAACGGTACGTATTTATACGACGACAGGGCAACTGGTCAGGGTCGCGTCTGTCGGCGCCGGTGTCGGGCAGATCCCTGTTGCCAAAGGGTTTTATATCGTGAGTGCGGGAAACGGTTCATACAAGGTGGCGGCCGATTGATAAGCATGCTGCTATTTGTTCAGGATATGCAAAATATTTTCGCGAAAAAAATCGTTTTTTTTTGCATATATAAAAAATAGACGTATCTTTGCCGCGAAATATAGTCTTTAAGTGTTGATATGAACAGGTCTTTTTTTACATACTTTTATTTTTACTTTTACTTTAGCAGGTGAAGGCAGGAATTTGTATGTAGAAAGTTGAGTTCAAAAATCAATTTAAAAATGGAAAGTCCTGCCGAAACCCGGCGGGACTTTTTTGTTTGGACAACCAAAACGAATAAAAATATGAAACGAACAGTAGCTATTCAGGGCATTGCAGGCTCTTATCACGACATCGCGGCGCGCAGTTTTTACGAGGGCGAGGAAATTGAGATCATCGGATGCAACACCTTCCGCGACGTCATCCGCAATATTCATGACGATTCGTCCGTCGTGGGAATGATGGCGATCGAAAACACGATTGCCGGCAGTCTGTTGCAGAATCACGAACTGATACGGCAGAGCGGATGCGTGATCGCAGGCGAGTACAAATTGCGTATTTCGCACACCCTGGCTGTCCTGCCGGGGACAAAGCTGGCGGACGTCAGGGAGGTCGACTCGCATCCCATCGCGCTGATGCAGTGTAGTGATTTTCTGGACGCACTGCCGCATGTCAAGATCGTCGAGACGGAAGATACAGCCATGAGCGCCAAATGGATTGCCGAAAATCAACTGGCCGGCCACGCGGCAATCTGCGGCAAACCGGCTGCCGAGATCTACGGTCTGGAAGCGCTTGCCGAAGGCATCGAAACAAACAAACGCAACTACACCCGCTTTCTCGCGCTGGCCGACCGCTGGAAGGCGGAAGAGCTGCTCGACGGTGTGGCGAAAAACAAGACGTCGCTCGTCTTTGCCCTGCCTCACACGGCGGGCAGTCTGTCGAAGATACTGACTATCCTGTCGTTCTACGACATGAACCTGACGAAAATACAGTCGCTTCCGATCATCGGCCGCGAATGGGAATATCTGTTTTACATCAACTTGACATATTCCGACTATCTGCGCTACAGGCAGGCGCTGGATGCCATCATGCCATTGACCAAGGACTTGAAAATTCTGGGAGAATATGCCGAAGGAAAGCAAAGTATCTGAGATAAGACCTGCCAACCGGCTGGCCGGCGTCAGCGAGTATTATTTCTCGAAGAAACTGAAGGAAGTGGCGAAAATGAACGCCGCGGGAAGAGGCGTGATCAACCTCGGCGTGGGCAGCCCCGACTTGCCGCCGTCGAAAGAGGCGGTCGACGTCTTCTGCCGCGAGATACGCCGGGACGACGTGCATGGTTACCAGCCGTATACGGGTATTCCCGCGTTGCGCGAGGGATTTGCGAAATGGTATCGCACGTGGTACGGCGTCACGCTTGATCCGCAGACGGAGATTCAGCCTCTGGCCGGCTCGAAAGAAGGCATCATGCACATCTCGATGGCCTTCCTGAATCCGGGCGACGCCGTGCTTGTGCCCAATCCCGGCTACCCGACGTACAGCTCGGTCGGCAACCTGGCCGGTGCGGAGCTGATCGGTTACGAACTGAACGAATCCAACGGTTGGCATCCCGACTTCGAGGCGCTGGAACAGATGGATTTGAGCCGTGTCAAACTGATGTGGGCCAATTATCCGCACATGCCGACCGGCGCAAATGCCACACCGGAGCTGTTCGGGCGACTGGTCGCTTTCGGCCGTCGCCACGGCATCGTGATATGTCACGACAATCCGTACAGTTTCATTCTGAACGAACACCCGCTGAGCATACTGACCGTGCCCGGCGCAAAAGAGGTCTGCATCGAACTCAACTCGATGAGCAAGGCGCATAACATGCCCGGCTGGCGCATGGCGATGCTGGCTTCGAACGCGCAGTTTGTCGAATGGATATTGAAAGTGAAAAGCAACATCGATTCGGGACAGTTCCGCCCGATGCAGTCGGCCGTTGTCGAAGCGCTCGGAGCGCCAAAAGCATGGTACGACGGCATGAACGGCGTCTATGCCGGCCGTCGCGACACGGCCGGACAGGTCATGCAGGCGCTGGGCTGTCGTTACGACAGGCGGCAGTCGGGCATGTTCCTCTGGGGAAAGATTCCCGACACGGAAATCAGCGGCGAAGCGCTGGCCGACAGGATACTGTACGAAGCCAACGTCTTCATCACACCCGGATTCATCTTCGGCAGCGCCGGAGAACGGTACGTACGGATATCGCTGTGCTGTCCGAACGAGTTACTGGAAGAAGCGTCGGCAAGGATTCTGAAATTAAACAATTCAAACATTCAATAATTTATGGAACAAGTAAAATTTGCATCAATTCTGCCTCCGGGCATAAGCGACCAGCGTCCGGTTGTCATCGCCGGGCCGTGCAGCGCGGAAACGGAAGAGCAGGTACTGGAAACGGCCCGTTCGCTTTCGGGCAAGGGTATAATGATTTTCCGGGCGGGTATCTGGAAGCCCCGGACAAAACCGGGCGGCTTCGAAGGCGTCGGCACGGAAGGGCTGCGCTGGTTGAAAAAGGTGAAGGAAGAGACGGGAATGTATGTCACGACGGAAGTGGCTACGCGCGACCATGTGTTCGAAGCGTTGAAAGCCGGCGTGGATATTCTCTGGATCGGCGCACGCACGTCGGCCAATCCTTTCGCCGTGCAGGAAGTGGCGGACGCGCTCAAGGGCGTGGATATCCCCGTCCTGATCAAGAATCCGGTCAACCCCGATCTCGACCTGTGGATTGGCGCCATTCAGCGTCTTTACGGTGCAGGCATACACCGTCTGGGTGTCATACACCGCGGATTCAGTTCGTACGACAAGAAGATTTACCGCAACCTCCCGCTGTGGCACATCCCGATTGAACTGCGCCGCCGCTACCCTGCACTGCCGATCCTCTGCGACCCCAGCCATATCGGCGGCAAGCGCGAACTGATTGCACCCCTGTGTCAGCAGGCGATGGACCTGAACTTCGACGGGCTGATTGTCGAATCGCACTGTCGTCCCGACGAAGCCTGGAGCGACGCGGCTCAACAGATTACGCCCGACGTGCTGGACTACGTGCTGAACCTGCTGGTCATTCGCGAATCCACGCAGACAACCGAAAACCTGCACGTGCTGCGCCGCCAGATAGATGCCATCGACGAGAGTCTGCTGGAACTGCTTGCCAAACGGATGCGCGTCTCGCGCGAAATAGGAATCTGTAAAAAGGAACACAACATGCCGATTCTCCAAACGCCACGCTACGGTGAGATACTGGAAAACAGAACAAAAGCCGGCGCATCGATGGACCTCAATCCCGATTTTGTTGAAAAGATGCTCAAACTGATTCACGAAGAGTCGGTGGCGCAGCAGATGATTGTGGTGAACGGATGAGCGGGAAATAATAAAATGAAAATTTAAAATTAAAAACCGACCGGTTATGAAAATACTGATTTTGGGCGCAGGGAAGATGGGAGCGTTTTTTACCGACCTGCTGAGCTTCGAGCACGAAGTGGCCGTGCTGGAACGGGACGCTAAACGGATGCGTTTCATATACAATGCCATACGAATGCAAACGGCAGACGAAATAGATGCCTTTGCGCCGGACCTGGTCATCAACTGTGTGACGCTGAATCATACCGTCGAAGCGTTTCGCACCGTACTGCCGCATCTCAAGCCGTACTGCATCATTTCCGATGTGGCGTCGGTAAAAAACGACCTTCAGGAATTTTATATGGAGAACGGTTTTCCCTACGTTTCTACGCACCCGATGTTCGGCCCGACGTTTGCCAATCTGGGCAGCCTGACTTCCGAAAATACGATCATCATATCCGAAGGCGACCATCTGGGGAAAATATTCTTCAAGGACCTGTACGAAAAGCTGAAACTGAACATCTTCGAATACACGTTCGAAGAACACGACAGGGTGGTGGCCTACTCGCTCGGCATCCCGTTTGCTTCGACGCTCGTCTTTGCCGCCACAATGGTGCATCAGGACGCGCCGGGCACAACGTTCAAACGCCACATGAAGATCGCGCGCGGCCTTCTGTCCGAAGACGATTATCTCCTGACCGAGATTCTCTTCAATCCCCGCACGCCGCGACAGATCACCCGTATTCAGGAAGAACTGGGCGCCCTGCAGGAAATTATCCGGCGACACGATACGGAGGCGATGAAGACGTTTCTGACAAAACTCAGAAAAAAAATCGAATAAAACGCTCCGTTGCCAATTTTTTTTCCTATCTTTACGCAAAAATGGCTACAACAAAGGAACATTACTGGAAATACTCGCTCATCGCGCTTATACTGCTCCTCGGCGGCCTGGTCGTTGCCAAACTGTGGACATTCGTCAACGGACTGCTGGGTGCATTTACGATTTTTGTGATCGTACGCAGACAGATGATTTACTTCACGGAGAAGCTGCGGATGAAACGGCAGATCGCCGCCTCCCTTGTCCTCGTGGAAGTCGCTGCGTGCATCCTCGTTCCCATCTATTTCCTCGTCTGGATACTGCTCGGCAAAGTGCAGGGCATCAATATCGACATATCCGCTCTGGCACAGACCGTACAGCATTTCGATCTGCTCGTCCGGGAAAAACTCGGCTACACGCTTTTCAATACCGAAAACATCAGCGCCGTAACCGGCTATCTGAGCAAGGGCGTGCAGCTCGTCATCAGCCAGCTAAGCGGACTGGTCGTGACGACCGTCACCCTCCTCTTCCTGCTTTATTTCATGCTTGTCGACCATCGCCGGATCGAAGGTTACATCTACGACCTGCTGCCTTTCAACGACACGAACCGCAGAAACGTGGCAAACGAAATATACCGCCTGGTACGCTCCAATGCCATCGGCATACCGCTGCTCGCCGTCATACAGGGCATGGTTGCCTACATCGGATACGTGATCTTCGGCGTCCCGAGCGCGTTTCTGCTCGCCATACTGACGTGTATCGCCTCGATTATCCCACTCGTGGGCACGGGACTCGTATGGGTTCCGGTCGTAGTCTACATGGCGCTGACGGGCAACTGGACGGGCGCCATCGGGTTGACTGCCTACAGTTGCATCATCCTGATCAATATCGACAACTTCATTCGCTTCGTTCTGCAGAAAAAACTGGCGGATACGCACCCGCTGATCACCGTGTTCGGCGTCATCTTCGGCCTCGCCGTGTTCGGCTTCTGGGGCATCATCTTCGGACCTCTGCTGCTGTCGCTTTTATTTCTGCTTATCAGTATTCTCAAACGCGAATATCTGGAAGAGAGCAACTGATTTTTACCGGGAAGCGACTTTCAGCTCTCCGTTTACCGTAATCGTTTCGCCTTTGGCCAGTTTATAGACGGCGGTTTTGGCGCCCGAACGCAGGTGGAGCTTGCCGCCGGTGAGGGATTGGATGCGGGCGGCCGTCAGTTTGCCGTTTTGCCAGGAAAGGTCGACGGTGAAACCGCCGCGGGCGCGCAGGCCTTTTACCGAACCGGAGGCGGACAGCGCGGAGGGTAGCGACGGCAGCAGTTGCACGTCGAAGCTGCCGTCGGAGGTCGGCAGGTGACTTTGCACGAGCATCTCGGCGATGGCGGCCGTGGCGCCGAAGTTTCCGTCTATCTGGAAGGGCGGATGGTCGTCGAACAGGTTGGGCAGCGTTTTGCCGCTCAGCAGGACGGAGAGGAGTTTGTAGGCGTGGTCGCCGTCGTGCAGGCGGTTCCACATGTTGATTTTCCAGGCCAGTCCCCAGCCCGTGCCGTCGTCGCCGCGTGCGAGGAGCGTCTTGCGGGCGGCATCGGCCAGCGCGGGCGTGCCGACGACGGTGATTTGGTTGCCCGGATGCAGTCCGAAGAGGTGCGACGTATGACGATGGTGCGGCTCGACTTCCGCGTAATCTTCCGCCCATTCGAGGATGCGTCCCGTTGTGCGGCTGATGCGGACAGGGGGCAGGCGTTTGAGGGTTTTCTCACATTCGGCGCGAAACTCCTCGTCGGTCTTCAGTATCCTGCACGCCTGGATGCAATTGGTCAGCAGATTGTGGATGATTTCCAGATCCATGGTCGCGCCGTAGGTGAAGACCGTGCGTTCGCCGTTGGGCAGGATGAAGGCATTTTCGGGAGAATAGGAGGGGTTGGTGACCAGTTTTCCGGCGCAGGCCGTTCCGGCGGGGGCTTCGACCAGGAAGTCCATGATGAAGCGGGCGGCGCCTTTCATGACCGGCCCGGCGCGGCTGGCGAGAAACTCCCTGTCGCCCGTAAATCAGTAATGTTCCCAAGGATGCTGCGCGAGCCAGGCGGAACCCATCGGCCAGATGCCCTGCGGTCCGTCGGCGGGAGCGGTGAAGCCCCAGGCGTCGGTCAGGTGGTGTACGACCCACCCGCGGGCGCCGTAAATCGTGCGGGCTGTTTTTTCTCCCGGCGGTATCATCACGTCCGTCAGGTCGAAGAGGGGCGTGTGCAGTTCCGACAGGTTGGCAATCTCGGCCGGCCAGTAGTTCATCTGGAAATTAATGTTGGTATGGAAGTCGGCGTTCCAGGGCGCATTCATCTGCCAGCACCAAAG
>JAIRYD010000080.1 GCA_031267935.1 Tannerella sp.
AGAAGAAGCTTGCATTGATAGCGGTTGCCAACAAACTCATTAAACAGGCTTTCAGCATGATTACCAATAACTGTGATTATATGGATGATTATTGTGTTAAAAAATATATCGCATGTTAGGTTTTTTTATGAATAAATATTTGGACGGGTACACAGTTCTTTGCGAACGCGGTAGAGACGGGGCGCGCCGTCTCTACGTGCCTCGCAAAGACGACATGATGCGGCTTTCGAGACACCCCGTTCGCAAATGACGGTGTTGGCCGGGTTTTCTGCTGTTCCTCCCGCCCTATTCCGTGGTGACGGTCAGGAACACGAGCGGTTCCGTGCCGGCTTTCGTCAGGCTGTACGTGGCGTTTTTGGGGCAGTAGAACGTATTGTCCGCGCCTATCGACGACGACTGTCCGTCGAGCGTGACGGTTGCCCGGCCGCTCAGGATGTAGAGGGCTGCCTGTCCCGGACGGCGGGAATCTGCGTGCGGAAACACTTTGTCGCTGTCCGTCACGCGCGTCATGACGATGTGAAAACCGTCGGCAAAATGCCTGTCGAGCAAAACCAACTGTGCATCGTTTCCCGCACCGGTCCATTCCGTGTGTTTCGACGGGTAGGTGATGCAGTCGTCGAACGTGTAGTCGGGTTTGCCGACGGGATGAGGCTTGTCGACGTGGCCGGCTGTTTCGCGTTTTATCACGAGATATTTGATGGTATCCTGCTCGCTCACGCGCTGGATATTGTGCGACGAGCCGCTCGGCGTATAGACGAAATCGCCGGTGTTGAAGATGCGTTCCTCGCCGTTGATGTGAAAGTTGACCGGTCCCCGGACGACGTAGAACGATTCGTCTTCGTGGTGGACGTGCGGCGCGTGAGTCTGTTTGCCCAGGTATACGCACGACATTTTCACGGTCAGCGTGTCGCCCATTCCCCGTGGAATGTAGTAGTGTGCCCATCCGTTGCCGTTCATGTCGGAGGTACGCAGTTCGAAGCGGTCGATATACGATTCTATATTTCCCGGAACGGCATATTGTCTGTTTTGAGCTTTCGCGTGCAGGGACAACAATAAGATCCCGATGCTGAATAAAGTGCCTGTTTTCATTATATAAAGAATAAAGAATAAAAATGAAGGCGCACCGGTCGGACCGGCACGCCTTCGTTGAAAAGCAAAATCAAATGACCGGTTCCCATCCGGGTTCGTATGTACGGCTCCAGAGGCTTTGTGCTTCCGGACAATTCACGATGTGTCCGCTGGACGGGTCGATGGTGAGCCGCTGGCCGGTACGCCAGGCGATGTTTCCCAACTGTACGAGTACCGTACTTTTGTGCAGTTCGGCTACGTCGGCATTGGGCAGGCGGTTGTTCCTGATGGCATCCAGGAAGTCGGCGATGTGTACCTTGTCGAGGTTTGCGCTGGGGCTTGAGGGATCGCGTCCGTCGATGATGTCTTTCGAATCCAGTTCCTTCACCAGTTTGTTGCGCTGGTCGTAGACGCGATAGCCGTTGTGTCCCGTTTCCATCGAACCCGTTTCGCCGTAGAAGACGACGCCGCGGTCTCCGCCTTCGGAATTGCGGGAGTTGCAGCTGCGTCCTTCCCACGTGACGAGGCAGTCGTCGCCGAACCGGAGGTTGATGATTTGCGTATCGGGTGTTTCCCAGTCGTCCTTGAAGACGAAGCGTGCGCCGTCGGAGCTGACATGCGTCGGATAGTCGACGCCCAGTCCCCAGCGGATGACGTCGATCTCGTGCGTGCCGTTGTTCAGCGCTTCGCCCGTACCCCAGTGCCAGAACCAGTGCCAGTTGTAGTGCACCAGGTTGTCGCGGAAAGTGCGGCGCGGCGCGGGTCCCTGCCAGAGGTTGTAGTCCAGGTGGGCGGGCGCCTGTGCCGGTTTGCCGAAGCCTATCGACACGCGCCGGTTGGTATACCATCCCCGTGCGAAATATACTTTGCCGATGATGCCGCCATGCAGTTCGTTGATGGCCGCGATGACGCCGGGCCACGAACGACGCTGCGCGCCGATCTGCACGACGCGGTTGTATTTGCGTGCGGCGGCAATCATCAGTTCGCCTTCGTGCGGCGTATGACTGCAGGGTTTTTCGCCGTAGACATGTTTGCCTGCCTGACAGGCCATGATGGCTGCCGGTGCATGCCAGTGGTCGGGCGTGGCATAATAGAGGGCATCCACATTTTTATCTTCCAATATTTTGCGGATATCTTTTTCTGCCTTTGCACTGTTGCCTCCGGCTTTTTTTACGGCGTCCAGTCCTTTTGCCAGGGCATTCTCGTCCACGTCGCAGATGTAGCTGATATCCACTTCGTCGAAACTCTGGAAACTGCGCGCCATGCCGGCGCCGCGTCCGTTCGTTCCCATCACCGCCACGTGCAGACGCTCATTTGCGCCGATCACGCGGGCATAGCTTTTCGCGCTGAGCGTCGCTCCGCCCAGACTCATTCCGATACCCGTAGCGGCTACCTGCTTGATAAAATTTCTTCTTGATGTTGTTTCCATATTGATGCGTTTTATTTGAGTATTCTTATCTTTACGTTTCTAAACGATACGACATCGCCGTGGTCCTGAAAGAGGATATGTCCCTTTTCGACATGGCCGAACACGGGGACGCTGCCTTTGTATTTGCTCAGTTCGTAAGCATCCGCATAGGCTTTGCTTTTGCGGTCGAAAGAGAGCACTTTTACTCCGTTCAGATAGTGTTCGACTGTGGATCCTTTCGACACGATGCGCGCACTGTTCCATTCGCCGACGGGTTTGTCCATGTTTTCGAGCGGCGCAAACATGTCGTACAGTCCGGCCTGGCGGCGGTTGCCGTCGCGTCCCAGTTTGGCGTCGGGATGCGTTTCGTCGTCGATAAGCTGATACTCCAGTCCCAGCCAGCCGCCTTTTTCGTAGCGGGCAAAGAAATACTTGATGCCGCTGTTGGCGCCGGCCGTCACGCGGAAGTCGGCCTGCAGTTCGAAATCGGAGAACTGTTCGCGGGTGATGATGTCGCCGCCACGCTTGTCGCCGTCCTTTCTGACGGTCAGTATGCCGTCTTCAACGGTCCAGCCGGCCGCCGGGGGCGCATCCTTGCCGACGGACGTCCAGCCGTCCAGATTCTTTCCATTGAACAGCAGCGTCCAGCCCTGCGCTTTCTCGTCGTCCGTCAGCGTGTGGACCTGTGCCCGGCAGATCGTGTGGACGAACAGAAGCGCCATGCAGATAAAAAACGTTTTTTTCATGTCGATATTCATTATTGTTGTTTATAACTGTGTATATCCTCTGTTTTGAACGATTTTGCCGGGGTTCGACTGCATCACGGTCATGGGGATGGGATATGCCAGGGCATTGTCGCTCCACGTGAAGGCGGGGAATCCGTCATACGCCTGTTCGGCGATCATCACCTCTTTGGCCCTGCCCGTTCGCACGAGGTCGAACCAGCGATGGTTTTCGAAGGCCAGTTCTATCCTCCGTTCCTTTTCGATGGCGAGCAGGAGGGCGTCGTCGGTCGGATAGTCGCCTGCACTGAGGTCTTTCAGCAGGTTGGCTGCCGTCTGGTCGGCTGTCGCTTGCATCTCGGGGTCGCCCGGCGTATTGCGCGCACGCTGGCGAATCCGGTTTACATAGTTGAGGGCTTCCTGCTTGTCGCCGCCTGTCCGTACAAGGGCTTCGGCATAGAGCAGATAGACGTCGGCCAGGCGAAGCTCGATCCAGTTGTTTCCGTTGTCGGAACCGCTGGTGGACACGTCGTAGTACTTGCAGACGTATTTGTCGCTTTCCCAGGCGCCGGTCTTGACATTCGTCCAGCCGTCGCGCATGGACACGTATTTGCGCGGGTCGCCGATTTCGTAGGATTCGGACATGTCGCGGGTGGGGGCGTTT
>JAIRYD010000103.1 GCA_031267935.1 Tannerella sp.
ACGCTGTCCGTCTACACGCTGGGCGGAGAGTTGCATAAACAGCTGTCGGTGAGCGCCGGTCTGACGACGGAATCGCTGCCGCAGGGCTACTATACCGTCCTTCTCGACGGAAAGGCGTACAAGGTGGTTGTGCAATAGAAACCGCAGACAGGCAAATTGCCTGGAATCAAAAAAAAGAGGCTGTCCGGAATGGACAGCCTTTTTTTTCAGGCGAAAGACGCGCTCCTTAGTAACGTGAAATAAAATAGCATGCAGCAGTGTTTGTAATGATCGGCATCCGGAGGATGCATCTCCGTGCACTTTCCGTGCTTCTTTTATTCAAACACGGAGGACACAAGGAGCGCTGCCGGTTGAAAACCGCATATTCGAAACCGTCTTCTGCGGAACGGAAAATGCGGATGAATCATTCTTTGTGTTCGCTGTGTACTCCGTGTTAAAAATAAAAGATAAAGTACATGGAGATGCATCCTGCGGATGCGGGAAATACTTGTATGTGGTTTATTTCGCGTTCCTAAAATTCCGATGTAAAGTGAAACCGTATATCGGGAAAGTCCTGCCGTGCCATTGCGAGCACGTATGACGAGTCGGCCAAATAGACGTCGCGTCCTTCGCGGTCGGTCGCCATGTACGACGATTTACGCCGTTTGAAGTTCGCCAGCTCCGTTTCATTTTCGCTCTCGATCCAGCAGGCTCTGTACAGCGCAAGCGGTTCCCATTTGCACTGTGCGCCGTATTCGTGCAGCAGGCGGTACTGGATCACTTCGAACTGCAGCTGTCCTACGGTTCCGATGATTTTCCGTCCGCTCATCCGGTTGACAAACAGTTGTGCCACGCCTTCGTCCATCAGTTGTTCGATGCCTCTGTTCAACTGTTTCGTTTTCATCGGATCGGCATTTTCGATATATTTGAACATCTCGGGCGAGAAACTCGGAAGGCCTTTGAAGTGAAGATTTTCGCCTGCCGTCAGGCTGTCGCCCGTTTTGAAGTTGCCCGTGTCCGGCAATCCGACGATATCGCCGGCAAACGCTTCGTCCACGATTTCTTTTTTTTGCGCCATGAAAGCGGTCGGACTGCTGAAGCGCAGCGTCCTGTCCAGACGTACATGCCGGTAGTTGGCATTCCGCTCGAAGCGTCCCGAACAGACTTTTACGAATGCGATGCAGCTGCGGTGGTTCGGATCCATGTTGGCATGAATCTTGAATATGAATCCCGAGAAGTCGTTTTCCAACGGATCCACCGTGCGTTCAATCGCCTGCACCGGACGCGGCGAGGGTGCAATGCGCACAAAGCAGTCGAGCAATTCTCTGACGCCGAAATTATTCAGTGCCGACCCGAAAAAGACGGGCGCCACGTCGCCCGTCAGATACGTCGCCGCGTCGAACGCCGGATAAACGCCGTCGATCAGTTCGACATGCGCACGGAGTTTTTCTGCAAGGAGCGGTTCGATGTGTTTTTCCAGTTCGTCGTCGTGGATGTCCTTTATTTCCACGCTTTCGGTAATAGTTTGTTTACTTGGCGTATAAAGATCCAGTTTTCTTTCATACAGATTGTATACGCCCTTGAAACGCGGTCCCATCTCGATGGGCCAGCTCAGCGGGCAGACTTTGATTTTCAGTTCGCTTTCAATTTCGTCGAGCAGGTCGAAGGGATCTTTCCCTTCGCGATCCATCTTGTTGATGAACACGATGACGGGCGTTTTGCGCATCCGGCATACTTCCATCAGTTTACGCGTCTGCGCTTCCACGCCTTTGGCGGCATCCACGACGATGACCGCGCTGTCTGTCGCCGTCAGCGTTCGGAACGTGTCTTCCGCAAAATCCTGGTGTCCCGGCGTGTCGAGGATATTGATCTTGTATCCTTCGTAGTCGAAGGCCATGACCGAGGTGGCGACCGATATGCCGCGCTGCTTTTCGATTTCCATCCAGTCGGATGTAGCCGTCCTGCGGATCTTGTTCGACTTCACGGCGCCGGCGATATGGATGGCGCCTCCGAAGAGAAGCAGTTTTTCCGTGAGTGTCGTTTTTCCTGCGTCCGGGTGGCTGATGATGGCGAACGTTCTTCTCCGCCGTATTTCTTCCGAATAGTTCATGATTCGCGATTTAATGATTGGAAGCGTTTCAGGGCTTTTTCGAGGCCTGTTTCCCAGTCGGGGACCTTCACGCCGTATGTCTGCCTGATTTTATCCTTGTCGAGTACGCTGTATGCCGGACGGACGGCGCGCGTCGGATATTCATGCGTCCGGACAGGTTCCACGCGGCAGTGCAGGCCGGCACGGTTCATGATTTTTACTGCAAAATCATACCAGCTGCAAATGCCTTCGTTCGAATAATGGTATATGCCGGGCACGAACGCCGGGCTGTCGACGACGGTCAGCATCGCTTCCGCCAGATCGGCGGCATAGGTGGGCGTCCCCGTCTGGTCGGATACGACACGGACGGTTTCGCGTTCGCGTCCCAGCTGCAGCATCGTCTTGAAGAAGTTGTGGCCGTATTCCGAATACAGCCATGCCGTGCGAATGATCACGCTGTCGGGACAAACGGCTTGCAGCGCCTTTTCTCCGGCCAGCTTGCTTGCGCCGTAGACCGACTGCGGATTCGTCGCATCGTCTTCGCGAAGAGGCTTCGTGCCGCGGCCGTCGAAGACATAGTCGGTAGAGATGTGTATCACCTTTATGCCGTGCAACCCGGCGACGCGCCCCATGTTCCGCACCGCATCGAAATTGATGCGCATGCACCGTTCAACATCTTCTTCCGCCTTGTCCACAGCCGTGTACGCCGCACAGTTCAGTACATACCGGATATCATTCCGTGCCACGAAGTCGGACAGTTGCGACGCGTCGCACAAGTCCAGCGTATCCACATCCGTGAAATGAAAAACGCAGTCGCGGCGTGCAGACGCCGACATGCGGATGGCGCTGCCCAACTGCCCGCAGGCGCCGGTTACTAATATTGTTTTGTTCATATTCCTGAATAACGGTGCAAATTTACATAAAAATCAAGTATATCCAAGCATGTATACTTCACGCAGGCTAAAATTATGAGTTTAACAATGAAGATAAGCTATGAACGGATTCACAGTTGTCGCCGGGGGATGTTTCAAAAGACATGTCCCATCGTCTTTGTAAGATCCGCTTTTCCGTGTGCAATGCACGAAACCATGCCGCGCACGGTATCACCTCTATTTATATCACATTTATCCCGAACTAAGGTGATAAAATATGATGCTTTATATCAAACATTGATAATTATCATTATTTTTTATACCTTTGTGCGCGATTTGACAGCAGGTGTTTGTCCTCCTGCGTAAAAAGTAACAGGATAACATGATATTTATGAAACTGAACAGTCGATACATTTTGCTTTTTCTGTTGTTTATTGCGTTTAATTCATTTCATGCAAACGCGATACGCAAAAATTCGACATACGAAAAATATATCGGTAAATACAGGGACGAAGCTGTCCGGCAACAGAAAAAATACAAAATCCCGGCAAGCATTACCCTGGCGCAGGCGTTGCTGGAATCAAACGCGGGTGCATCGACTCTTGCAAAAAATTCGAACAATCACTTCGGGATCAAGTGTCATTCGAACTGGAAAGGCGCGCGCTCCTATCACAACGACGACCGGGCGAATGAATGTTTTCGCAAATACAAAAGCGTCCTGGAGTCGTACGAAGACCATTCCCGCTTTCTGGTCGACCAGTCCCGCTACGACCGTCTGTTCAATTACCGGATCACCGATTACAGACGATGGGCAAAAGGCTTGCAGGAATGTGGCTATGCCACCGATCGCGGCTATGCAAACAAACTGATAGACATCATCGAGACGTATCAACTGTACAACATCGACCGGGAAAAGACGAAAAAGGAGAAAAAAGAAAAACGACCGGCCAACGTCCCGCTCGCACGCGAGGTATTCAAAACGCACGACCTGATATATGTCATTGCCGACAACAGCGATACGCTGGACGACATTGCTTCCGATCTCGGATTCAAGGCCGGCAAACTGCGTAAATACAACGAGATGCCGGAAGGCTTCCCGCTCGAAAAAGGCGACGTCGTCTATCTTCAGAAGAAAAAGAAAAAAGCCGACAAACCCTACCAGTTCCATACGGTACGAATCGGCGAATCCATGCACGGCATTTCGCAACGCTACGGCATTCAAATCAAGAGTCTGTATAAACTGAACAATAAAAAGCCTGATTTCACTCCCGAAGAAGGCGATGTGCTTAAGTTAAGGTAATCAGAAAAATATGAACATTGCGTTTACATCATCGAGGAAATTCCGCCTGCTGCTGTTCTTGTCGGCAGGCATCGCGGCCACATGTCTGCTGCAGGCCGAACCGTCCGGAACGGAAACTGCCGGCTACCGCCGGGACTATTGCGATTACATCGAAACGTACTGCAAAACAGCCATCCGGCAACAGAAGAAGTACAAGATCCCGGCAAGCATCATCCTTGCGCAGGCGATTCTGGAATCGTCCGCCGGGCAGAGCTACCTCGCGCTGGGCGGTAACAATCATTTCGGAATCAAGTGTAACGACTGGAACGGACTTTGCATTCAGAAGAACCATGCGGATGGCAGCGCCTGCTATCGCAAATACCTCGCCGCCGCCGATTCCTACGAAGATCATTCGCTGTTTCTGACCGGCCGCAACCGTTACGACCCACTGTTCAAACTGCCGGCAACCGACTATAAAAACTGGGCTAAAGGGTTGAAACAATACGGTTACGCAACAGACCCGCAATATGCATCCAAACTGATCGCCCTTATCGAAACCTACGAACTGTATCGTTTCGACACGGCAAGCGAAAACGATGAAATACCGTTCGTCATAAAAAACAGGGACGCGGCGAAAAAAACGTCGCGCCCGCTGCCGGCCTCGAAAAGAAAACCGCCACATTCCGAAAATAACTGCCCATGAGCGACAACAGATACCACCTGCGCGGCGTCAGCGCTTCCAAAGAAGACGTACACAACGCCATCCGCAATATTGACAAAGGACTTTATCCCAAAGCTTTCTGCAAGATTATCCCCGACGTGCTGGGTGGCGATCCCGCTTACTGCAACATCATGCATGCCGACGGGGCGGGCACAAAGTCGTCGCTCGCCTACATCTACTGGCGCGAAACGGGTGACCTGAGCGTCTGGAAAGGTATCGCACAGGACGCACTGATTATGAATATCGACGATCTGATCTGCGTCGGCGCTACCGACAACATACTTGTTTCGAGCACCATTGGGCGTAATAAGCTGCTGATTCCCGGCGAAGTAATTGCCTCCATCATCGGCGGTACGGACGAACTGCTGGCCGAACTGCGCGGGATGGGCGTCGGCGTGTATGCCACGGGAGGCGAAACGGCCGACGTGGGCGACCTCGTGCGTACCATCATCGTAGACAGCACCGTCACCTGCCGCATGCGACGCAGCGATGTGATCGACAATGCACGCATCCGTCCGGGCGACGTGATTGTCGGGCTGGCATCGTTCGGACAGGCTACTTACGAAAAAACGTACAACGGCGGCATGGGCAGCAACGGACTGACTTCGGCGCGCCACGACCTGTTTGCCCGGTATCTCGCAGAAAAATATCCCGAAAGCTACGATGCGTCCCTGCCCGACGAACTGGTCTATTCGGGACGGTTGAAAGTGACCGATCCCGTGGACGGCACGCCGCTGGACGCCGGAAAACTCGTCCTCTCCCCCACCCGCACGTATGCCCCGGTGGTAAAAAAATTGCTGGATACGCTGCGGCCGCATATCCACGGCATGGTGCACTGTTCGGGCGGAGCGCAAACGAAAATACTGCATTTTGTGGACGACATGCGTATCGTAAAAGACCGTCTTTTTCCCGTCCCGCCGCTGTTTCGCACGATACAGACGCAGAGCGGCACGGCATGGGCGGAGATGTACAAGGTGTTCAACATGGGTCACCGGATGGAATTTTACCTGCCTGAAGCGTATGCACAGGACATCATCTCCCTGTCCGAAACGTTCCACATCGACGCGCAGGTGATCGGACATGTCGAAGCCTGCAGCGGGAAAGAATTGATAATCCGTTCCGAATTTGGAGAATTAAGATATCAGTAAAAGCGAATGTCCGACAACAACAGCATATTATCCAGACTCAACGGACTGACGAGCCGTTTCGAAGAAATTGCGACGCGGATCACCGATCCTTCGATCATCGCCGATCAGAAGCGTTACGCCCGTCTCTCAAAAGACTACAAGGAACTGGAACGGTTGATAAAAGCGCGTGCGGACTACCTGCAAGTCCTCCGCGGCATCGAAGAAGCAAAAGACATCCTGATGCACGAAGCCGATTCCGAATTGAAAGAAATGGCCCGCATCGAGTTGGAAACGTGTCAGGAACGCCTCCCTCAACTGGAAGAATCCATCAAACTGATGCTCATCCCCGCCGACCCGCAGGACGACAAAAACGCCATCGTGGAAATCCGCGGCGGGACAGGCGGCGACGAGGCTGCCATCTTTGCCGGCGATCTGTATCGCATGTACCAGAAATACTGCGAAACCAAAGGCTGGCAAACCGAAATCACCGGCATGACGGAAGGCACGGCCGGCGGATTCAAGGAAATCATATTCACCGTGACGGGCGCGGGCGCGTACGGTATTCTAAAATACGAATCGGGCGTACACCGTGTGCAGCGCGTACCTCAGACTGAAACGCAGGGGCGCGTACACACCTCGGCGGCCACCGTGGCCGTGCTGTCCGAAGCCGAAGAGGTGGATGTGGAAATCAATCCCGCCGACATCGAGATGCAGACGGCGCGCTCGGGCGGAGCGGGTGGACAAAACGTGAACAAGGTCGAAACGAAAGTACAGTTGACACACAAGCCGTCGGGCATCGTCGTCGTGTGCCAGCAGGCACGTACACAGCTGGCCAACCGCGAACTGGCCATGCAGATGCTGCGCGCCAGACTGTACGACGCCGAACTGCGCAAGCACCAGAGCGACATCGCGTCAAAGCGCAAAACGATGGTTTCGACGGGCGACCGCTCGGCAAAAATCCGTACCTACAACTATCCGCAGGGACGCATCACCGACCACCGCATCAACTATACCATCTACAACCTGACCGCTTTCATGGACGGCAACATTCAGGACTGCATCGACCATCTGATTGTGGCAGAGAACGCAGAACGGCTGAAAGAGAGCGAACTGTAATTCTAAATTCAAAGATTCAGCGATTCAGAACATGACCAAACAGGAACTTTTCAATCATATCACGCAAAAGCAATCATTCCTCTGCGTAGGACTGGATACGGATATCCGCCTTATTCCGCCGCACCTGCTGCACGAAGACGACCCCGTCTTCGCATTCAACCGCGGCATCATCGACGCCACCGCGCCGTACTGCGTGGCCTACAAACCCAATCTGGCCTTCTACGAAAGTCTTGGCGCCAAAGGCATTGTGGCTTTTGAGAAAACGGTGGCCTACATCCGGACGCATTATCCGGACCAGTTCATCATCGCCGACGCCAAACGTGGTGACATCGGCAACACGTCCGAACTCTACGCCCGCTCGTTTTTCGAACATGCCGGCGTGGACGCCGTGACGGTAGCGCCCTACATGGGCGAAGACAGCATTGCGCCGTTCCTCGTCGAAGGCCGGTGGATTATCCTTTTGGCCCTCACGTCCAACAAAGGCGCGCAGGATTTCCAGATGACCGCAGACGCGCAGGGCGAACGGCTGTTCGAAAAAGTGCTGAAGAAATCGCAGGAGTGGGCGACGGACGAGCAGATGATGTTCGTCGTCGGCGCCACGCAGGGGAAAATGTTTCTCGAAATACGTCGCCATGCACCCCGTCATTTCCTGCTCGTGCCGGGCGTCGGAGCGCAGGGCGGTTCGCTCGAAGAAGTATGCACCTACGGCATGAATGCGCAATGCGGACTGATTGTCAACTCCTCGAGAGCAATCATTTATGCCGACCGGACGGAATCGTTCACCGATGCCGCCCGCTGCGAAGCGCAGAAAATACAAGTGGAAATGGCAGGCTATCTGAAGAATAATTAATAACTAAAATAATACTAAAAAGTACATGTATCCGAAAAATTATTCTCACCTTTGTCCGGTTTATGTAAATAAAATCGCGGCCGCATCTTTTCTCCTGTCGTATTTTTATTCGCAAAGAAAATAATAATAAATTGAAAATGGAGTTTTCTGCTGAAGAATTAGCAACCTTTCTTAATGGAAAGATCGAAGGTAATCCAAAAGTAAAAGTGAACAACTTCTCGAAGATTGAAGAAAGCAAAAAAGGTTCCCTTACATTTCTGGCAAACCTCAAATACGAGCACTATCTCTACCGGACAGATGCAAGTATTGTTTTGGTAAATAGCGATTTTATACCTTCGGCAACCGTTCGGGCGACACTGATCAAGGTTCCCAATGCCTACAATGCGCTGGCTACCCTGATGAACATGGTCGAACAGACGCAGCAGGAGCAAAAAACAGGCGTCCATCCATCCGCATGTATTGCCGCCTCGGCACAGGTGGGTAAAAACAGTTTCGTGGGCGCCATGGCCTGCATCGGCGAACATACCGTGATCGGTCACAACTGCGTCATACATCCTTTCGCCTGCATAGGCGACCACGTGCACGTCGGCGACCATACGATCATTTATCCGCACGTGACCGTTTATGCCCACTGCATCGTCGGACAGCGCTGCATCATCCACGCCGGAGCCGTCGTCGGAGCAGACGGGTTCGGCTTTGCCCCCGAAGGCCAGGCATACATGAAAATTCCGCAGATCGGAAACGTCGTGCTCGAAGACGAAGTGGAAATCGGCGCAAATACGACGATAGACCGCGCCGTCATGGGATCGACCATCATCCGGCGCGGCGTGAAACTGGACAATTTGATACAAATCGCCCACAACGTGGAAATCGGCGAAGACACCGTCATGGCGGCGCAGACGGGCATTGCCGGTTCGACAAAAATAGGCAGGCACTGCATGTTTGCCGGACAAGTGGGAATCGCAGGGCATCTGCACATCGGCGACGGCGCCGTCATTGCCGCCCAGTCGGGCATCATGCGCAACCTGCAGCCGGATACGACCGTGATGGGAACGCCCGCCATACAATCGAAAGACTTTTTCCGTTCGACGGCCATATTCAATAAATTGCCGGATGTATACAAAGCACTCAACCGCCTGCAGCAGGAAGTGGAAGAACTGAAAAGTAAAATAACAACAAAATAACAATAAGGCATGCACAGACAGAAAACGATCGCATCCGAATTTTCGCTGGAGGGAATAGGACTGCATACCGGACTGAATATCCGCGTCCGGTTCCTCCCTGCACCCGAAAACCACGGATACAAAATCAAACGCACGGACATTAAAGACCAGCCGGTGATCGAGGCGCTCGCCGAAAACGTCATTCACACGCAACGCAGCACGGTAGTAGGTAAAAACGACGTACAGGTCGGGACAATCGAACATGCGATAGCCGCCCTGTATGCCGCAGAAATAGACAATTGCCTGATAGAAGTAGATGCACCCGAATTTCCGATACTCGACGGCAGCGCCCGGTTCTTCTCGGAATCCATCGAAAAGGCCGGCTGCGAGGAACAGAACGCACCGCGCGACTATTACATCGTGCGGCACAAGATTGAGGTGACGGACGAAAAAAGCGGCTCGTCGCTCGTCATTCTCCCCGACGACAAATTCAGCATGAACGTGCTCATCTCGTTCGATTCGCCCGTGCTGTCCAATCAGTATGCCACGCTGACGGACATCAGCCGTTTCGCCGGCGAAATAGCAGCATCGCGCACATTCGTTTTTGTCCGCGAGATAGAAATGCTTCGCAAAAACAATCTCATCAAGGGCGGAGACCTCGACAATGCCATCGTCATCTACGACGAAAAGATGCCCCAGCAGGGACTGGACCACCTGACCGACGAATTTGGCCTGCCCCACTACAACTGCGAAAAACTGGGATATGTGAACGGCAAACCGCTGGTATATAATAATGAACCGGCACGACACAAACTCATTGACGTCATCGGCGACATTGCACTGATCGGCAAACCCGTCAAAGGACATATCATCGCAACCCGCCCGGGACATAAAATCAACAACCAGTTGGCGCGTCTTATCCGTAAAGATATAAAAATAAACGAAATACAGGCGCCTATTTTTCAACCCGAATGTATGCCCGTCATGGACATCAACCGCATCAGGGAACTGCTGCCGCACCGTTATCCGTTTCTGTTCGTCGACAGAATCATCGAAATAGGAGGCAACTACATCGTCGGCATCAAGAACGTGACCGTCAACGAACCGTTCTTTCAGGGACATTTTCCGCAGGAACCGGTCATGCCGGGCGTGCTGCTCGTCGAAGCCATGGCGCAAACCGGCGGATTGCTGGTACTCAACTCGGTAGATGAACCGGAACGCTATTCCACGTATTTCATGAAAATCGACGGCGTAAAATTTCGCCAGAAAGTAGTGCCGGGCGACACGCTGATTTTCCGTCTCGAACTGCTGGCGCCCATGCGCCGGGGCATTTCCACAATGAAAGGATACGTCTTCGTCGGGGAAAAAATCGTCTGTGAAGCCGAATTTATGGCACAAATCATTAAAAATAAATAAACAATCGCACATCATGCACTCCCCATTTGCAATTATTCATCCCGAAGCAAAAATCGGGAACAATGTTTCTATTGATCCTTTCGTCGTCATTGAAAAAGACGTCGTCATCGGCGACAACACGCACATATTTCCGCACGCCGTCATTCTCGACGGCGCACGTATCGGCCGGAATTGCAGAATTTTTCCGGGCGCCGTGATTGCGGGCATTCCGCAGGATTTGAAGTTTATGGGCGAAATCACCACGGCCGAAATCGGTGACGACACGACCATTCGCGAGTGTGTGACCATCAACCGCGGAACGGCGTCGAAAGGCCGGACGATCGTCGGGAATCACTGCCTGGTCATGGCCTACTCGCACATCGCCCACGACTGCGTAGTGAAAGACTACGTCATCATCGGCAATGCCTCGCAGATCGCGGGCGAAGTGGACATCGACGACTATGCCATCGTCAGCGGCGGCTCGCTGGTGCACCAGTTTACGCGCATATCCAAACACGTGATGATCCAGGGCGGCTCACGCATCGGAAAAGACATCCCTCCCTACACGCTCATCGGTCGCGATCCCATCGTATACTGCGGAATCAACATCGTCGGGCTGCGCCGGAAAGGATTTACCAACGGACAGGTCTATCTCATTCAGGATATTTACCGCACGCTTTATACGCGCGGACTGAACAATACCGACGCGCTCAAATGTATCGAAACGGAATACGAACCGTGCGTCGAACGCGACCTGATACTCGACTTTATCAAGTCGTCTAAGCGCGGCATCGTCAAGGGGTCTATCGACGAATAATATCCCGGATACCAAAAAAAAAGACCGATTTGGAATGTCATATTTATAATATTGCCTACTTTTGGAGCGCTAAATAAACAAACGATTATGATATACCGATTTCTTATTCTTTCAGATGAAGTGGACGATTTCAAGCGGGAGATAAAAATAAGTCCCGAATCCACTTTTTTTGATCTGCACAAAGCCATTCTGGAAGCGACCGACTACAGGGAGGACCAGATATGCTCGTTTTTTATCTGCGACGAGGAGTGGAATAAAAAGACCGAAATCACGCTAATAGACATGGGCGCCTCGTCCGAAACAGATACGTACTTGATGGAAGATACACCGCTGGACGAACTGCTGGAAGACGAGCATCAGAAACTGCTCTACGTCTTCGACTACATGATCGAACGCGTTTTCTTTATGGAACTGAGCGAAATCATCCCCGGACAGAGTCTCGACAAAGCCGTCTGCACATTGTCCGCAGGCATGCCTCCCCCCCAAATCATCTCGGCCGAAGAAATGGAAAAACGACTGGAGAACGTCGACATCGACGATGAATTTTACGGCGACTCGGAATACGACGAAGACGAACTGGACAAACTGAACTACAACGAATCTGCCGACGGTTTTTTCGAAGACGAACGTTATTGATGAATGTGCTGCTCGTGCTGCTCGGCCCTACCGGCGTCGGGAAAACGGATTTGAGCCTGCAGCTTGCGGAAAAATACGGTTCGCCGGTCATCTCGGCCGATTCGCGCCAGCTGTACAGAGATCTTGTCATCGGCACGGCCGCTCCTGCACCCGCACAACGCATGCAAGCCGAACATTACATGGTGGGCATACTTGAACTGACTGATTATTACAGTGTCAGCCTTTTCGAAACGCAGGTCGTCGCACTGCTGGATACCCTTTTCGAACGTCATCACGTCCTCGTGCTTGCCGGCGGGTCAATGATGTATATCGATGCCATTTGCCGGGGTATCGACGAGATGCCGACCGTGACGCCCGACATCCGCGAAGCCGTCCGCAGGCAATATGAACAGGAAGGATTGTCCGTATTGCTGGACGAGCTGCGCCGCGCCGACCCCGTCTACTACCACGAAGTAGATCGCAGGAACCACAAGCGTGTCGTCCACGCCGTCGAAATCTGCCGCATGACCGCCCGCCCCTATTCGTCGTTCCGTACGCATCGCTCCAAAACACGCCCTTTTCACATAATCAAAATCGGACTGTCGCGTCCGCGCGAAGAATTGTGCGAACGCATCAACCGCCGTGTCGACCGGATGATGGCCGACGGATTGTCCGACGAAGCCCGGAGAGTGTATCCCCTCCGTCATCTCAATGCACTCAATACGGTAGGATACAAAGAATTATTCCTCCATTTCGATGGAGAATGGACGCTGGAACAGGCCGTCGAGAAAATCAAACGCAACACCCGCGTCTACGCGCGCAAACAGATGACCTGGTTCAGGCGCGACAAAGACATCGAATGGTTCCATCCCGATGAAAAACAGGCTATATTTACTTTTATCGAAAAAAAAATCGATTCACTATAATTGCATTCAATTTTTTTCCGTAACTTTGAGAGGCTAATTTTATGTGCATTTCGAACGATGAAACTTTACATTGTAAAACTTACGAGAATCCTTGTCGTGGCCTGCTGTATTGTACTTGGCGGACATGCGCAGAGTCTCGACCAGGCAAAAAAACTTTATAACGAAGGAGAATACGAAGAAGCAAAGCCCGCTTTCGAAAAACTGGTCAGGCAGGCGCCTTCGAATCCGTCCTACAACTTATGGTATGGTGTCTGCTGCTTCGAAACGGGAGATTTTGAGGCGGCCGAAAAACACCTGCTGATAGCCCGGAAACGCGAAGTGGCCGAATCATATCGCTATTTGACGGATATTTATACCTCCGCATACCGTTTCGCCGAAGCCGTCGACATGTGGGAAAGCTATATCGAACTCATGACGAAAAAGAAAGAAGACACCGGCCCGTATGAAACGCAACTGGCATACGTCGAAAAACTGCTTCGCATGAAGGAACGGATGGAAGACGTACAGGTGATTGACAGCATCGTCGTTGCTAAAGATGAAATTCTTTCGGCATATTTCCTGAGCGAAGATTGCGGCTCGTTACAGCCCTACGGCGACTTTTTCCAGTCCGCCGACCCCCAGACGACCGTATATATCAACCCGAAAGGTGATCAAGCCTATTACGGACACCCCGACGGGAACGGACACTACGCCTTGTATACCCAGTCCAGGCTGATGGATGCGTGGGCAGACGAAAGTCCTGTCTTCCACTTAGATACGTCTGACAACAACTTCCCCTTTGTACGGGGCGACGGCGTGACGCTCTATTTCGCCTCGAAGGGAAACGGCTCCATCGGCGGATACGACCTGTTCGTCACGCGCTACAAAAACAATTCCTATCTGGCGCCCGAACAGTTGGGACTGCCGTTCAATTCACCCGCCAACGACTACCTGATGGTCATCGACGAAACGAAAGAAATCGGCTGGTTCGTTTCCGACCGAAACCAGCCCGAAGGGAAAGCGTGCGTCTACCTGTTCATTCCCGACGAATCGCGCAGGCGGATTGCCGAAAGCGACGACGATGCATGGCTCTGCCGCAGGGCCATGCTGACTTCCATCAGAGAGACCTGGACGATGGGGAGCGATTATGCGGCGCTAATTGACAGGGCACGAACGGACGAAAGCACCTCTATCGACACGAAACAGCCGCAGGATTTCGAACTGGTAGTGAACGACCGGGCAACCTACTACACATGGAACGACTTCAAAAACCCCGAAGCCGAAAGTTTTTACCGGAAAGCGGAGAGCATCCGCAAACAAATCGAATCCATCGAACGGAGCTTGCACGAATCGCGCGACAGATATGCGACAGGCAACGATACGGTGCGTGACCAGTTAAAATCGTCCATCCTCAAATCGGAGAGTGAGTTAATTACGCTCTACACACAACTGGACGAATGGATCAAGAAAACCCGCAACTCGGAAAATAATCATTAAATACAATACACGCCATGGCAGTATACATCACCATCATCATTGCACTTGCAATCATTGCAATTATCCTTTTTCTACTGGAGATCTTCCTTTTTCCCGGTCTCACGCTAGCCGGCATCGGAGGCGTACTGTTCGCCATCGGAGGCGTTGTGTACGGCTACTACACATTGGGAACGGTAGGTGGACATATCACGCTGGCCGCCTCTCTCGTCGTGTACAGCGTTTTTTTCTACCGGATACTCCGCTCGAAATCACTTCGGCGGATCGCACTGAATACAAATATAGACGCCAAACTTGCCTCCACGCGCGACATGGGACTCAACCCCGGCGACGAAGGCCTCACCCTCTCGAGACTGGCGCCCATCGGCAAAGCTCGCTTCGGCGCTACCACCGTCGAAGCCAAAGCAATGGAAAGTTTTATCGACGAGCAGACGCCCGTCGTCATCATGCAGGTGGAAGGGTATCATGTGATTGTTAAATCTATTCAAAATTAATATTTTAAAGCTATGACAGATTTTATTTTTTATTTACTGGTTTTTGCTGTAGTTATCCTGTTTTTTATCTTCTGGTATTACGTGCCGTTTTTGTTATGGATATCTGCAAAAGTATCGGGAGTGAATATCTCGCTGATACAGTTGTTTTTGATGCGCATCCGCAAAGTGCCGCCCGGCATCATCGCCAGGGCAATGATCGAAGCGCACAAGGCGGGGCTGAGTACGCTGACGCGCGACGAACTGGAAGCGCACTATCTGGCAGGCGGACACGTCGAACGTGTCGTGCATGCACTGGTTTCGGCCTCAAAAGCCAATATCGACCTGACGTTCCAGATGGCGACGGCGATCGACCTTGCAGGACGCGACGTATTTCAGGCCGTACAAATGTCGGTCAATCCGAAAGTGATTGATACACCGCCTGTCACGGCAGTAGCCAAAGACGGTATCCAGTTGATTGCCAAAGCGCGCGTGACTGTTCGCGCCAACATCAAGCAACTGGTGGGCGGCGCCGGCGAAGAAACCATACTGGCACGCGTAGGCGAAGGCATCGTTTCATCCATCGGCTCGTCCGAAAACCATAAAAGTGTGCTCGAAAATCCCGATTCCATTTCCAAACTGGTGCTGCGCAAAGGGCTGGATGCCGGAACGGCATTCGAAATCCTGTCCATCGACATTGCCGACATCGACATCGGCAAAAACATCGGCGCTGCACTGCAGATGGATCAGGCACAGGCCGACAAGAATATCGCACAGGCCAAAGCCGAGGAACGCCGTGCCATGGCCGTCGCTACCGAACAGGAAATGAAGTCCAAAGCACAGGAAGCGCGTGCCAAGGTAATTGAAGCCGAAGCCGAAGTACCCAAAGCCATGGCCGAAGCGTTTCGCAACGGCAACCTGGGAATCATGGACTACTACCGGATGAAAAATATCGAGGCCGATACGTCCATGCGCGATGCCATCGCCAAACCGCCCACCAATCTGAACAAACCGATTAAGGACTGACGCCGCGAGATGAGACAAATCCCTCCTTCGGAGTTGATTATCAATGCAGATGGAAGTATCTTCCATCTGCATCTCAAACCTGAACATCTGGCGGAAAGGATATTGCTCGTCGGCGATCCGGCACGTGTTTCGCATATCGGCCGCTATCTGGAAAACAGGGAGTGCGACATCGTAAACCGGGAATTTCATTCCATCACGGGATATTACGGGAGTAAACGTATCACCGTCGTGTCGCACGGCATCGGCGGCGATAACATGGATATCGTTGTCAACGAACTGGATGCACTTGCCAATATCGATTTTGCCACCCGTACGGTCAAACCGTTCTTTCGCCGGCTCACAATGGTACGCATCGGCACATCGGGTGGATTGCAGCCGTCTGTTCCGGTCGGCACGTACGTCGCGGCCGAATATTCCATCGGGCTGGACGGCGTCGTTTACTTCTACGACTGCAACGAAGAAATACGCGACATGCGCTTCGAAGAGGCTTTGCTCCGGCAACTCGAATGGCAAATCGACGGATTGCGACCGTATGTCGTACGCGCCGACACATCACTGCTCGAACAAATGACGCAGGACGATATACGGCGAGGCGTAACCATCGCAGCAAACGGCTTTTACGGCCCACAGGGACGCATGCTGCGCTTGCCGCTTCACGACCCGGCGCTCAATGTCCGGATCGAAGCGTTCGAACATGACGGCCGGAAAATCACCAATTTCGATATGGAAAGTTCTTCGCTGGCCGGTCTGGCAACGCTGATGGGACATCGTGCCCTGACGGTTTGCGGCATCATCGCCGGACGCACAGATCACCGTATGAACACATCTTACAGGAACAGCCTTGCCGAACTGATTGAAAAAATGCTCGAAAGGATATGATTTTCCGTTTTTTCGTTTTTTTCGTACAGAAAACAGCGCTGCCAACGCCGATATTCGGAAAAAGTAGCTATCTTTGAGCGCTCAAAAAAAGGAAAGATGCCGGAGTGGTCGATCGGGCCGCACTCGAAATGCGGTGTACGGGTAACTGTACCGGGGGTTCGAATCCCTCTCTTTCCGCAAATAAAAGTCGCTTATACAGCGACTTTCTTTGTTTTGTTGATACAAACTTGCAACCCGTGCCGAATTTATGGAGCATCAGCAAAATCCTGCATGAAAATAAAAAAGGAAATCGCCTTTGCGGGACAGGAAAACAGCGCTTCATCATCTGCCACCGGCGACGGATAGACAGTGAAAGACAAAGGGAATCAATACTTAAATCTCATTGTCCGCATGAAGGATCTCTTCGATCCTCTCTCTGTCCAGACCGGTAACAAGCTGAATTTGCTCCAGCGGAATTCCGTTGCGACGGCAGGAAATTACGACTTCCGCTTTGCCTTTCTCCCGGCCAACCGCTTCGCCTTTTGCCATACCGATCGCTTCACCTTCTTCACGACCTTTCTCACGGCCGATCGCTTCGCCTTCCTCACGGCCTTCCGCTTTGCCTTCCTCCCATCCTTTAGCCAGGGCGTCGACGTAGAATGTGCGTTCGACGCGGATCGCGTCCAGGTATTTTTCATACGTTTCGAGCTGCGACTTTGTGTACGAGTTGCGTTCCAGATAACGTACCGCGGCGCACGTGACTTCGTTGTCCAGCAGTTCCTGAGGCACCCGCTCCGAGGCGTTTTCGATTTGCGTCAGGAACGTCAGCCACAGGTCGTACAGCCTGCCGTCCGCGCGGCTGGACGGGCGG
>JAIRYD010000121.1 GCA_031267935.1 Tannerella sp.
TCAATTCTACAAAGTCCAATTAAGGTGCATTTCAACTTAGTAACTGATGTTACGCACTGCCACAAATTCCATACCGTCAAGCCCAAGTCCGAAGGACGTGATTTCCATAACCGCAGGTCAACGACCTGCGGCGAAAGACCCGCACATACTGTGGCTGCCTGAAAGGCAGGACCGTTTCCGTATCGACAGCGGCGTCCTGCCTGATCAGGCAGCGAACCGCCGGCTGCCATCCCTTCCGCAGGCTGCGCTTTGCTTACCTGCGGTTATGAAAATCCAGCCCTTCGGGCGTGCCGGTGTCCGGCGCAGTGGATGCGTAACATGAGTTAGTAACCCTTCCGGCTTGCGGCCTGGACGCAGCCTTGCTTTTTGCACGGACGCAGTGACGGACGCCATGCTCCACCGGGTCTGCCTCCGGCATACATTCGATATATCCAAAACCTCCACTCCATGTATCATCCACATACCTTCAATGCACCTTTCACATACCCTCAATGTATCATCCACATACCTTCAATGTACCTTCCACATGGGTTCAATGTATTTTCAATGTCCTTCTCATGTATCCTGTGATACATCGAATGTATCATCGAAATCGTTTTCACTTGCCTCCGACATACATTCGACGTATCTTCAACATCCCTGCCGCGCATGACGGACATGACTCAATCCCCGGCAATCGCCGGTTCGCGGCTTCCTGCATCCGCCTTTTTACGGCCACCCGCAAACGGCCGCTTGAGGCAGGCATAAATCGTCGACGCGCCGTTTGCACCGTCATTGCAACCCGAAGGGTGAAGCAATCCGCTTTTGCGCTCGCTTTTCTTTTTTTTCACGCCGTCCCGAACTGTTCCCTGATCCAGTCATATCCCTTATCTTCCAGTTCGAGTGCAAGTTCGGGACCGGCCGTGCGGACGATACGTCCTTCGTAGAGCACGTGCACCACGTCGGGCCTGACGTAGTCGAGCAGCCGCTGGTAGTGCGTGATCACGATGATCGCGTTGTCGGCCGTCTTCAGTTTGTTCACGCCGTGGGCCACGATGCGCAGGGCGTCTATATCCAGTCCGCTGTCGGTCTCGTCGAGGATGGCCAGGCGCGGTTCGAGCATGGCCATCTGAAAGATTTCGTTCCGTTTCTTTTCGCCGCCCGAGAAACCTTCGTTCACGCTGCGGCTTGTCAGATTGTTGTCCAGCTCGACGATTTCGCGTTTCTCGCGCATCAGTTTCAAAAACTCGGTGGCCGAAAGAGCCGGACGGCCGTTGTACGTGCGGTGTGCATTGACGGCGGCGCGCATGAAGTTCACCATGCTTACGCCCGGAATTTCTACCGGATACTGGAAACTGAGGAAAATGCCTTCGCGGCTGCGGTCTTCGGCCGGCAGCGCAAGCAGGTCTTTTCCGAGAAATGAAACCGTCCCTTCCGTCACTTCAAACGCCGGATGGCCGACCAGCACGCTGCTGAGCGTACTCTTGCCCGAACCGTTCGGCCCCATGATGGCATGTACTTCTCCCCTGCGCACGGTCAGTTCCAAACCCTTCAATATCTCCCTGCCGCTGATGCCGGCATGCAAATTTCTTATCTCCAACATTGTCTGTACCATGTTACTGCATTAATAAAACCCTGTTCGCCCGCTACGGCAAACACAAACGATTGCGGACAGCCGTCTTCGCAATCCTGCCGCAAAGGTACGATTTTTTCCGGATAAGGCGCATCTTTTGACTGCGTCGAACATCGTTTCAATCACCTGCCACAAGCATCGCAGGCCGAAAACCCGTCTTCCGGACACGACCGTTCCACCCGAAAGCGGCGAATGAAGATGTTTTTTTACTCCGCACCGGGGGGAAAAAATGCGGTTGCATCCGTATATTTCACACCGTCCTATTTTTACTCTAATCACCTTAAATATAAGATATTGCAAATTCAAACACAAACATTAACATTTTGACCCCTAATATTTAGCAAATATTAACGGGGGGGGGCATTTTTTAGTGTTATATTTGACGCCGAATATTAACAATACGGAATGAATTATAAAGACCGATTAGAACCTTTTAGTAGAGCTAAAAACATGAATAACAGCGATAACATTCTGCGATGATGAGATAGAAATACTGGAGAGACACTGTGTTTTCGTTTACATAAAATAAAATAAAATAAACTGGAAACAAAATAATTGAATGTATAACTTTAAAACAAAAATGCCTATGAAGTAAGATGCAGACTAAAAAAACGGAATGCAAGGGATTACGCTCCCGCATCGGGGGAGAATCGTCCCGAAATATAAATCTAATTTTATTTTTTACAACCCTAATTTTTTAAATTTCAAATGAAGAAATATGAGAAAAATCTTCTTTAAAACCAACATGAATGGGATGCGAAAGATGATCGCTACCATGATTACGTGCATTTCCCTATGCTTTGCCACGACGGCATGGGCGCAGAACATCGCCGTGTCGGGTGTTGTCACCGACGCCTCGGGCGAAATGCTTATCGGAGTGAACGTGCAAGTGAAAGGCACAACCATCGGAACCATTACCGGCCTGGACGGCGACTATTCGATTCAGGTTCCCGGCAGTCAGGCCGTGCTGGTATTTTCCTACGTAGGTTACGTGACGCAGGAAATCACCGTAGGCGCACAGCGCAACATCCGCGTACAACTCGTCGACGACACGCAGGCGCTGGACGAAGTGGTCGTCGTAGGATATGGCGTGCAGAAAAAAGTGACGGTAACCGGCGCAGTAGCCAGTCTGCGCGGAGAGGAACTGAAAGCCTCTCCGACTACCAACCTCTCGAACGGCATGGTAGGCCGTATGCCGGGTGTGATCGGCTATCAGCGTTCCGACGAACCGGGCGGCGGCGGTACCACGATCCGCATCCGCGGCACCAACTCGCTCGGCAGCAAGGATCCTCTTATCGTTGTCGACGGCGTGCCCGGACGGACGGGCGGCATGGACCGCATCCCGCCCGGCGAAATCGAATCCATCTCCGTGCTCAAGGATGCGGCGGCGGCTATTTACGGTTCGCGTGCAGCCAACGGCGTGATCCTCGTCACCACCAAACGCGGCAAGGAGGGTAAACCGACCGTCACCTACGAAGGCAACATGGGATGGACCTCGCCCACCCGGCTGCCGGAAATGGCCAATGCCTTCGAATATGCCACGATGATGAACGACATCAACCGCTATCGAGGCAACGCACCGTGGAAAACGGAAGAGGAACTGCAAAAATATAAGGACGGTTCCGATCCGTGGGGTTATCCCGATACGGACTATTACGACGTCTGTATCAAGGAATTTTCGCCCATATACCGCCACGATGTAAGTATCTCCGGAGGCAACGATCGCTCTAAGTACTATGTCAATCTCTCGGCTAACGGCGAAGACGGACTCTACAAAAATTCGGGCAACCGTTACGACCAGTACGGCGTGCGCGCCAACTTCGACTTCAAGGTGAACGACTACATCTCCGTGTCGTATGGCAATGCGAGCCGGATGGAAGTGCGCAACTATCCGATCTTCAGCGCCAGCGACATCTTTACCGCCATCGTGCGAAGCAAGCCGACCGATCCGGGCGTCTTTCCCACGGGCGAACCCGGACGCAGCCTCGAATACGGACATGCGCCCGCAATAGCCGCTACCGACCTGCCCGGAACCGACGACCAGAAGGACTACTACTTCCAGAACACGCTCAAGGCTACACTCACCATACCGGGCGTGCAGGGACTGTCGGTCACCGCTTCAGGTACGTACGACAAGTATTTCAAGATGCGCAAGCTCTTCAAAAAACCGTTCATGACCTACAGCTACGACCAGGCTTCAAACTCGCTGGTAGGGGGCACCGAAGGCGTGGCTACGCCTGAACTGACGCAGGAACATACCGACAACACGGCGTGGATGCTCAACGCCATCGTGAACTACGACTTCTCCTTCAGCAATCACAATTTCGGCATCACCGTCGGTATCGAAGGCGAAGACAAGCAGCAGGACTGGCTGACCGCTTTCCGCAAATATTTCATCAGCGACAAACTGGCTGAAATGGACAACGGCGGACAGGCTGAGAAGAGCAATTCGGGCAACTCGTGGGAAGAAAGCCGTCTGAACTACTTCGGCCGCGTATCCTACAACTATCTGGAACGCTACCTGCTCGAATTTGTCTGGCGCTACGACGGTTCATACCGCTTCCCCAAGGACAAACGCTACGGTTTCTTCCCCGGCGTCATGGCCGCATGGCGGGTATCCGAAGAATCCTTCTGGAAAGACCACGTAAAAGCCGTCGACTACTTCAAACTGCGCCTCTCGGCATCCCAGACGGGTAACGACGCGCTGGTCGACAGCGACGGTAATTACGACCGCACTATCCAGTATCTGAATACCTACGGATTCGGCACCGACTACCTCTTCGGTTCGGCTTTCTCGAAAACCCTCTATCCGACCCGTACCCCCAATCCCAACATCACATGGGAAGTAGGTACGACTTACGACTTGGGACTTGAACTGAAATTTCTCCAGAACCGCCTGAGTTTCGAAGGAGACGTGTTCTACCACAAACGCACAAATATGCTGATCAACCGTAACGCATCGCTGCCCCAGACGTCGGGGATCACCCTTCCGAAAGAAAACCTGGGAGAGATGAGCAACCGCGGTTTTGAAGCGCTGATTGCGTGGAACGACCGCGCAGGGAAGTTTGAATACGGCGCTGCGCTTAACACGAGCTATGCCCGGGATAAGATCGACTTCTGGGACGAAACGCCGGGTATTCCCGAATATCAGCGCTCGACCGGCCGCATGGTCGACGCCGAACTGTTCTACAAAACCGACGGCGTATTCAACACGCAGGAAGAACTTGACAGCTATCCGCACTGGACAAACGCCCGCACGGGCGACATCAAGTTCGTCGACGTCAACGGCGACGGCGCAATCACTGCCGAAGACCGCGTGCGCATAGACAAGGCAAAACGGCCTACGTTCGTGACCGGACTCACACTGACGGGACGGTACAGAAACTTCGACATCATGATCCTCTTCCAGGGCGCTACCGGCGGACATACCTATATATGGCGCGAACGCGCAGGGACGGCCGGCAATTTCCTGAAATGGACGTACGACCACCGCTGGACGGAAGAAAACCCGATGGTCGAGCATCCGCGCACATACAACCGCGAGGACGAATACTGGGCGTCGGAAGGCGATCGCCGGAACGATTACTTCCTGTGGAAAACCGACTATCTCCGCCTCAAAAACATGGAGATCGGGTACACCTTCAATATCCCCGCCATACGGAGTGCAGGCATACAGAACCTCCGCATCTATGCGAACGGAACGAACCTCTTCACCGTCGACAAGGTGAAACTTCAGGACCCGGAGCAGAACAACACGAGCAAGGACTATCTGCAGCGCCGTACCATGAACCTCGGAGTTTCAGTAACATTCTAAAAACATAAACGAACTATGAAAAAGATAAATATTTTTGCAACAGCCACTCTTCTGCTGGGTTCGATGATCACTTTCACCAACTGTTCGGATTTGATGGAACTGGCACCTACAACCCAGTATTCGGAAGACATCGTGTTCTCGGATGCCGAACTTGTGCAGGCATACGTGTTTGAACTGTACAACAATATCCAGCATGGCGCAAAGGAACATACGCTGGACGGACTGACCGACGACGCCTACTTTACCCACAACTACGGACAGAAGGCGATCAACGAAGCCGCCGTTTCGGAAAGCGGCCTGGAATGGTTCGGTAACGAAAACAACCCTTTCAGGTGGCAGGATCGCTACAAAGGAATCCGCTATGCCAACATCATCATCAGCAGGATCGGCGAAGTGCCTCCAAAGGCCGGCATTGACCTCGACCGTCTCAAGGGCGAAGCGCTCTATCTGCGCGCGCACATGTACCACGAACTGGTACGCGGATACGGCGGCGTGCCGCTCGTCACGGACATATTCGAAATCAGCCAGACGGAAGAGATGAAACAGCCGCGCAACAGCATCGGCGAATGTCTCGACTACATCGTCAAGGATTTGGAAGAAGCCGAGAAACTGCTGCCCGACAACGTGGGCGACAGCGAATGGGGACGTGTGACCAAGTATGTGGCCACAGGTCTGAAAGCGCGCATCCTCCTGCATGTAGCCAGTCCGCTCTATGCCGACCGGACGATCAATACGCTCGAATGTAACCAGTTCGCCGGAGACCGTCAGAGCACATATCGCGCCGCCAAGGAAGCCGCGCTGAAGGTGATCAACGAAAGTTCCTTCGCGCTGGTCGACTGCACAACAGGTACCAATACCGAACGCGCCGAACTTTTCAAGGCCATCATCACCGACAAGCGCAACAGCGAACAGATGTTTGTACGCAATTTCGGCATTGAAGCGGGAGCGGAAAACCGCATGGGACTGTGGCACGGACCGAACGGCTATCACAACTGGGCAGGCACGACGCCGACGCAGGACCTCGTCATGGCTTTCGAATATGAAGACGGCTCGCTGCCGGAAGGGATGACCCGGCCGGGAGAATATCAGGTAGGTAATCCCTACATCGGACGCGAATCGCGCTTCTACGCCACGGTAGCTACCGACGGGAATACATGGGGACGGGCGCGTGGCGCCGACGGGCAGGCGCTCGACCCGACGCCGCTGGGCGAACTGCAGGCAGGATACTACGAAGTGACCGACGGAATAGCGCTTGAAATCGAAATACCGGGCGGAGAAAAAGTGAGATTCCTCGGTGTGAACGGCGTGGATACACGCCAAGGCCCAATCGAAGACTGGAATGGATCGTGGACGGGATACTACGAACGCAAACTGATCGACTGCGCCGTCGACGCGCAATACTATCGTCAGGCCGTGCCGTGGACGTTCATGCGACTGGCCGAGATCTATACCATCGCAGCCGAAGCAAGCGTCGAACTGGGCGAACTGGAAGATGCGGCCAAATATCTTGACGTCCTTCGCGCACGCGTGGGATGCGTGGACACGAAGACGGCCCTCGCCAAACAGGGCAAGCAGTTCAATCAGGAAGACTTGCGCGAGTTCGTACGCCACGAACGCCGCGTGGAGTTCGCCTACGAAAGCAACCGCTACTACGACGTGCGCCGCTGGATGATCGCCAACCAGACCAACAGCAAGCCGCTGACGGGGATACTCGTCATCGGACGGCTGAAACCGGGACAGACACAGTACCGTCCGTACGTGCACAGCGAGGAAAAATACGAATACTCCTACTACGTCAATTCCCTGGGCAACGAAAGCCGTCGCTGGGACAACAAACTGTATTTCGCACCCATCTCGCTCGACGAAATGAAACGAAACACGAACCTGAAACAAAATCCGGGTATGGGCAGTTGAAAAAGAACCGCATGCAATGCGATTTTATACTTGATTTTCGGAGCCATGCCCGTGGAGGGTATGGCTCCGTACTTTTACACGGACACTGTCTGAAAAAGAACCGTATCAAAATTTATCACAAAATATCCATCAGGCGTTGGATATTTCAGGCTTGAAAAGCCGGATTTCCATAACCGCAGGTAAGCGCAGCGCAGCCTGCGGCAGGGGCAG
>JAIRYD010000130.1 GCA_031267935.1 Tannerella sp.
GTTTATCGTTCATAGTTATACTCACAGTTTCAGACCGCCTGTTTTTTCCAGCGTCCCGTTCCGTAATAGATCCACGTGGCCAGAAATCCGATGCCGATGCTGATGTTGACGGCCCACCAGATGCCGTTCTGCCCCCAGTGGCCGCTCAGCAGGCGCGCCAGCGGGATGCGCGCCAGCCAGAAGGTGACGATGCCCGTGAGCATGGCGAAGACGGTGTCGCCTGCTCCGCGCAGCGCGCCCGTGAGAATGTGCATCATGCCGTTTACGACGAAGAAACTGCCCGTCGCCAGCAGGTATTCGTAGCCGATGTCGACCACCGCGCGATCGGTTGTGAACATGCGCATCATGTCTTTGCCGGCGAGCCATATCAGCACGAACATGGTCAGGGCGAATGCGGCGTTCAGCCACATGGCGAACCGCACGCCGCGCCGCACGCGGTCGAAGCGCCGCGCGCCGATGTTCTGTCCGCAGAAGGCGGCCAGCGCCCCGGAAAAGGTCAGGACGACCTGCGAAACGAGCATGTCGATCTTGCCTGCCGCGCCGTAGGCCGTCAGCGTGTCGGTACCGAAGCCGTTCACGATGCCCAGCAGCACCATCAGTCCCGTCGCGATGGCGCATTGCTGCACGCTCGTCGGAAGGCCGATCTTCAATCCGCGGGCAAACAGTCTGCGGTCGAAAACCATGTCTTTGCGGCGCAGTGAAAACAGTGCGTGCCGGCGATGTACGTATGCCAGTGCGATGACCAGCCCGCATCCCTGCGCGAGGATGGTAGCCCAGGCCGCGCCCTCGATGCCCCATCCGAAGACGGCGATGAAGAGCAGGTCGAGCGCGACGTTCAGCCCTGCCGCCACGAGTACGAACAGCATCGGACGGGTCGAATCGCCCGTGCCGCGAAGGACGGATATCATGCTGTTGAACATGACGAACAGGAACGTCCCGCCGATGTAGATCCTGAAATAGTGCACGGCGCCGGGCAGCACGTCTTCGGGTGTGTTTGTCAGGCGGAAAAAGTCTTCGGCAAAAAACATGCCGGCACACGAGAACACGATTCCCGCCCACCACATGAAGATGAAAAAAGAAGAGAAGGCGCGCTGGACCTGGTCGTAGCGACGGGCGCCGAAGTATTGCGAAACGACGACCGTGATGCCGCTCCCGACGCCGATCATCAGCGAAACGATAAAGAAGTAGACGAAAAAGGAGGCCGACACGGCCGCCAGCGCTTCCTTGCCCAGGAAATGACCGACGATGATGCTGTCGACTATGTTATAGAGCTGCTGGAGCAGATTGCCGGCCAGCAGGGGGGAAGCGAAAGCAAGCATCACTTTCCACACCGCACCCGAGGTCAGGTCGCCCTGTTGCTGTTTTTTCTTCAATATATGTTATATCGTGTCCGTTCGTTTTCAGATTCGGAAAAAAATGCAGCCGGCCTGTAAGCCGGGTTCTGTGCATCCTCCGTCGCTGCGGACGGGAAGATGCGTCTGTCATTCATCTGGGCCTGCCGTCGCCGGCCGGCTCGTGCGGTCTACCCCCCGGCACCGGGCGAGCAACCCTTTACTGCCGGTATACATGACCTTGCAACCCATCAGGTGTACGGCTTCCCGCGTTGCCACGGGAACGGTGAGCTTTTACCTCGCCTTTTCACCCTTGCCACGGCGCCCGTGTCGGTGCGCGGCGGTTATTTTCTGTTACACTGCTCTGCCCTTGCGGACAGCTTCCCGTTAGGAAGCATGGCGCTCTGTGTTGCCCGGACTTTCCTCCCGTCCGGCATTCGAATGCCGAAATGACGGGCGACAGACCGGCCGACTGCATCAACGGCAAAGATACGTCATTTTGAACATAAAACCGGCACATGCTCAAAAAAATGTTTTCCGACTGGCGGATTCGGCCTGTGGGTGTGTTTTTTATACTTCACGCGGTCTAAAATTGTGAGTTTAACGATGAACTATGACCGGATTCATCGTTCATCGTTCACAAAACTATGCCGCGCACAGTATAGCAAGATATCCCGCGTGAAGTATAAATACTATCAATGTGATACCGGAAACAGATTTATTTTCGGACGGTTCCTTAACATCCGGCGACGACAATGGTTTTGTCGCCGACGGTTTCCGTACGGATGTAGATTTTATCGTCCCATTTTATATTGGGGCGGCGGTCGAAGATGACCAGCCAGCCCTCGCCGCATCCGAGCGTGTCCATGTAGCGGGCTAGTTGTTCCAGTCCCTCCCGTTCCGTCCTGTCGCCGCGGCGCAGCTTGAGTTCGATGGGGTATTTGCGCCGTTCAAATTCGATGCACAGATCCAGGCGGTTGCGTCCGGCCGCCATTTCGCGGGCGATCGTCCCGCCGCCGTTGACGACGCGCTGGAGAAATGCCTGCAATATCAGGTGCGGGGCCGCCTCCTTATAGTCGTAGCGTTCGATCCACGCCTCGCTGTTCTCGCGCCAGAACGTCTGGAAATCCTCCAGCAGGCAGGTCACGTCGATACGGCCGTGTTTTAAATAGCGCGGCATGCGGTAGGACTTTTCGCTGTTTTGAATAATCAGCTGCGTGTTGTAGCTCAGCGAGCGGACGATCACTTCGGCATAAATCGGGTTGGACGGCTCTATCACGCCGCCGG
>JAIRYD010000141.1 GCA_031267935.1 Tannerella sp.
GCAACGGCGTCCAACGCCGCCTCTTCCCGGCAACGCCACGTGTCCATCATGCAGCGTTTTGCCGGACTTTGCGGAGGCGCTATATGAAAAAGAGTCGCATGAAACATAAAATCAAATGAATGAATAATCTTTTCAAACTAAAAAGTATATCAATGAATAAACTGTTTGTATTTTCCCTGCTGATCTGCGTATGCTGCCGGTGCAGCAGCGATCTTGCGTCCGGCACGGACCGGAATGAAACCCCTGATCGGGAAGCGGACATATTCCCGTGTCCGGAAGACCGGTATGCGTATCCGACGCTCGACACGAAGAATGTTTCGTCGTCCGAAGAAGCGGACAACGCATACATGCTGCCCGATGACGTTTTGAAAAGCATATCCACGGCCGGACTCATTCGCAGCCTGCTGGATTTGCCCACGCTGTCGGGTTATTATCATACCTCAAGCAATTCTTCACCCGTCGGGACGAGCTACCGCATCTATGCGCGGCACAACAGCGTCGGCGAATTGGAAGCGCGTAAAGACCGCGCCGAAGTATTGCTGCAGTACTGCGGTGCGGTGTGTCCGGCCTGCGTGAAGCGCACGTCGCCGGAAGAAGACGTGAAGAAAAGCATGCTTCTGCCCGTTCAGCTGACCGTTCTCCAGGTATTGTTTACGCGCGAAAAAATCCTCGACGCCCTCGACGGAAAGGAAAGGCGGGAAGCGGTCGCCCTGCTGTTGCAGCACTGCGAACAGACAGGCGGCCTGCCGGATATTTTCACCCATAATAACGGAGCGCGCGAGGTGATGGCGTGGATCATGTACGACGACGGGTATGCACCGGTTGTCAACCTTTTTAACGGCCGTAATCCGAAGAGTGAATGGTTTACTCTTACCACAGAAGAAGCGGACGGCATTGTTTCGTTTGCAAACAGTTATATCAATCATTAAAAACACATAAAGTCCGACAAAACAAAAACAATCGTGTAAATTTTATTCGAACGCGCGCCGCCGTCTTTGCGAACGCAGTGACGGGATTGGCCGGATGCTTTTTACCGTGATGCACACCTTGTTCCGGCAAAACATTCAACAACACCTTAAGAAAAGAATTAATCGAAAAAAACGGAGACGCGACAGCAGTCTGTCGCGCCTCCGCAGAAGAGATTACGGGGTGTTTAACGGGCTACACCACCGGCTGATTTATTTCCAGGGAGCGGGCTGGACGAGGTAGGGCTGTCCGTTTTCGTCGTTGCCCATCGTTTCGATCTGGGTCTGGGGGATGGGGAACATCGTTTTTTCGGGTGGCAGGTGTGAGGCGCCGGCGAATTTGTTGATGTAGGCTTTTTCGTAGTCGACGTAGGCGCCGAGTTCGGCTGCCATGTAGTCGCCTCCCCAGCGCGTGAGGTCGAAGAAGCGCTGTCCTTCCATGGCGAGTTCCAGTTTGCGTTCCATGCGTACGGCCTTGATGCAGGTGGCTTTGTCGGTGAAGGCGGCATGCGATTCCGGATAGAGGCTTACCTTGCAGGTGGCGGGCGAGCCTTCGATCAGGTTGACGGGCAGTGCGGCGCGTTCGCGGATTTGATTCACCAGATGCATGGCGGCGGCCAGTTCGCCGTCGGCGGCCAGACATTCGGCATACATCAGCATGGCGTCGCGCACGCTGAGGTACTGTATGTTCATGGCCGAGCCGGGTGACCAGTTGAGGCTCATGCTCGAGCGTCCGTATCCGTCGGTTTCTTCGGCTTTGCTGTAGACGTGTTTCTTGGGCAGGAAGACGCCGCCGTTGTTGGCGTCGCGAATCCATCCGCTCATGGTGGGTCCGTAGTCCTTGTAGGGAACGCCGACGCGTCCTGCGGCGAAGTCGAGCCGCGGGTCGACGGTGACGTCGGCCACGCTGGATACGTTACGACCGTTGGTGCGGTATTCGCCGTTGAGATAGGGCAGTCCGTTTTCGTCTACCTGGAAGGAGTTGGCCAGTTCGTACGAGGGCTGGTAGAATCCGCAGCAGCCGCCCGGGCCGCCGGTGTGCGGATAGCAGAGCGACATGCCCGTGTTCGAGTTGTCGTTGCCGTCGTTGGTGAACTGGATTTCCCAGATGGATTCGGGGCTGGTGTTGTCCATGTAGGTGCTCCAGTTGTCGTTCAGATTGTTGGCCAGGGCATATTTTTTCCCCGTAGCCGTATGGCCGCCGGCCAGGACGTCGGCCAGGATGGGTTTTGCGGCGGCCATGTCGCCCTTCTGCATGAGTATTTTCGCCTTGAGCGCGAGCGCGGCCCATTTGTAGACGCGCGCCGGGTCGGCGGGCTGTTCGGGCAGAAGAGCGATCGCTTCGTCGATGTCGGCCAGTACGTCGGGATAGATATCCCGGTCGTTATGCACCTTGGGATCATTGTCCGTGAACGATTCGTCCACGTAGGGGATATATCCGCCGAAGACGCGCAGCCCTTCGAAGTAGAACATGGCGCGCAGGCAGAGCAGTTCGCCTCTGCGCAGCTGTTTGAGCGAAGCATCCATGCCGTCGACCTGGTCCATGATCTGCATGGTCAGGTTGACGCGTTTGGCGCCCTTGTACACCCAGATCCATTTTTCGTTTATGTACGAATTGGTAGGTATCAGCGCGTATGTTTCCAGGCTGTTGAGTATCGACTGGTCGCCGCCGTCGGAACCTTTGTTGGCGTCGCCTCCGTAGATGCCGCTGAGCGCCCAGTTGAAGATGCTGGCGCCCCAGTCGTTTTCCGTCAGGTTGGCGTATGCGTTCACTACCAGCAGTTCAACGCCCTGCGGATTCGTCAGCGCGTCCTGATCGATACTGCCCTGCGGCGACTTGTACAGAAAATCTTCGCCGCATGCGGCGAGCATCGTCAAAACCGTCAAAGCGGTTAATGCTAAAAAATTATGTTTCATGATGATCTGTTTTTTTTTGTAAAATGTCATATATATACCGTATTTTCATTAAAACGTGAAGTTGAGGCCGAACAGGAAATTCATCACGTTGGGCCATCCGCCCACGTCCACGCCACGGCGCAGGTCGGGCTGCGTATCGCCGTTGTTCGTGTTGTTGATTTCGGGCGTCAGACCCGAATACTTCGTGAGCGTCAGCAGATTTTCGGCCTGCAGATAGAGGCGTATGTTGCGAATGGTCGCCTTCTCCAGAAGCGCTTTGGGGAAGGTGTATCCCAGCACGATGTTTTTCATCTTCAGGTAGGAACCGTCCTCGATGTAGTACGAACTCATGTAGCTGCGGGAATAGGTGTCGCCCGTGTTGAGCAGCGGCACTTTGGCCTTGCTGTTGTCGGCGCCCGGCCGCCACGATTCGTAGAGCGAACGCTTCGAGCGGTTTCCGTAGAAGAGGTTGAAGTCGATAAAGGAACGCGTGTTGTTGAAAATTTCGTTTCCCACGGAATAGTACCAGAACATGGTGAAATCGAAGTTTCTGTACGTCACGCTTGCATTCAGTCCGCCGAACAGATCCGGATGTGGCGAGCCGAGCGGCACGCGGTCGTCGTTGTCCAGCACCTTGTCGCCGTTGGTATTGGCAAACCTGAAACGTCCTACCCACGAGCGTGCCTCTTCGGCCGAGAGATTCTGTCCCAGCGGCTGCCTGGCCAGCACGTCGTCCACGCTTTCATAGAACCCGTCTACCTTGAAACCGTAGAACTCCGACATGGGACGTCCCTTCGTCGTGCGTGTAGCCGGCTGTCCGTCCAGGCGGGCGCCGTTGCCCCAGAGCGCATAATCGTCGGCCTCGGAGAGCCGTACCACCTTGTTCCGGTAGTGTCCCACGTTGAGCGAGAGGTCCCATGCCCAGTCGCCGTGGCGGTCGCGATAGTTGAAGTTGGCGTCCACCCCGATATTCTGCATGTCGCCGAAGTTGACAAACGGTTTGTCGGCTTCGCCGGCCAGGGCGGAATAGGACGCGGCGATCAGCATGTCGGTCGTCGTCCGGTTATACCATTCCAGGCTGACGCCGAACTTGCCGTTCAGGAACGTGGCATCCAGACCGATGTTGAGATTTTCCGTAGCCTCCCACTTGGTGTCTTCATTGCCGAAACGCTCCAGGCGGTATCCCAGCTGCCCGTTGTAGTTCGTACGCTCCGGGTTGGTCGTAAACTCGTAGGCGAAGTTGGTTGCACGGGGAATTTCGGCATTGCCGTTCTGTCCGTACCCGACGCGCAGCTTGAGATCGTCCAGCCAGTCGCGGGTCGAATCCATGAAATTTTCGCCCGAAAGGCGCCATCCCAGCGAGAGAGACGGAAACAGACCGTAGCGGTTGGCCGCCGAGAAGCGCGACACGCCGTCGCGGCGCATGCTGCCTGTCACCAGATACTTGTCGTTGAAGGCATAGTCCACGCGGCCGAAGATCCCGAAGAGTGCAAACTCGCCGTTGTAGGACGACGTGGCATTCATCTGGTCGTTCTTCTCGCCCATGTTCAGCACCCAGGTATTCACGTTGTCTTCATACAGATAGCCGGTGCGGTATCCCGTCATTTCACGTCCCAGGCCGTCGCGTATGGCTTCCGTGCCGAGCAGCGCAGTCAACTTGTGGATGTCGTTGAAACTCCTGGTATAGGTCAGCGTATTCGTCCATACCCAGCGGAAGTTGAACGACGATTTCTCTTCCAGGTTATTGATTTTGGACGATTCGGAAAACTCCAGATTCTTCTTGTTCATCCGGTAGGAATAGGCGTTTCTGTAGTCCAGTCCGAAACTGGTGCGAAACGTCAGCCCCCGGTATAGGTCGGCCTCGGCCCACAGATTGCCGAAGACGCGCGAATTGCTGTAATAGTTCTCCTTGTCACGCGTCAGGTTGGCAACGGGATTCGCCCAGTTACCCGTTCCCACGATGGTCGATCCGGCGAAGTTGCCGGCCACGTCATACACGGGCACCCAGGGATTCACACGGATGCCGGCCCACGAATACGGCGTGTCTTCCCACAGATTGGCATTGCGTCCGAGGTCTTTCGACCAGGTGTAGGAAAAGTTTTCGCCGAAGCGCAGCCACGGACGGACGTTGTACGAGCTGTTGGCGCGCACCGTATAGCGCGTATAGTACGTATGTATGAGCGTGCCCTGCTGGTCGTAGTAGTTGGCGCTCATGTTGTAGGTACCCTTGTCCGTGCCGCCGCTCAGGCTGATCTGGTGATTCTGTACGGGCGCCACGCGGTCGATGGCATCCCAGAACTGAAAGCCGTCGCCGTCGTAGTATTCGGTAAACAGATTGTCGGGATAGCTGTATCCCGACGGGCTGATGTCCTGCCTTCCGGCTGCTCCCTCTGCGGGACCGGTCAGGTAGTTGGGCACGATAAAGCCGTTGGCGCCCACGCCGAATTGCTGGTGTGCGGGCTTGTCGGACGAGCCGACCAGCGTGAGGAAGTTCTGCTGCGCCTCCCATTCCCACTGCAACCGTTCGGCCGAGCTGAGCAGGTCGTAGCGCTTGCCCGTCTTCTGCAAGCCGAAATACCCGTCGTACGACACGACGGGCTGCCCCGACGTCGTACCGCGTTTGGTGGTGATCAGCACTACGCCGTTGGCCGCCTGCGCGCCGTAGATGGCGGCTGCCGAAGCGTCCTTCAGCACCTGCATGCTTTCGATATCGTTGGGATTCAAGCTGGCCAGGTCCTGGTTACGCGTCGACACGCCGTCGATGACGAACAGCGGACCGTTGTCGTTAATCGTGTTGATCCCGCGGATGCGTATCATCGTCGGCGATCCGGGAGCACCCGATGCGCCGACAAACACGCCCGAAGCCTTACCCTGTAATTGCTGTACGGCCGAAGCGCCCGACGAGGCCAGCAGATCCTTGGTATTCACCACGGCTACCGAACCGGTGATATCCTTTTTCTGCTGCGTGCCGTAACCGACCACGACGATTTCTTCCAGCGCCTGCATGTCTTCCCTGAGCGTGATCTTCAGGGTCGTCTGATTTCCGACGGTCACTTCCTGCGAAATATATCCGATATAGGATATCTGCAAAACGGCGCCGTCGCGCACCGCCAGCGAAAAATTGCCTTCCACGTCCGTGATCGAACCGTTGAGAGTTCCTTTTTCAAGGATATTGGCTCCGACGACCGGCTCACCGTTCACGTCGAAAACAGTTCCCGCCACCCGTTTCTGACCAAACACCGCGAGGGAACAACTGAGAATACACAGCATGCATAATATTTTTCGCCATGTATCCGGTCTGCATAATTTGATTTTACTTTTCATGTGTACATCTTTTTAATTTTTCAATACTAAATTTCGATTAATTACTAATACTACTAAATGCGTTGTTTTAAAACGCGCTGCAACTTTGTTTTTTCATTTTTTCTCCATAGGCAATGCGGTTAAAATTAAACTTGTGTTTACAACATGATTTCTCTTCGGGAGATACCGCGCAGCGGTTGTCTTCCGGAGAGAAGTGTCCGGTTTCCGCGAAAAGAAATCTTTCACGGAAACCGCAGAAAAGTGTAAGAAAAAGACTTGAAAATATTTTTTTAATCTACTGACATATTCTATAATACGCGCGTGAAACGTCGGATAAGTCTCTCTCTCTCTCTCTCTCTCTCTCTCTCTCTCTCTCTCTAACAAATAATTCCAGTTAATCAACAATATACTGTTAATTAGTCTGAACAATGTAAAATATGTAACTTTTACGGGCTTCATCATATCTGTCTTTAAAATTCGGTTATGTTCACTCAAAATTACGAGTACAAAAATATCACTATTGATATGAAAAAACAAATAAAAAGGACATGATGTTAAACACTGTCGTTTAACATGTATTTGATAACTTGCTGATAATGCGAAGATTTATGGTAAATCACCCATATTTTTTTATGAAAAGGCCAATGAATTTCAATAGTTCGTGATACGATTGCGGCAGTTTTGTGTGCGGTGCAGCCCGTATGGAAATCATTTTTTCCTTTCCGTCGGCCACGTAATGCACCTGATAGAGGATATTCTCGAAGCGCTCTTCTGCCGGCACGTCGAACCCATACGCATCTTTCATCGCGAAAAACCGGCAGCCGGCGAGCAGCGTCCTGATCTGCTCCAGTTCGGTATCGGTCAGCGCGCCCTTGCGGACGACGGGCGCCTGCGCGTCCGTTAAATAGTTATATTCTCCTATTTCATACGTTTTATCGCTGTTGAACGTCAGCGTCAACTTATAGTTGTTCACGCTTTCCATGCTGTAGCGAAACGAAAAGTCAACCGGTTTCCGGTCCCGACAGCCGGCCGGAACCAGAATTGTCACAAGCGCAAATACGCGCATGACAGACAGACAAATTTCTTTCATCATCGTACCATTCTTTTTTTTGACGGGATAAAGATACAAAAAATTGATTTGCGGGTACATAATAGATAATAGTTTATTACAAATAATAATTTTTGTATTTCAGAATTGTTTTCCTATCTTTGCAGCACGTGAAAAACTCTCTTTTTTTATGAAAAATGGATAAGAACCTACATCATAGCACGTTTTTAAATGCTGCAACGTTCGCGGAACGTGCAGGTACATTTACCCCCCCCAGATAAGTATCTGATATCAAACTTATTGCCGGGCGCGTTCGTCTGTTTCTCTTTCGGACGCGGGCACAGAATTTTCCCGTCGGAATGGCTCGTTCCGGACAGCGGGCACACGTACAGTCGAATCATCATGAAAAAAACAGGTAAACCGGCAAGTGTTTTGCCGGAGCGTTTTTATTGTTATAATCTTAATACTTTTTTAAATCTATGGAGCAGAAAATTGTTTTTTTGAAACGGAGTGCATGGCGACGGGTGTTATGTCCCGCGCTGTGTTTCCTTAGTTTGTCGCTTGCTGTTGTTGCACAGCAGCGTGTGAGCGGCACGGTGATCGACGCCGACGGCGTACCGGTCATCGGCGCCAATATTATGGAAGCCGGAACGTCCAACGGGACGATTTCGGACGTGGAGGGTGCATTCAGCCTGACGGTTGCCGGTGCGAATGCCACCCTGAACATTTCCTTCATCGGGTATCAGTCCGTGATTTATCCGCTGAATGGACAAAGCCTTATCTCGGTTGTCCTGAAAGAAGATTTGCAGAACCTGGACGAGATTGTGGTGGTGGGATACGGCACGGTGCGCAAACGCGACCTGACCGGCTCCGTCGCCTCGGTGAAAGGTGAGAAACTGCACGAAACGGCTTCGTTCAGCACCATCCAGGCATTGCAGGGGCAGGCGGCAGGAATCTCCGTCATGCGTACCAATTCCACGCCGGGCGGAAGCACTGCGATCCGCATCCGCGGAAACCGTTCGCTCAAGGCGACAAACGACCCGCTGTATGTCGTGGACGGCATTCCCATCGTGGTCGGCCTCGACGAACTGAGCGGGTCGGACATCGAGTCCATCGACATCCTGAAAGATGCTTCGGCGACAGCCATCTACGGTTCACGCGGGGCAAACGGCGTCATCCTCATCACGACGAAAAAGGGAAAAGCCGGACAGTCGCAAATCGACTATAACGGCTACTACGGCCTGCAGCAGGCAAGCCGGACGGTCGACGTGATGAACGGCGCCGAATGGGTCGAACTCGTGCGCGAGGCCAACCGTGCGACTACGCGGACGACACCTTATCCGCTCGTGCCGACGCTCGACTGGGACCGGCAAGTCGGATATTTCACTGCCGACCCGACTATCTTCGGCAAAATACAGGCGGGCTACGATGAACAGGGCGTCTGGCATCCCGAGCGTGTGCCTTACACCGACTGGACGTCCGAAGCGCTGCAAACGGCGCCTATCCAGAATCATGAGGTAAACGTCCGTGGCGGAACGGAGAAAATCAAACTTTCGGCCTCGGCCACCTGGTTCAGCCAGGACGGCGTTGTCAAGGGACAGGATTATAACCGCTATTCGGTGCGCGTCAACTTCGACTGGGAACTGAACAGCTATGCCACCCTCGGCGCGCAGACCAATTTTTCACATTTCAACCGCAACGCCGGTTCGAACATCTACCACGATTCGCGCAGCGTTTATCCGCTGGCCGACATCTACGACGAGAGCGGACGGTATGTCACATCGCGTCCCGGCAACGATCCGCAGTTGTGGAACTATTTTCTCAACCTCGACAACCGGCAGAGGAAACAGGAGAAAGACCGGTTCTTCGGCAGTTATTATCTGGAACTCAAACTGCCGTTCGACATCCGCTATCGTTCGAACGTGGGCATCGATATCGGACCGTACTACGACAATGAATTCTACGGCGCGCTCAGCTCCGACCGTTCGGGCAGCCCGGCGCGCGCCATCAACCGCAAGGACAACCGGCGGATGTATACGTGGGAAAATCTGCTGATGTATAACAGGACGTTCAACATGATACACAATCTGGGGCTGACGTTTCTGCAATCCATTCAGGAAGAAACGCAGGAAACGTCGTCCATCAACGTGCGCGATCTGCCTTACGAAAGCCAGTTGTGGCACAACGCGGGTTCGGCCGAGACCATCGAGTCGGTGGCAAGCAACTACGTCCGCTGGCGGCTGGCTTCGTTCATGGGGCGCGTCAACTATTCGCTGATGGATAAATATCTGTTGACTGTGTCGGCACGCTACGACGGATCGTCGCGCCTGGCAACGGGACATAAGTGGGTGCTTTTTCCTTCCGCCGCGTTTGCATGGCGTATCAAGGAGGAATCATTTCTCGAAGATGTGGATGTATTGAGTAACCTGAAGCTGCGCGTCGGATACGGCGTGACCGGCAATACGGCCATCGATCCCTACAAGACGCAGGGCAACCTGTCGTACGGACGCTATACGTACGACACGCAGGGCGTACTGTCTTTCTATCAGAACGAAATGCCGAATCCTTACCTTATGTGGGAGAAAACATCGCAATGGAACGCCGGCCTGGACTTCGGATTCATAGATGGACGCATCGGCGGCATGATCGACTTCTATTATCAGCAGACAAACGATCTGCTGATGGACCGCCAGCTGCCGATCGCATCGGGATTCGGCGGCGTAACGTCCAATATCGGGAAGATCGAGAACAGGGGCATCGAAGTGACGATCAACTCCGTCAATATTGACCGGAAGGGTTTTCGCTGGACGAGCGATTTCATGGTTTCGGCCAACAGGGAAGAAATCAGCGAGCTATACAACGGCAGGGAAGATGACGACGGAAACGGATGGTTCATCGGCCAGCCGGTGAAAGTGTATTACGACTATAAAGCCGACGGAATCTGGCAACTGGAAGATGCGGAAGAACTGGCTAAATGGGGCGGCGTGTTCAAGCCGGGCGAAGTCAAGGTAGTCGACAAGAACGGCGACTACAAGATCACGTCCGAAGATCGCTTCATCCTCGGGCAGGTGGAGCCGAAATTCAATCTGAGTCTGAGTAATTACTTCAATTACCGGAATCTCGATTTCAACTTTTCGTTCTACGGCGCTTTCGGGCAGATGCGCAAGTTCGAACGTAACTGGAGCCTCAACGGACGCTATAATTGCGCGCGGGTAGACTTCTGGCGCATCATTGGCGAGGATGCAAACGGCAATCCGATCAGCAACGGAAGTAACGAGGCGCCGCGTCCGAACCGCGATTTCGAGAACCCCAACTATATCGACGCGCTGTATTATTCGAACGCCTCCTTCCTGCGCCTGCAGCAGATCACGCTGGGATATACCATCCCCGCCGCTGTCGTTCGGAAGGCGGGCATAAGCAAGTGCAGGATATACGGAACGGTACAGAATGCGTACGTGTTCACCCGCTTCCCCGGCATCGACCCCGAACTGGGCAACAAGGACGACAACCGCGGATTCAACGAACCTGTTCCACGCACGTTCATCGTCGGGCTGAACCTTAGTTTCTGATACCGGCAAAATGTTTTCACATCTTATTAATATCATAAATATTTGAAACATGAAAAAGAATATAATAAAATACAGTTTGTACATGCTGCTGGCCGCGTCCGCGGTATCGTGCGACTCTTATCTGGAAGAAAAGGTGATCAGCGGCGTGTCCTATGATTTCTTCGAAACCAAAACGGGTATCGAAACGGCCGTGAACGGCGTTTATACCGCCATGCGCTGGTATGTGGGCGGCGAACGGTACTACTGCCTGACCGAATACGGTGTGGACTACGTCTGGGAAGGCGCCGATGGCGGACAGAAGGATGCTTTCAACAAATACAGCGTGCAGATGAATTCGGGCGCAGGCCTGCTGTACGAATTTTGGGAAAACAACTACAAGGGCATCAACCGCGCCAACACAGCCCTGATGTATCTGCCGCGCGTGACGGACATGACGGAGGCCGAAAAGACCGTGCGCGAAGGCGAACTGCGATTTATGCGCGCCTACTTCTACTTCGACCTCGTGCAGCATTTCGGCCCTGTACCCTTGATCATGGAAGGTAACGTGACGGAAATCATTACCGACTTTCAACGTGCACCGGTAGCCGACGTTTACGAAGCGATCATCGACGACCTGACGTTTGCCTGCGGCGCCCTGCCCGATGCCGCCCGCCAGACACAGCGCGGACGCGCCACCCGGTGGGCGGCCTCGCACCTGCTCGCCAAAGTCTACCTCACGCGGGGCAGCGCCGTGAACGACCGTCGCGGACAGCAGCCGCAGGATATGGATCATGCGCTCACGTATGCACGCGCCGTCATCGAATCGGGCAGATTCGCCCTGGAACCCGACTATGCAACGACCTTCGACCAGACGCTGCAGAAAAATTCCTCCGAAACCATCTTCTCGATCGAATTCACCACCGACGTGCAGTTCAACGGCAGCGACGGAAACAAGATGCACCTCTACTGGGTGCCCACGTACGAAAACCTGCCCGGACTGCAGCGCGACGTCGCGCAGGGACGCGCCTGGAAACGCGTCCGCCCGACGCCTTACTTCCAGACCGAGCTGTTCGACCGGCTCAACGACGCGCGATTGTACAAGATGTTCAAATGGTTCTACACGGCCAATAAGGAATCATCCATCCCCGTCTGGCAGGACAGGTATTATTATGTGGACGAGAACGGACGGACAACGGACGACCTGCTCTACGAAACGCCGCCCGAACTCGTCGGGAAACCCAAATTCGCCACGGGCGACACGGCGGCCTACTTCATCCCCCGCTTCTACGGCGCCAAAGACCATACCAACAAGGTGCTCGACGCGGCCCGAAACAGACAGTTGCAGCTCGACGTCGCCCGCAGTTCCTACACCCTGATTCCGGTAGACAACAATACGAACCACTTCTTTCCCGGACTGCTTAAATGGCTCGACCCCGAACGGCCGGACATGAACTACGAACCCGGCTCGCGTAACTTTACGCGTATGCGCCTGGCCGAAACCTATCTCATTGCCGCCGAAGCGGCAGGACGGAAAGGTGACTACGAAACGGCTGCCGCCTTTATCAACACCGTCCGGCACCGCGCCGCCTACCGCGAAGGCGAAATCAAACCGAAGGAATGGACCACCGTCGACGGCGGAGATGCATCGAAACTGACCGCCTCCACCGCACAGGCAATGACGGTCGCGCCGGACGACATCAGCGCCGACTTCGTCGGATTCATGCTCGACGAACGCTGTCGCGAAATGTTCGGCGAAATGAACCGCTGGGAAGACCTCGTGCGTACCGAAACGCTCTTCGATCGCGTCAAACGCTTCAACCCCGATGCCGCCGGCAACATTCGCGAATATCACAAGCTGCGTCCCATACCCCAGCAACACATCGACCGCCTCTCGCCCAAACCTTCACCGGACAAGGCGCAGAATGAAGGGTATTATTGAACTGAACATTTTCCACCTGCTTCCCGCGAAGCAGGACAATACGTGTAGCCATGAATGACGGGGGGGAGGGCTGTCTCAAAAGCCGCAGCCCGTCGTCATTTGCGGGAACGCAGCTCGAAGCAATCCGGTAATTGCCATATTTT
>JAIRYD010000149.1 GCA_031267935.1 Tannerella sp.
GCATACTCCGGACATTCGAGTATGCGTCGGGTGCAAAAAAACGTCGGAAAAGTTTGCCGTTTCGAGGAATTTCATGTTTTGCCATCGGTGATGCAGGGTGCGATTCATCATGCAGTACTGTTCACGGGCGGAACAGCCGCAGAGACGCACGAGCGTACGCCTCTGCGTGATGTTTTCCACCCCATTCACGGTGAAGTCTTCCGGCTATTCGGTCAGGACGATCGTCCTGTTCTCCCGGGCGCTACGGCGGGCAGCGTCGAGAATCTTGACGACGATCAGGTTGTTTTCGAGCGAAGCAAGGTCGGTCGGCTCGATGGTGAGTTCGCCTTTTATCAGGTTGGCAAAGTATCCGAACGGTTCGCGCTCCTTTTCGGGAAGCGGCGAGAGGGTTTGGCTTTCTTCCGGTTTTTCGCGCGTCGGCCTGAACACGAGATTGTTAGCATTAAGCGCCTTGACGTATCCCCTTGCCCCATAGATTTCCATGTCCTTGCGGTCGACGGGCCAGTTCCACGAGCCTTGCAGAATGGCCTGGCAGTGCGGATAGGCGAGGATGATGGTGGCCTGGTCGTCGACTTTGGGGTAGACGTCCGGTTTGAGCGTCTGCAGAACGGCGGTGACCGACTGCGGCATCTCGTTGTGCATAAGCCACGTCATCAGGTTGGCGCCGTAGCATCCGAAATCGATCACTGCGCCGCCGCCATTGAGTACGGGGTCGGTGAGCCATGCGAGAAATTCCTCGCTGCATCCGATCTCACGCGGGCCTTTATGTCCGTCGCAGACGATGACTTTGCGAATGTCGCCGATCGCAGGCGACGTCACTGCGATCTCGCGCGCCTTGTGATTCGTCGGATACCACGACGTTTCGTAGTTGGTCAGCACCATCGTATGGTGCGTGCGTGCCAGTTCGGCCATCTTTGCGGCATGTTCCGAACTGACGGCCAGCGGCTTTTCGACCATTACGGCGATGCCGCGGGGCGCGCAGACTTCGACCGTGTGCAGGTGTTCGAAAATGGAATTGAACGCGACGACGCCTTGCGGTTTGGTCTTTTCGATCATCGTTTCCAAATCGTCGTAGACGATGGCCGGGTCGAAACCGAAGCGTTTGGCCAGCCGTTCGACCAGCGCCTTGTTTTTCTCGGCAATACCGACAATCTGGATGTCGGAGCGTTTGCCGTAATCTCTCAGCAGACCGTTGATATGGTCGTGCGTCAACCCGTCTACGCCGATGCGGACGGGCGTTCCCTGTTGTTGCGCCATGAGCGCCTGCATGCAAAACAAGCATGCGGTGATGAATGAAAGCAATCTGATTTTCATAGTCAAAATATATTAATAATTAAACAAAAAAAGTATCCGCACATTTTCGGCTCCTGAATCTCAATTCATCAAAGCCGAAGAAATAAGCATATATATCAGCATCCCGATGATATCGTTCGTGATGGTGATGAAAGGACCGGTTGCCAGCGCCGGATCGATGTGCATGCGATCCAGCAGCATGGGCACAAGCGTTCCGAAGATGCTGGCAAAGAGCACAACGGAAAACAAGCTTGCAGAAACGGAAATCGTGATATTCTGATCGCCCAGCGTGAAAGTGTTGTACAGGAACACGATCAGGCTGATAATCGTCGCGTTGATGAGCGAGACGGTCGATTCCTTCATTACCTGCTTGCATATCTGGTGACGCTTGAGCGAGTTATTTGCCAGTCCCTGGACGACGATGGCCGACGACTGTATCCCAACGTTTCCACCCGTACCTCCGATGAGCGGGATGAACAGCGCCATCTTGGGATTGTGTGCAAAGCCGAGTTCGAATCCTCCCAGTATCATTGAGTTGCTCAGTCCGCCGATCATGCCTATCAGCAACCACGGCAGGCGTGCGGTAGTCTGTACGAACACATTGTCCGACGACTCCACGTCCTGCGAGATACCCGACGCCAGCTGGTAGTCGCGTTCGTGCTGTTCTTGAATTTCGTCCATCACGTCGTCGACGGTGATGTGTCCGACAAGTCGCCCGATACTGTCGACCACCGGCAGTGAGACGAGGTCGTATTTCGTGATGGATTCGGTCACTGTTTCGATGCTGTCGCTGTCGTGCACCAGAATGGGGTCGCGCTGCATCACGTGTTTGATTTTCGATATCGACGGATTCGTGATCAGCTTCTGCAGCGGCAACACGCCCTTCAATCGCCCGTCGTTGTCGACGACGTAAACATTATATATCTCGTCCCTTTCTTCAGCCTGTTTGCGCATCTCTTCGATACACTGCGGCATGCTCCAGTTTTCGTTCACCACGATCATCTCCGTACCCATGAGTCCGCCGGCAGTATCTTCGTCGTACTTGAGCAGGTCGACGATGTCGCCCGCCTGCTCGACGTCTTCGATATGCGACAGGATTTCTTCCTGCGTATCTTCGTCCAGTTCGCGCATCAGGTCGACGGCGTCATCGGTATCCATCTTGTCGACAAAGCGTTTGGCAATCTGTTCGGTAGGAATCTCTTTCAACAGTTGGCGACGGTCTTCTTCCTCGAGTTCCATCAGCACGTCGGCCGTTTTGTCGCCGTCCATGAGCATGTAGAGGTAGATGGCTTCCTGAAGATCGAGTTCGCGGTACAGTTCGGCGATGTCGGCAGGATGCAGTTCATCCAGCAGGGCAAGCGCCTTTTCTTCATCTTTCCTGTGGATGATATGTTTCAGATTTTCAATATATTCTTTTGTAAACTCAATCATAGCGGTTCATTTTTTTGACTGTTACGCCCGTTTTCGTTTTCCAGAAAATTTTGCGCAACAAGCGTCAGTTCAACAAATTGTTCGACGGAAAGCTGTTCGGGCCGTTTGCCGAAGACAGGCTGGCCGTAGCCGGGAAAATCTTTACCGAGAAGAGGCTTCATGGAGTTGCGCAGCGTTTTGCGTCGCTGGTTGAACGTCATTTTAACCACCTGTTTATAAAGCACTTCATCGCAGTCCAGCGTCATGCGGCTGTTCCGCGTCATGCGGACAACGGCGCTTTTGACTTTGGGCGGAGGGTCGAATACTTCTTCACTGACCGTAAAGAGGTATTCCACGTCGTACCAAGGTTGTATTAATGCACTGATGATACCGTATGTTCTGCTTCCCGGAGGAGCGGCCAGCCGTTCGCCCACTTCCTTCTGCACCATTCCCGCGCAGCAGACGATCTGTTCCCTGTAATCAAGTACCTTGAAAAAAATCTGGCTGGAGATGTGGTAGGGATAATTACCGATGACGCAGAATGCAGACGGATAGAGCGTTTTCAGATCAAGACGAAGAAAGTCGGCGGCAATGATGCGCCCCTCGAGCGCGGGCACGTGCCGGTGAAGGTAGGCAACCGATTCCATGTCGATTTCCACCACGGAAAGATCGTATGCCTCATCGAGCAGGAAACGGGTGAGCATGCCCGTTCCCGGCCCTACTTCCAGTACGGGCAGGTTCCGGTGTGCTGAAAGCGTTCCGGCGATACGCTGAGCAATACCAAGGTCTTTCAGGAAATGTTGTCCTAATGCCTTTTTCGGCCGTATGATCCTCATCCGTTTTCAATGTTTTTTATGCTATAAAAAGAATTATGTTTATATTTGCGGCTACAAAGATATGAAAAAAAAAATTAGTACGATATATATTCATGAATTTAAAGGAATTCCTACGTAAAACACTCCGGATTATACTTCCCCTGGGTTTGGGCTGCATATTGCTGTGGCATCTGTATCAGGATCAGGATTTGTCTGAAATGATGAGAGTTGTAAAAACCGGCGTGCGGTACGATATTATCTTGTACTCGCTTTTTTTCGGTTTGGGCGCCAATGCCATTCGTGGCTATCGATGGGGGCTTTTGATTGATTCTCTGGGAAAAAAGGTCAAGCGGATCAACACCGTGCTGGCCGTTTTCGGCAATTATGCCATCAACATGGCGTTGCCGCGTGTGGGCGAGATATGGCGTTGCGGCATCATCGCGAGATACGAAAAAGTGCCGTTTTCCAAACTGCTGGGTACACTGGTCATCGACCGCGTGATGGATACGCTCGTCGTGGGAATGCTCACACTGTGCGTTGCCGTGTTCAATATCAGTTTTTTCAAGCGCTATTTTACGGACCATCCCGAATTTCTGGAAGGTTTTCACGGACTGTTCACGTCGGTGTGGATCTACGTGACGCTTGCCTGCATTGTGATTTGCTTTTGGCTGATGTTCACTAAATTCCGTCATCTGTCTTTTGTAAAAAAAACCAGGGAGCAACTGTTCAACGTCTGGGAAGGCGTCAAAAGCATCTGGAAGATGAAACACAAGCCACGCTTCATTCTGCAGACGATCCTGATATGGCTGGGCTATTTCCTGTACTTCTACATCACATTCTACGCTTTCGACTTTACCCGCGACCTGGGACCACGTATCGGCCTGATTGCTTTCACGATGAGCAGCATTGCCGTAGCCGTGCCCATTCAGGGCGGCATTGGCGTATGGCATTTTGCGGTGATAAGCACGCTGATAGGCTTCGGCGTGTCGGAAAGCGACGCTTCAGCTTATGCCCTGGTCGTATATACGGTTCAATCGGTACTATTCCTTGTCCTGGTGGGCATTGTCAGCATATTTGCATTGTCGGTCATCAACCGCAGGAAATAGCGACGGATTATTATTATCAAATATCTTTAATGTAAATCTCATGTCAGCAGAAATTAAAAAACTCATCCCCCAGCCCGTGTGGTGCTATTTTTACGACCTCACGCAGATTCCCCGCCCGACCCATTCGATGGGACGCATTACGGAACACATGCTCGCATTCGGCAAGTCGCACGACCTGGAAACCCTGCAGGACGAAGCGGGCAACATCTTGATACGCAAGCCTGCCACGCCGGGTTACGAACACCGTAAGACAATCGTGATGCAGGCACATCTGGATATGGTGCCCCAGACACTCCTCGCGCACGATTTTCTGAAAGACCCGATCGATGCCTACATCGACGGCGAATGGGTGAAGGCGCGCCAAACCACGCTCGGTGCAGACAACGGCATCGGCGTGGCGCTGATTATGGCCGTCCTCACCGACAAGTCGCTCAGACACGGTGCACTGGAGGCTTTGTTTACGATTGACGAAGAAGACGGCATGGTAGGCGTCAACGGATTGAAAGCGGACCTGCTGAAAGGACGCGTGCTGCTGAACTGCGATTCCGAGGAAGAAGGCGAACTGTTCGTCGGGTGCGCCGGCGGGACGGATTTGAATATTGCATTCCGCTACAGAAAAGGAGCGCCGCCGATCGAAGGCGATGTGGCCGTAAAGATCAGTCTGACCGGACTGAAGGGCGGTCATTCGGGCATCGACATCCACCTTGGACGCGCCAATGCCAACAAACTGATGTGCCGTTTCCTGAAAGAAGCCGTCCGCGATTTTGGCGCACGACTGGCTTTTATCGACGGCGGTACGCTGCGCAACGCCATCCCGCGCGAAGCGGTGGCCGTCATCACCCTGCCTGCCGGCAACGTGGAATTGCTTTGGGAGCTGGCCGCTGACTATCAGGAACTCTTTCGGACGGAATATGCAGGAATAGAAACCGGTATCCGTTTCACGGCCGAGATGGAGGAACAGCCGGCGTCTCTCGTTCCCGAAGAGATTCAGGACGATCTGATCAATGCCGTCGAAGGCTGTCCGAATGGCGTTATCAGCATGCTGCACGACTTCCCCGGGACGGTGGAATCGTCGTCGAACCTTGCAACCGTCAAGTCGGGAAAAAATGAAATTGAGATCCGGATTCTGGCGCGCAGTTCGTCGGACAGCCGGAAGGAATGGCTTTGTTCGTCGCTCGAAAGCGTGTTTTCGCTGGCCGGCGCGAAGGTCGAATACGGCTCGGCATACGGTGGCTGGCAACCCGATATCCAGTCGCCCATCCTGAAAACAATGCAGGATACGTATCAGAAACTGTACGGCAAAAGACCGTCCGTAAAGGTGATACATGCCGGACTGGAATGTGGCATCATTCAGGAAACGTATCCGGGTATGGACATGATCTCGTTCGGCCCGGACGTGGTGCATCCGCATTCGCCCGACGAGGCCGTTCGGATTGCTTCGGTGCAGAAACTGTGGGATTTTACGGTGGCTGTTCTGGAAGAAGGCGTTTGAAGCAGTTAGTGCAGATTCGGGAGAGAGTAACGATTTAGCGATTTAAATATGCAGAAAAAGACGGCGGCAGACGATGCGTGTATACATATCAAGGGCGCGCGGGTGAATAACCTGAAAAATGTGGATGTCGACATTCCGCGCGACAAACTGATTGTTATCACGGGTCTGTCGGGCAGCGGCAAGTCTTCGCTTGCATTCGACACGCTGTATGCAGAAGGACAGCGCCGCTACGTGGAAAGCCTCTCGGCCTACGCGCGCCAGTTTCTGGGCAGGATGAGCAAGCCCGAATGCGACTACATTACAGGCATTCCGCCTGCCATCGCCATTGAACAGAAGGTGAACGTGCGCAATCCGCGTTCGACGGTGGGCACGTCTACCGAAATATACGAATACATCCGCCTGCTGTTTGCACGCGCAGGCAAGACCATTTCGCCCGTTTCGGGGCAGGAAGTGAAGAAACATCAGGTGAGCGACGTGGTGAAAACGGCGCTGGGCTATCCCGAAGGCACGCGTTTTTCCGTGTATGCGCCCGTTGTCGTTCCCGAAGGACGCAGCCTGAAAGCGCAGCTGGAAATTCTGCTGAAGGAAGGCTACACCCGCCTGGAATCGGACGGAAACGTGATGCGCATCAGCGAAGTATTGAACGACGGCGCGCTGACTGAATCGAGCGAGGTCGAGCTTCTGATCGACCGGCTCGCCGTTTCGGACGACAAACTGCTGAAAAGCCGGCTTGCCGATTCCGTCGAAACGGCCTTCTACGAAGGACATGACTGCTGTCGCATACGGGTGTACCTGCCCGGCGAAACGCTTGTGCACGAGTTTTCGAAAAAGTTCGAAGCCGATGGCATCGAGTTCGAGGAACCGTCGGAATGGATGTTCAATTTCAACAACCCCGTCGGAGCGTGCGAACAGTGCGAAGGCTTCGGGAAAGTGCTCGGGATAGACGAAAATCTGGTGGTACCCGACAAGAGCCTGTCTGTCTACGAAGGCGCCGTGGTATGCTGGAAAGGCGAAAGCATGGGCGAATGGCTGCGTGAATTTATCAACAAGTCGGCCCGACACGATTTTCCGATACACCGTGCATATTACGATCTGACCGGAGCGGAAAAAGACTTACTGTGGCATGGCATGCCGGGCGCGCCGTGTATCGACGACTTTTTCCGTTTTGTAGAAAGCAACTTATACAAAATACAATACCGTGTGATGCTGGCGCGTTACCGGGGAAAGACGACATGCCCCTCCTGCAAGGGCAGCCGGCTGAAAAAGGAAGCACTGTATGTGCAGGTCGGGGGCGCTACGGTGGCGCAGCTGACGTCGATGCCCGTTTCCGGGCTGAAAGCGTTTTTCGACGATCTGTCGCTGAGCGAAACGGATGCCGTCATTGCCGGGCGGTTACTGGTGGAGATCAGGAGCCGTCTGCAGTTCCTGATAAATGTGGGGCTGGACTACCTGACGCTCGACCGGCTGTCGTCGTCGCTGTCGGGGGGCGAAAGTCAGCGGATAAATCTTGCCACGTCGCTGGGCAGCAGTCTGGTCGGCTCGCTGTATATTCTCGACGAGCCGAGCATCGGATTGCATCCGCGCGATACGGAGCGTCTTATCAAGGTCTTGCGTCAGCTTCAGTCGCTGGGCAACACGGTGGTCGTAGTCGAGCACGACGAGGAGATCATCCGCGCGGCGGACTATATCATCGACATCGGGCCGAAAGCGGGACGTCTGGGCGGCGAGGTGGTCTATCAGGGTGCGACGGACAGGCTGCAGGTGGAAAGCGACAGTTATACCGTGCGTTACCTGACGGGCAAAGAAACCATCGCATTGCCGGATCTCACGCGCAGATGGAACGAATACATCGAGATAAAAGGTGCACGGCGGCATAACCTCAAGGATGTGACGGTGAAGTTTCCGCTGAATGCGATGACGGTTGTTTCGGGCGTGAGCGGTTCGGGCAAAAGCACGCTGGTACGCGACATTCTGTACGAGGGTCTCCGCCGGATACTGGACGGTTCGCAGCCGGCCGTCGAATGCGACAGGATTTCGGGCGACGTGACGCGCATCCGCGCCGTCGACTTCATAGATCAGAATTCGATCGGGAAAAGTTCGCGTTCCAATCCCGTGACGTACATCGGTGCATACGACGAGATCCGCAAGCTGTACAGCAGCCGGACGCTCGCGAAGCAGATGGGTTATACGGCGGCGTTTTTTTCGTTCAACAAGGAAGGCGGACGCTGCGAGGAATGTAAGGGTGAGGGGAAAATCGTGGTGGAGATGCAGTTCATGGCCGACATCACGCTCGAGTGCGAGGTGTGTCACGGCAAACGTTTTCAGCCCGACGTGCTGGAAATCGAGTTTCACGGGGCAAATATCTTCGACGTGCTCGAGATGACGGTCAATCAGTCGATCGAATTTTTCGAAGCTCATCCGGAGGAGCCTCAGACGCGCAAGATCGTGAAGCGGCTCAAGCCGTTGCAGGACGTGGGGCTGGGATACATCAAACTGGGACAGACGTCGTCGACTCTTTCGGGCGGCGAGAACCAGCGGGTCAAGCTGGCGTATTATCTCGGGATGGAGCGGCATGAGCCGACGATGTTCATCTTCGACGAGCCGACGACGGGGCTGCATTTTCACGACATCAAAACGTTGCTGAACGCTTTTTCCGCACTGATTGCCCACGGACATACGATTGTGATTATCGAGCATCATCCCGATGTGATCAAGTGTGCCGACTACGTGATTGACCTGGGTCCCGAAGGCGGAAATGCGGGCGGGCGGCTCGTCTGCGCCGGCACGCCCCGCGACATCGCCGCCTGCGAAGCTTCGTTCACGGGCCGCTATCTGCTGGAAAAGCTATCACTTCACGCGGGCTAAAACCGGGAGTTTAGCGATGAACGAGAAACGGATTCACCGTTCACGGTTTTATCCGTAAAACGCGCGATCCGCGCGTTACGCTTCGCCGCTCCTCAATTCTTCTTCGAAGCAGGCAATCGTCTTTTTCAGTCCTTCCCTGAGCGGTACGGACGGTTCCCAGTTCAGGATGGTACGCGCCTTGTCGATGACGGGCTGGCGTTGCATGGGGTCGTCGCTGACCTGCGGCAGGTGTACGACGCGGGAGCGGGAGCCGGTGAGGTCGATGACGATTTCCGACAGTTCATTGATGGTAAATTCCGAAGGATTTCCGAGGTTGATCGGGCCGATGATGTGGTCGGGGGTTGCCATCATTGCCGTGAAGCCTTTCAGGAGGTCGTCGCAGTAGCAGAAGCTGCGCGACTGGCGGCCGTCGCCGTAGATGGTGATGTTTTCGTTTTTCAGCGCCTGAATGATGAAGTTGGACACGACGCGTCCGTCGTTGGGATGCATGTGCGGGCCGTACGTGTTGAAGATGCGCACGACTTTGATACGTACGCCGTTCTGGCGGTGATAGTCGAAACAGAGCGTTTCGGCGCAGCGTTTGCCTTCGTCGTAGCAGGAGCGGATGCCGACGGGGTTGACGTGGCCCCAGTATTCTTCGGGCTGGGGGTGGACGGTCGGGTCGCCGTATACTTCGCTGGTCGACGCCTGCAGGATGCGTGCCTTCGTCCGCTTGGCCAGGCCCAGCATGTGGATGGCGCCCATGACCGACGTTTTCACCGTCTTGATCGGATTGTACTGGTAATGTACCGGCGAAGCGGGGCATGCCAGGTTGTATATCTCGTCCACTTCGGCGTAGTAGGGCGCGGTAATGTCGTGGCGCACGAGTTCGAAACGCGGATTGTCGAGCAGATGCACGATGTTTTTTTTGCGGCCTGTAAAGTAGTTGTCCAGACAGATGACGTCGTTTCCTTCCGCCAGCATTTTTTCGCACAGGTGCGATCCCAGAAATCCTGCACCTCCCGTAATCAGTATTCTTTTCATGAGGAATTTTTTTTCGCGTGATTATTTTCCGATACGGAAATAATGAATTCCGGCCTGCTTCATCTCGCCTTCGTCGTAGATATTCCGTCCGTCGAAGACGACGGGGTTTTTCATCAGCGCCCTGACTTTGTGCAGGTCCAGCACTCTGAATTCCGTCCATTCCGTCACCAGCAGCATGGCGTCGGCATCGCGCAGCGTTTCGTAGACTTCGCGGCAATAGTGGACGGCATTGCCGATGCGGCGCCGCGATTCGTCCATCGCGACGGGGTCGTAGGCTCGGACCGTGCATCCGGCTTCCAGCAGTTTCTCGATCAGCGCCAGCGAGGGGGCTTCGCGCATGTCGTCGGTATTCGGCTTGAAAGCCAGTCCGAGCAGGGCGATGCGCCGCCCCGAGAGCTGGTGTGCATAGTAGCTGTCCAGCTTGTCGAAGAGCACCGTTTTCTGCCGATCGTTCACCTTTTCGACGGATTTGAGCACCTCGAGCGAATAGCCGAAGCCGTCGGCCGTCCGGATCAGCGCCTTCACATCTTTGGGAAAGCACGATCCGCCGTAGCCCGCGCCCGCATAGAGAAACTTGCTGCCGATGCGGCTGTCGCTCCCGATGCCGCGGCGCACCATGTTGATGTCGGCGCCCACTTTTTCGCACAGATTGGCGATGTCGTTCATGAAACTGATCCGCGTGGCCAGCATCGCATTGGCCGTATATTTGATCATCTCCGCCGAGGCAATATCCGTGACGATGATCGGATGCCCGTTCAGCACGAACGGGTTGTATATCTTCTGCAGCAGCTCTTCGGCCTTCGGCGAGTCGACGCCGCACACGATCCGGTCGGGCTTCATGAAGTCGCCGACAGCCGAACCTTCCTTCAGAAATTCGGGATTCGACGCCACGTCGAAATCAATACTCTCGCCGCGCCGGTCAAGTTCCGACCGTATGGCTTCGCGTATCAGGCGCGCGGTGCCGACGGGGACCGTGCTTTTCGTGACCACCAGACAGTAGTCCGTCAGATGCCGCCCGATCGTTTCCGCCACGTTCAGCACATACTGCAGGTCCGCACTTCCATCCCTGTCCGACGGCGTCCCGACGGCCGTAAAAATAACATTCACCTCGTGCATCACCGACGCCAGCGAAGTGGTAAACGTCAGCCGCCCCTTCCCGATATTGCGCTGCAGCATATCCTCCAGCCCCGGCTCGTAGATCGGCGCGACGCCCCGCCGGAGGCTTTCAATCTTGTTCGCATCAATATCCACGCAGATAAGGTCGAAACCCACCTCCGCCAGGCATGTAGCCGTTACCAGTCCGACGTATCCCGTCCCCGCTATCGCTATTTTCATACTGTTCATAAAATATATATTTCACACTTTAATATGTTGACGGCGCAAATATACAAAATTATTACGTAAACAAGCCCTTCACCTTGCCCGGGGACATTCTTATCAACGGAAAACGTCACGGCACACCCCCTTTTCCCGTCGGGAGATACACAACGAGACGGATGAAACCTCCACGAAGTTTTGACGTG
>JAIRYD010000161.1 GCA_031267935.1 Tannerella sp.
GGGATTTGCTTTGCGAACGGTATCTTTGTACCAGTGACGTGCCTAATCTTTTTCCTTTCCTTTCTTCTGTCGAAAATTTTTATCTTATTTTTCTTTTTCTTTCTTTTACTTTTTTTCTACAAACATACAGCTTTCTTTCCAGACTGCAAACATAGGATGACGAAGATACGCTTCTCCCCGTCTGCAATCACAGCCATGTTCCACCCCGTCATTGCGAACGCGGTGAAGTAGAGACGGGGCGCGCCCCGTCTCTACGCGCCCTTATTTCAAAAAAGAAATAGCACCTCAAAAAAAGAATTAACCAAAAAAAAATGCTTATTTTTGCCGGGTATTTCTTTGGAAAAATGAAACTGACATACATATATCACAGCGGATTTGTAGTGGAAGGCGAAAACGCGACGATCGTCTTCGACTACTTCAAGGACTCGGACGACGCCTTCATACGGCATCGTCTGCCGTCTTTCCCCGGAAAAATGTACGTGCTCGCATCCCACGCCCACCCGGACCATTTTCGCGAAGACATCATGAAATGGAAGCAGCAGCGACCCGACATCCGCTACATCCTCTCGCGCGACATACTGCAGAAACGGCCCGCCGGCCCGCCGGACGCCCACTATCTGGAAAAAGGCGACCTATGGTCGGACGACCGGCTGCACGTCCGCGCCTTCGGCTCGACGGACGTCGGCGTATCCTTCCTTGTGGAAACGGAAGGAAAACAGATCTTCCATGCCGGCGACCTGAACAACTGGCACTGGAAAGACGAATCCACGGAAGACGAAGTACGCGAAAGCGACAAACACTTCCTTTCCGAACTGGCCGACATACGCCAGACTGTCGCCCGCGTCGACCTGGCCATGTTTCCCGTCGACCCCCGCCTCGGCACGGACTACATGCTGGGCGCAAAACAATTTGTCGACCGCATCCGCGTCGACCTGTTCTCCCCCATGCACTTCGGCCGCGCCTACGCGCAAGCCGCCGCCTTCAAACCCTTCGCCGAACGCGCCGGATGCCGCTTCGCCGCATGGAAAACACAGGGCGAAAGCATCGAATTTTAACCCATCCAATGAACCATGCACCCTACACACCGGAAACAATGCACAACCGTACGGAAATCATATACACCCGATATGCCGCCGAAACCGCAACCCCGCAGACACGCGCCGCAATACTGTCGCCCCCTACATTATATTAATATATAAACAACAGAAAAAAATGGAACTGAACGCACGATTCGATCATTGCAATTTTAACGTAACGGACCTCGCACGCAGCATTGCGTTTTACGACAAGGCGCTGGGCCTTAAAGTAGCGCGCCGCAAGGAAGCGCCCGACGGCTCGTTCGAACTCGTCTTCCTGACCGACGGCATAACCGGTTTTTCGCTGGAACTGACGTGGCGGCGCGACCATCCCCAACCCTACGACCTGGGCGAGGGCGAATTTCATGCCTGCGTACGCGTGCCCGGCGATTACGACGAAGTGCGCCGCTATCACAAACAGCTCGGATGCGTGTGCTTCGAAAATGCCGGCATGGGACTGTATTTCATTGAAGACCCTGACGGCTACTGGATTGAAGTACTGCCCGTAAAATAAATGCCTTCGGGATCTTTGATAATTCCTCAAAAAAACGTTCTTTTGCAGTACATAAACAAAAAAAAATAAAAAATATGCGCACCTCCGCTCTTCAATATCTCTATCTACAAAAGCCTGTAAGCACGATCATACTGGTCTGCTTCCTGTCCGTCCTGCCGTGGGCGGCCGTGAACAGGTTTTCTACCAAAGGAGAACCTCGCGAGGCGGCAGTAGCCGTTTCGATGCTGAAAAGCGGCGACCTGGCGCTGCCCAAAGCGTATGCAAACGAATTTGCCTACAAGCCGCCGATGATGCACTGGCTGATCGCCGCCTTTTCGCTGCCGGGCGGACAGGTGACGGAATTTACCTCGCGTCTGCCTTCGGCGCTCGCCTATACGGTTATGCTGGCCTGCATACTGCTGTTCTTCGGGCGGCGGGTGCGCTTCCAGGAAGCCTTTATCGCGACGCTGCTCCTGCTTACGTGCGTCGAAATACACCGCGCCGGCCTCACGGCAAGAGTCGACATGCTGCTCACCGTCTTTATGGTCACCGGACTGCTGGACCTCTACCGGTGGGAAGACAAACTGGAAATGAAAGGACTGCCCATCCGCATCCCCCTCCTGCTCGGCTGTGCGATACTGACGAAAGGACCTGTCGGGCTGGTGCTTCCGCTGTTTGTCTTCGGCGTCTATCTGCTCGCGCTTCGCCGCTACAGCCGGCAAAAGATCCTCAAGTCGCTGCTCTACGTGACCGTATCGTCCGTACTGATCCCGTCGGTCTGGTACATCGAAGCATGGCGGCGCGGAGGAAACGATTTCCTGTACGTGGCGCTGGCCGAAAACTTCGGACGCTTCTTTCATCTGGAACCGTCGAATATCCATTATAACCTGGGACACGAGAACGGCGCCTGGTATAACCTGCTTACGCTGGCGGCCGGATTCATCCCCTGGACGCTGCTGCTGCTCATTTCGCTGTTCGGACTGAAAATGACCAAACCCGGCAGCCCGCTGAAACAGTGGCTGTCGAAATGCGGACACGCCATCCTGTCGATGGAGAAAGTGCGCCTGTTCAGTCTGATCGCATCGGCATGCATCGTATTTTTCTATTGCCTGCCCAGCAGCAAGCGAAGCGTATATCTGATGCCCGCCTACCCGTTCATCGCGCTGTTCATGGCGCAGTATATTCTGCACTTCGTCGAACGTCGTTCGGGTGTCATACGCACCTTTGCATGCGTGATGGCAACGATTGTAACGGTGATTCTTGCGATCGCCGCCCTGCACCAGACCGGCGCGGTGAATATTTACGACCTTGCAGCGCCTTATTTTGCAAAAGAATCCGCGCTCGACACACTTGCATCCGTATCGCTGGCGCTGTCGCCCTCGGCCGTCACACTCTCCATCCTCGCATTGATGTGGACGGCATTGGGCGCGATCTGTTACCAGATGATGAAAAAGAATAACCTCAAGATGCTTTACTCTACCATTTTCCTGATGTTCACAATCAATCTCTTTATCGACGGCGCGGTGATGAGAACGATTCACAAAGAAGGCTCGTCCCAGCCTTTTGCGCAGGAAATACAGCGCGACTTCCCGCTGGACCACACGAATGTATACGTCGTGAACAACCTCTTTCGCCATCCCAACCTGTACGGACTGAATTTCTACATGGGAAACTGCTTCCACGATTTGGCGGTCGAAAAACCGCAGTCGGGATATTTCCTGGCGCCCGAAAAAGACTTTTCCGAGATAGCCGGCGAATTCCTTGACAAGTATTCCTTTGAAAAACTGCGGGTTTCGGACCTCATTCCCGAAATAAAAGGACGAATCGTTTTGACGCGTTTTCAGGCGAAATAAATTTTTTTTCTGTTTTCACGTATTTTTTTCCGCCATTCTTTTGTCGTTTCCCAAAAGCATACTACTTTTGCAGTGCATTATTTAAGTAGTACACTAAATTTACAAGACGATGATACAGATTGAAGATTTAAAATTTCGCTACGGCCGGCGTTCGACACTGTTCGACGGGCTGAACCTGACGCTGGACAGCGGCCACATTTACGGCTTGCTCGGACGCAACGGCGCGGGAAAAACGACTTTGCTGAAGATTATGACGGGCATGCTTTTCCCTGAAAAGGGTGCATGCCGGGTGATGAATTACGAATCGAAAAGGCGCAAACCATCCATGCTTTGCGACATCATGTTCGTGCCTGAAGAGTTTTATGCGCCGCCGGTGACCATCAGGCGCTACGCCGACCTGTATGCGCCCTACTACCCGCAGTTCGACGCGACGCAGTTCGCCGCCTGCCTCGACGAGATGCAGCTGGACCGGTCCGACCGCCTTCATTCGCTCTCGCTGGGGCAAAAGAAGAAAGCGGTGCTTGCCTTTGCACTGGCGGCCAACACGCGCACACTGATTCTCGACGAACCGACCAACGGCCTGGATATCCCGTCCAAAACGCAGTTCCGCCGCATGGTGGCATCCGCGGCCGCGGACGAGCGGTGCATCATCATATCCACGCATCAGGTGCGCGATGTGGATAAACTGATAGACGCCATCATCATTCTGGACAACAGTCGGATCGTGCTCAATCAAAGCATCGGCGGCATCGCGGCGAAACTGACGTTCGACGTCGCTTCCGAACTGACTGGAAAAGAAGTGTATCACGAAGAATCCATTTCGGGATATCAGGTGATCAGACCGGACGGCGGACAGTCGACGCCCGTCAATCTTGAACTGCTGTTTAATGCCGTCATGGCAAACAAACCTGCTTTCGAACAAATGTTTCACGCATAAATTATACTACTATGAATCAGATTTTCAGTTTTAAACGTTACGGATTGCTCATGAAGCGACAGTTTGTGGAAAATGCGGCCTTATACAGATGGAGCATGCTGATATTGATATTGTTGATTCCGCTGCTGTTCTGGCTTTTCATTGACTGGAACAGTTCGACTGCGCCCCGGGTTAATGGCATCGGCGAATCTATTTTTGTGATTGCATGTATTATCTGTCCCGTTATATTCGGCGGCACGTATTTCGAAAGCATTGCGTCCAAACACAAAAGCATGTTCTATTTTTCGCTGCCGGTTTCTGCGTCGGAGAGGCTGGCGACGGCATTTTCGTTTGCGATGATCATTTTTCCGGCGATTTGCTTCACGCTTTTAGCCGTGTGCGACACTTTCTCGGCATGGCTGTATCACCTGAAGTTCGATGCGGATTATCCGCCCTTCACAAGGTACCTGGATTTTGAACTCATATATATTACCATCACATTGATTTCCGTATTTGTGCTGGGTTCGTTCATTTTCGGGAAAATCAGCGTGATAAAAACGGGGGTTGCGCTGGTCGTTCTTATGGGACTTTTTCAGGGACTGATCAAACTGATATTCCCGCTTATTATTCAGGGAGAGATTAAAAATGCCGAATTTGAAAAAGTGATGATTGAATATGGTACGGAATGGAAATGGATTCAGGTGGATACTTTATTCAACCACATGTGGTATCTCATTGCCCCGCTTTGCTGGATTATCCTGTATTTCAAAATTAAAGAAAGGGAAGCGTGATGGAATTTAAAGAAAAACAAGCCATTTATCTGCAGATCGCGGAATATGTATGCGACCATATCCTTTCGGGGAAATGGCCTGCGGGAGAAAAGATTGCCTCTATTCGCGAACTGGCGGTCAAACTGGAAGTGAATCCGAATACGGTCATGCGTACGTACGACTATCTCCAGCAGCAGGGCATCATCTTCAACAAGCGCGGAATCGGTTATTTTGCCGGCGAAAACGCTCCGGCAACCATCCGCGAATGGCGTAAACAACAGTTTTTTGCGACGGAACTGTCCGCATTTTTTCGGACAATTCGCATGCTTGAAATCAGTCCCGACGAAATTATGGAATATTACAAACAATTCGATAACAAACAATTATGAAAACATCCAATATAATCATCATTGCAATCGCGATTCTCGCTTTTAGCGGCATCCTGTACAATGCTTTTCAAATAAGGATAGCAAGTATTAATCCCGATGTCCGGGAGCCTTATTTCGGCTACGTCACACAGGAGGTGCCCGAAAACACTTCGGTCTTCATTCATGGTCCGGAACCGGACGGCAACCGGCCCGGATATCCGGTCGCCACGATTCAGCTAATCAGGAGTGCACATGGCCGGTTTGCCGTAAAAGAGGCCGGCAGCGCGCATATCATGCCTACCGACAGCGGTTTAGTGGTGCACATCGCACGTCCCGGACCGACGGTATATCTCGAACTGCCCGCATTGAATATATTGAAAACGCCTGATTATTCTACGGTTATTGTCAACGGCTTCGAAAGTGATTCATTGAAATTGTACGTAAATGAAGGTGCAAACGTCGTTGTCCAGCGCTACCGTGTCGGGGCTTTGCAGGTATGGAACAATGGAGGCAATGTGACCTTTGAGCATATCGGACAGGATGACAATCCTGAAAACGGAGTCGGAACAGCGGATGTCTACCTGCGTCGGGGAACGATTGCATTCAATTACCGGCTCGACAGCCTGACGCTGAACGCCGACAATGCTTCCGCGATACATCTGAACGGAGAAGCGGTCGGGGTGATCGGCAGTATGTCCAAGCCGTGACACCGACAGTCATTCATGGGAACCTCTATCGGATTCGCTACATTTTATCCGAAAAAGTCAAAGCCGTTCCTTCATCGCGAATCGCCTTGCGGCTGAAATCGTAGCTGTTTTTGCGCACTTTTCCGGTGATAAATTCGGGGATGTTGTACGATTTCATGAAACGACCGTAAAAGTTTACGTCTTTTTGCGGCAAAAGGAAAGGTTTGGAAGCCTGTCCCTGCTCGTCGATATGGGTGAAGTAAGGACGCGTGTAAAGTCCGTCGAGGCGCCGACTACTGAAAACAACCCAGCGTCCGTTGCTGCTCCATGAATGGTAACTCTCCGTATCATGGCTGTTTACCGTTTCCAGCGGCGTGATCTGCCGGCTGTCTAAATGCAGCAGATACAAATCGGCGTCTTTGTGCCAGATGGAGAAATTGCCGTATCCGGCAAGGGTGAACATCAGGAAACGGCCGTCGGGTGAAACGCGCGGGAAAGAGACGCTTCGTTTCATTCTTCTCGCGTTGTAGAGCGTGTCGACTCTCGTCCCGAACCGGCGTGTTTCGGGATCGAATGAAACGGCGCACAAACTGTATTTTACGTGCGTATAATCCTGCGGCATCTCTACCGAATCGGCCGAACAGAAATAGAGTGTCCTTCCGTCTTGTGAGAAGGTGGGAAACGTTTCGAAGGAGTGCGGAGAAAAGAGAGGCGGGGCAGTGATGATCTCGTGCCGTCCCACGTCGTACACGACGACGTCTGAGGCAAGGTCGAACACTTCGATGCGGTTCCGGTCGGTCGTGTGGAAAGCCTGCTTGGTGTCGTTGACCGAGAATGCGACATACTTGCCGGACGGATGCCATGACGGATAGACCAGCGCCGACATGGCGCCGGGCGTCTTCGTATTCAGTTTTTCGATGCGGTCGCCGTCGAGCAGCATTGTCCCGGCAAACGATTCGCGGTAATGAAACAGCATCCTGTCCGGATTTTGCATGCAAAACGAATGGCAGTTCATGCAATTATAGTTCGTGTGCGCATTCGTTGCGATGGCGCTTTCGTCAAAACATTCGATATTGCGTTGATAAATACCCATTTCATTCCATACTTCGTATACCGGCTCAATCAGGCGGTAGGCGATGTAAGGATCGACCGGTTCTTCGGCTACATGAATATTGAATGCCGAATACTGCACCCATTCGCCGTTTATCCGGGCGGTCAGGGTCACGTGCAGAGTTTTACCTGCCGCGTGTTCGAGCAATTTTTTCCATGCGCGCAGCGGGATGCCGAATTGCCCTTTCCGTGCTTTGACCTTCACCGTTTTGCCGTCCAGCTCGAAAACGGCAAGCGCCTGCTCGTAGTCGCAACTGTCTGCCAGGCGGAAATTCGGTGGCGCAATGTTGTAGGGTATCGTCACTTCCGTGTAGTCGGGAAAGATTGCGGGAGCATGCTCCAACATGCGACTTATCTGATGATTACCGTCTGAACAGGCACAAAAGGTTATTAAAAATCCGAGCCAGCCCGCCAGTCTTTTTACATGGCACGCCGACATTCCTCTGTTCGGTATCTGTATTTTTTTCATTTGTCAATCCGCTTTTTTTAACATAAAATAATACCAGTACGTATCGCCGAAACTGCGGTGGAGCAGATTGGGCAATGCGGACGGATTTTGCCTGTTGGCCAGCACTTGCTGTCTGAATTCGGTATAACGCCGTATAATCGATTCGGAGACATTGAACCGCTCCCAATAATCGGGATCCTGCTCGGTGAAAATGATGACTGCCTCCTGAAAAGACTTCGGCAGTACGGGTAATGCCTCCGTGCCATACATCGTTTCGATGAAATCTTTGAATCCCAACATGTTCTTTCCAAGCAGATACATGGCGCCCGCATATTGAACCGTAGTCGCGTGTGCCGGATTTTGTTTCGCAATTTGTTTCAAATCAAAGTCCAGGCCGCGTATCTCGGCAAAGGTATTTTCGGCGGGGAGGCATCTGCGTTTCATTCCCAGCACCGGGTCGGCTTCGACGGCCTCATCGTTCCATAAAAAATGTCGTTGCGCCGTCGCCCACGACTTGTAGTAACGTGTTTTTTCCAGCAGGGCGATGTATTTCTCTGCCACGGGATATGCTCCCAGAATCAGATTGGTTTGTATCAGCCGTTTATACATCCGCGGATTTCCGGCGCCCGGCGTGCTTACATTGGCTTCGAAAGCCATCTGCTGCGAAAGCGCCACGTGTCCCATCGAGAAATATATATCGCTCAGTATGACGGAAATATGTGTTACTCTGTTTTTCGGCAGCACAAGACCTCGCAAGCCGCTCTGATCGAAAGCAAACATACGGTCGCCCAGTTCGCCCTTTTCGGCAAGCGCCATGTTCAGATAGCATTTGTACAGGTAGTTGGTCAGACTGCCGTGGCATCGTTCCATCACCTTGTCCCATTGCTCCATTCGCACGTAATAATCCAGTTCCTTGAAAAATTCGGCTTTCAGGTTGACATAATTTTTCATGCCATATACGAAAATACCGCACACCAATGCCAGCTGAACAAGTATTTCCACGAACCTGCGTCCCGGCTTGACTTGAGGCTTGTTGCGCAACAGAAAAGCGAGTAACAGCAGGACAGGCAGGCAAATCCATGAAAAATAAAGGACGATGCCCGGCTGCAGACGACGCGTATAGTATCCGTCCGGTAAAATCAGAAAACGATAATCGCCTGCCCACGAAGACATCACACCCCAAATTGCCAGTCCCACAATCAGCAGAAGCGGAAGAAGAAAACCGTATGCCTGCGTGAAACGATTCAGTAACTCCCTGAAAAAGACACAAACAATAAACAGAAACGCGACCGCGCCTGCCAGCCAGAACAATAACATGGAAACAGTCAGCGCGTATGCAATACGACAGCCTGCAGATCTTGCCGAAAAATAGAAATACAACGCTGCAAGCGTCAGCAAATAAGCGATTATACCCGAATAACAGTAATTGAAGTCAAACATCGTAAAAAGACATGTGACGGCGGGCAAGAGGCTGCATATAAAAAGGTTGGCATGAGGTGCGATGCGTTTGATGACTGCAGCGGTCAACATGCATGTCGCTGTCAGTAATACGCTCATAATAAATGCACCGCAATACGGAAAGACGAAAAACTGCGTCAGATACGCATTGAGATATTCGACCAGACCCGCCGGCTTTTCCATGAGGGAAAGAAAAAAGGACGTATCGTACACGAACAGATGTTCCTGGTCGAGGTAAAAGAAGTGATAACACCCTCGTATCTGCAAAAATAGAAACAGCGCCAGCCACACGAACAACCAGTATACGGTCGACAAACTCAACAAGCGAAAGAGGGCCTGACGACCGTTCCGTTTTTCCTCCCTGAACGTCTTCTCATGTCTGATTGTATGATGTTTATATCCCAGATGTCTGCTGTTTTTTCTCATGCGCTACTTTTTTACAAAGATAAGAGAAATTTACCGCGCAAACAACACCTTTTTATCGAATCAGTGTGCCATTGCCGCTATTTATGTCGGATGCCCTGGTTATAAGTACTTTCCTGACGCCTGCTTCAATCGCGCGGAATGCATTTTCCAGCTTCGGAATCATTCCGCCCTGAATCACGCCGTCGGTCATGTATTGCTGAAACAGCGCCTTGTCCATCTGCGGAATCACACTCGTATCGTCCTGTTCGTCGCGTAAAACGCCGCTTTTTTCGAAACAGTAAACCAGCGTCACATCGAATGTCTTCGACAGCGCTTTTGCCGTTTCGGCGGCGATCGTGTCGGCATTGGTATTCAGCAGATGGCCTTTCCCGTCGTGTGTCAGAGGCGATAAAACGGGCACGATGTCCTGTCGTAAAAGCATGGTTAACAGCGTCGCATTCACCTCCTCCACATCGCCCACGAATCCATAGTCGATCGTTTCGACCGGCCGTTTGACGGAACGGATCACGTTCATATCGGCGCCGGTCAGCCCTATGGCATTCACGTTTAACGCCTGTAAGCGCGCGACGACCATCCTGTTGACCCATCCGCCGTATACCATCGTCACAACTTTCAATGTTTCCGCATCCGTGATGCGCCGTCCGTCAATCATCCGGCTTTCCAGTCCCAGTCGTGCGGACAGTTTGGTGGCCAAACGACCGCCGCCATGCACCAATATTCTGGATCCTTCAATCATCGAAAAATCAGCAAGTAAACCATTCAATGCGTCCTCTTCTTCTACTACCTTTCCTCCTACTTTAACAATCGTAAGTTTAGTCATACCTCATTTTTTCTGCCAAAATTACGAAAAAAAGAAATAAATGCGTACTTTTGCCCCATCAAAAGCGGTAGTAGCTCAGTCGGTAGAGCATCAGCTTCCCAAGCTGAGGGTCACGAGTTCGAATCTCGCCTACCGCTCGAAGATAGAATCATCTGAAAATAAGGCATTTCAGATGATTTTTTCGCTTTTTATGGTGTTAAAAATGAGGAAAAACGGATCGGGAAATAATCATATACACATACTTTTTTGTACCTTTACCGCGAAAATGTTTCGCAAATGTTTCGCAAGAAAAGAAAAGTGAGTATGGCAACCTTTACGACAGAAATAGGGACAATGAAGGCGGATGGAACCTGTAAAATTTATATACGCCTGACACATGACCGTGTTATAAAACGAATACCGACAGGGATACATGTCAATAAAAGTGACTTGACGCGCGGAGGAAAGATTAAAAACGTGATCATACTGAACAAATGCGCGGATATAATCAACATGTGTCGGGAGTTTTGCAATGGAAAGGGTTTCGATATTGCAAACATGACGGCAGACGAATTAAGATCAAGACTGGAAACTTATCTTGCCGGAGGTGAACGGTTTCGTCTTGACTTCTTTGCGTATGCGAATGAAAAGATCGGGAGTATGTCAAGGGGAACGGGCGGTCTGTATACATCCACCATGAGGGCTGTCAAAAGATATATAAGGCGAGAATTTCTGGATATTTCGGAAATCAATTCTTCCTTTCTGAAGGGATTTGAACGATTTATATCAAACGAGCCTTCTCAAAGAGGGGGGAATCGAAATGCTTCCCGTTCATACGAACCGCAAAAAAAAGGAGAACGGGCCGTATCTCTTTACATGTCTCACCTGCGACATCTTCACAATATGGCCAAAGATGACTATAACAACGAAGATATGGGGATTATCCGTATCCCCTACTCTCCTTTTAAAGTGTATAAGGTAAAGCCGACATATTCGACTCGCAAGCGCGCCATTTCGATCGATATGATTCAGAAAATAATCGATTTTCCATATGAACGGGAAAGAAAAGGAGTGGACTGGAGGCGCCTGAATGTGGCAAAAGACTGTTTTCTTCTTTCGTTTGCACTTATGGGTATGAACAGTGCGGATTTGTTTTATTGCAAAAAGTGCAAGAATGTGCTCGTATACAGACGCAGGAAGACAGAGAGCCGGAGGAGTGATTTTGCAGAGATGCGGGTAAAGATAGAATCGGTCATCGTTCGATTGATGGAAGAGTATGCGGATATGGAAAGGATGTTTAATTTTCATACCCATTATAAGGATGAACATGCCCTGAACAAGGCGATCAATATTGGATTGAAAGAGATTGGAAAAAAACTCGGTCTTGAGAACCTTGAATTTTATGCCGCACGACATTCCTGGGCAACGATTGCCTGTTCGTCTCTCGTCGGGATTGACAAGCAGACCGTCCACGAGGCGTTGAATCATGTTGACGAGAAGATGAAAGTTACAGATATTTATATTGACCGGGACTGGAATAATGTTTGGAATGCGAACAAAAAGGTTCTCGCACTGTTTGACTGGAGTTCGATTGGATAATTCGCTGTATGCTATGGAATAATCGCAAAGAGTATATTTTTTTTGCTATTATTAACGTTGCGGATTTGGTGATTTGATATATTATCCCGTATTTTGCCCCCGTAAAATTCCGTACTGCGTCCATTATGGGCGTGGGCGGATTTTTTTATATATACCCCTCATTACCTTCTTCGCACGTAAGGAACTGTTCCGACTGATATTACGGGATAATTTATTCGAGTAGCCATATATCATGAATGAAATGAATGAAAAAAGCTTATATCAAGATAAATAACAAAGAAGTTCGTAGTCGCCTTGAAAAATTAGGTTATGCAAATGCATTTCCCGATTATTTTGGAGGTGACGTAATCGTTACATATGAAATCGGTTTGTATCAGACAATACCAGTTGGCGCTCTTTATTGCAGTCCCCATTCCACCTCATTGTATATTGATGACTGGCCGGGGTTTGAATGTATTGAAGAGTTTTTCAATTATCTTGAAAATTGATTTATTAGATAAAAACATTAAATAGAAAAGATATGAATGAGATTAAAACAGCAATTTCGGAAGACGTTATAGGCTTCAGTAACAAACTTCAGTATTTGTCGAATCTATGTCCTGCAGAGATTTTAAATGTTGATGGCAAAGTAGTCCTAAGTGACAAGTGTAAGTTAATAATAAAAGATTGTATAAGTTTATGTATTAACGAGTTTGAAGTCAACGCCCTTAATAGTGATTTTGATACAGTAAAAACTGTCCTCAAAAGAATAACAAGAACGTTCAATGAGGTAGCAAAATCCGGTGTTTTGAAAGTTAACGGGATTACAAATTACTTTATCCAGTTACTGGAGGGTTCAGAACAAAGTGATTTTAACAAAGTCATGTTAGATTTCTTACGCACTTTAATAGTTTAGATTATGTATCAGTTTAATGAAGGTTTCAATTTTGATTTTGTATCAAGCGGTCTTAACAAAGACCGTGAACCGTTCGTCTTTATAAAGGATACAGGCGGAGGTAGATCTGTAACTAATTCAGCTGAAGAAATAGTTCGCGAGTTGACGGTTATTGACGGTAACTGGAATATTGTAGGTAAGCATCTTTATTATAGTGACTCTCGTGGAGAAATTGATGAGCTTCTTCATGATAATCATGGAAAATTTATCGGGTTTAGTTTTGGTCATAGGATGTAGGTAATCGTATATTAAAATTAAAAATGATGAACACAAAACAATTACAACTTGTAACACGTGAACAGACAAGGAGACTACAAAAATTGGGGTTTAATTGGGCTGTAATCTATTACTATTTTGCCAACGAAAAGGACGTGTCAATCGGATTATTACAGAATTATAATGCCGATTATTACAACTATAAAATTTCTGCTCCCACCGTCGCTCTATCCTTGCAATATTTTGAACAGGAAAAAGGCATAAAAAATTCCACTGAATTAGTATACAAATTCAATGGAATTTGGAAATATAAATGGAAGTATATTATTGGCAGCGATTGTAATATTTCAAATGATACTTTTGAAACATTGCAATCTGCTCAAAACGCCCTATTAGACGAATTATTAACCCTTTTTCTAAAGGAGAAAGAACAATGAGAACATTAGAATTAAAAGACATTTGCGGATATCTGCCGTATGGATTAAATGT
>JAIRYD010000194.1 GCA_031267935.1 Tannerella sp.
GGGGATACACCCTGGAACGGATGAAACCTCCACGAGGTTTTGATGTGGAGAGGCCACATTGTTTTCTATTGATATGCAAGTCCTGACGGACCATGCTTATGTCGAACTCACATTCCGTACCTTACGGCACGGGGCCGGACGGGCATCCGGCGTTTTCTACCGACATATTGTCCCCGCAGGGACAGAGAAATCTTATATCTAACTCAGGTTTTTACGCTGCCGGCGGGATGTTTTACGGTGACGGACATCATGCGGTGGGTCGACCCACCGATACAGGTGGGTCGACGTACCGATACAGGTGGGTTGACCCACCGATACAGGTGGGTCGACGTACCGATACAGGTGGGTCGACGTACCAATGCAGGTGGGTTGACGTACCAATGCAGGTGGGTTGACCCACCAATACAGGTGGGTCGACGTACCGGTACAGGTAGGTCGACGTCTTTGTACGTGTACGTCAATGTCTTTGCAGTTGTGGAGTGTCCGTTTCGTACAGTGTCGTGCTCCCGCGCACGAGTCGTGCACCAGCCGCAGCCGGCTGTTCCCCGCGTGCATCTCCGTGTACTCCGTGTTTGAATAAAAGAAAAAATAAAACTGCACGAAGATGCACCTGTTTCAGGATTTCACGATTCATTTCCGGCGAAATTGCTATCTTTGCACCTTCGTAAACACAATGAATGTAAAAATGGAAAAGATCAATTATTCGACATTCGAAGTCGCCCGGCTGAAAAGCATGGAAATCGCAACGGATATCCCCGTCAACCCGTCAAAATACAGGGTCCTGACAGGCGACCGTCCTACCGGCAACCTGCATGTCGGCCATTATTTCGGCTCGCTGAAAAACAGAGTGGACATACAGCGCCTCGGCGTGGAAACCTTCATCGTGATTGCCGACTATCAGGTGCTGACCGACAGGGATGCATTTGACAAAATATCGGAATACGTGTATGAACTGACGCTGGACTATCTCGCATGCGGCCTCGCCCCGGAAAAGTACCGCACGCATATTTTTCCGCACAGCTACGTCCCGGAACTCAACCAGCTGCTGCTGCCGTTTCTGACGCTGGTCTCCAATGCGGAACTGGAACGGAATCCGACCATCAAGGAAGAAATCTCCGTTTCGGGACAAAAAACCATCAACGCCGGCATGTACGTCTATCCCGTACACCAGGCGGCCGATATTCTGTTCTGCAAGAGCAATATCGTGCCCGTAGGCAAAGATCAGCTGCCGCATATCGAACTGACGCGCACCATCGCGCGGCGCTTCAATACGAAATACGGATGCGACGTCTTCCGCGAACCGTCCGGACTGCTGAGCGACACGCCGATGATACTGGGCCTGGACGGAAACCAGAAAATGAGTAAAAGCCGCCACAACGCCATTGCCATCAAGGCCACAGCCGACGAAACGCAGCAGATGGTCAGGACGGCGAAAACCGACTCCGAACGCCTGATAACCTGCGACCCCGACCGTCGCCCCGAAGTGGCCAACCTGCTGCGCCTGGCCGCGCTGTGTATGGACACGACGCCCGAACAGGTAGCGGACGAAGTCGGCAACGGCGGCGCAAAAAAACTGAAGGAAGTCGTCACCGACGCCCTCAATACACATTTTGCCCCCATCCGGCAGCGAAGAACGGAACTGGAAAAAGACAGGACATACATCCGGAAAGTACTGGAAAAAGGAACCGAACACGCCCGGACAGTGGCCGAACAGACCCTCGAAGAAGTGCGCGACGCCATGAACATGGCATTGTGGTAAAAAAAATATCCGCCCGCAAACGGGTGCGAAACGATTTATCAATTAAATTTGTCACGATTTTAAATTTTAAATAACTACGGAAATGAAAAAAATTGGAATTATTTTGATGTCCGCCGCCATGACGATCGTCGCAGTGTCATGTTGCAACAGCGGAAAAAAATGCGGCGAATGCGGCGAATCCTGCCGGTGCAGCGAGAAAACGGCGGCAGTCGCGGCGGAAAAGCCCGAACGCGACAAGAAAGTCATCGTAGCACGCATGACAGTCAACGAAGGACAGGAAAAAGCCTTTATCGACGTAGCCTCCAAGCTGGTCGAAGCCACCCGTCAGGAAGAAGGCTGCCTGTTCTACACCCTGTATCAGTCGCCCCTGAACGCGTCCGAATTTATCTTTTACGAAGAATACAAAGACCAGGCCGCCTTCGAAACGCACGGCGCATCGGCCCACTTTGCCGCCTTCGTCGAAGGCACGAAAGGCATGTCGTCGCAGGGCATCCTGGTCGGTGAATTTTAGGGAATAGATATACTTCACGCGGTCTAAAATTGCGGGATTTAGTCACGTGAAATAAATAACATGTAGCAGTCGAAATCTCCGTGCACTTTTATTTTTTCTTTTATTCAAACACGGAGTACACGAAGCACACAAAGAGAACAGCCGGTTGAAAACGGCGCACGGGATGCGGAAAAGCATCCCCGCGTACCGGAAAACGGAATGATAGATCTTCTTTGTGTGCTCCGTGCACTCCGTGTTGAAAATAAACGGGAAAGGACACGGAGATGCACCTTACGGTGCGAAAAACCTTTATATGTTACTTATTTTGCATTTCATATTTCCTGTTTTTCGAAACTTTTGTAAGCTCCATACTTCCGTCTTCACAAAATTCCTGTCCCTTTGCCTGCGTCAGTGTCAATGTCAGGAAAAACACGATTGCCAGCGATTTTTTCACATGCATCATTTTACGTTTTTTTCAGTTTATATATGTCTGATTATCGCACAAAGCTATTTTTTTCATTCTATCCGCCAAACGATTCGTCGAAAATCCATAATAGAAAAGGTTTGTCACTGTTTTTAAGCAGCGTATCGACCTCGCGCATGGCAGCGTCCGAGATGACGGGACAGCCTGCGCTGTAGCCCATCGGCAGGTGGAGCGGATAGATTTCGCCGTCGGGGACGTATTTGTAGGAATGCAGCACGACGATGCGCCGGAATGCATTGCTGTTGGTCGGCTCCAATCCGTGCAGTTTGTAGTGGATGTGGATACCGAACCGGCTGTACGCCGGGATGCCCGTCCGGTATCGCCCCGGCGAGGAGCAGAAACTGCCTTCCACATTGCTGTATTCAGGCCGTCGCGTCGTACTGTTTCCGCCATAGCCGTGCGCACAGAGGCTCGAACGGACGATCGTGTCCCGTTCAAAATCCCAGATGAAAAAACGTGCTTTGCCCGAATGGAGATTGAAGTTGACAAGCATACAGTGTTTTTCGCTGAAGCCGTTGTCTTTGCAGTACTGAAGCGCCGAATCGGCTTTCAGTTTCAGGTGTGCGGACAAAGAATCTCTGTCCGGCTGCCTGGTCATGCTGATTGCGCCCGACGACAGCAGGAAGACGGACAGCCCGGCCGCGACGGCCAGCAGCACGGCGGGGACGATGACGGCGGAGCGGTTCATTTTCACGGGATGCGTTTTTGTTCGACGCCGTCGAACGTGATTTTCACCGGTTCGATACGTCCGTCGCCGTCGAAGACGAGCCGGTCGATACACGTCACGCGGTGGTCGGCATGCGTTTCGCCCAGCGGACGGCGGTGATAGACGATGTAGTAGTCGTCCGTGCCGGGCAGGTGGATCACCGAGTGATGTCCGGCGCCGGTGGCCACGGTCGAGTCCTGCTGCAGGATCGTGTCTTCACGGCGGAACGGTCCGAACGGCGAATCGGAGATGGCATAGGCCACCGAGTAGTCAGGTCCCGTCCAGCCGCCTTCGCTCCACATGAAGTAGTATTTTCCGTTTCTTTTGAACATGAAGGGGCCTTCGACATAGTTTTCGGGCGTGATTTCCCGGAAGGTCGTGCCGTCGGCGTGCGGAACGGGCGCAGTGAAATCGTCGTTCAGGCGTACCACGTTGCAGTGTCGCCATCCGCCGTAGTACATGTAGTACGCGCCGTCGTCGTCGCAAAAGACGAACTGGTCGATGGGCTGCGCGCCGTTGACGATGTCGCCGACGAGCGGTTTGCCGAGCAGGTCGCGGTACGGTCCTTCGGGACGGTCGGCAACGGCCACACCGATACCGCCTGTTTCGCCTTCATGCACGTCGTTGGCCGAGAAGAAGAAGTAATATTTCCCGTCCTTGCGGATGACGGACGGCGCCCACATCGCGCGTTTGGCCCAGCGAACTTCGGCGGTGTCGATGATGTGCGCGTGTTTCGTCCAGCGAACCAGGTCGTCGGACGAGAAGCAGTCGAAGAAGACCTGCCGTTCGTAGGTGTCGCTGTACGTCGGGTAAATCCAGTACGTATGGTCGTAGATGATGCCTTCCGGATCGGCATACCAGCCTTCGACGACGGGGTTGCCGCTGAACGGAAGCGTATCTGCCGTCGCGCCTGCCGGACGGCCGCACGATGTGACGGCAAGCAGGAGGGCAAGGCCTGCGGTGGCGAGGAGTGGAGTGTTCATACCGGTTGAATTCTTTTTTTCAATGCATCCGGCGACTGACGGCAGTCCCAGATGTCGGAGATATAAATCGTGTCTTCGCCGACGTAATAGACGAT
>JAIRYD010000107.1 GCA_031267935.1 Tannerella sp.
ACGAAGAGAAAATGCTCCGGAATCCGCGGATTCTGCTGCCGGGCGCGGATACACATAACGGGTGCGACGGCGCCTGGCTCCGGGTGCGCATGGCACAGCAGAGGTGCGGCGGCGCCCAAATGCGTATCTGCCGGTACAGGCCCGGAGTGTTTCATCGTTCATCGTTCCAAATCCCCCATTCATCGTTCATCGTTCACAGTTCATCGTTCACCGTTCATTCCGCCTTGATGCTGTCGACCGGATTCGCACAGGCGGCGCGCCAGTTCTGGAACGTCACCGTGGCGACGGTCAGGACAAACACCACGGCGAACGCGGCGGCAAAGACCCACCAGTATATCGGCGTCCGGTAGGCAAAACTTTCCAGCCATCGGGCGACGGCATACCAGGCCACGGGCGCCGAGAGCACGAAACACAAGCCGAGAATGCGGACATACGTGCGGTTGAAGACGACGAGTATCTCGCCCGTCGTGGAGCCGAACACCTTGCGGATGCCGATCTCGCGGCGGCGGTATTCGCTGTCGAAAATCACCAGTCCGAAGACGCCGACGATCGAGATGAAGATCGCCACCAGACTGAAGACCGTGATCAGCGCACCGAGGCGGCGCTCCTGTTCGTAAGTGCGGTTGAGCACCTCGTCGAAGAAGCGTACTTCGAACGGATATTCGTCGTCGAACGCGCGCAGCGTGCCGCGGACGTGCGAAATGGCGGCGCGCAGGTCGGTGCCGGCCTTCACCTTCACGTAGGCATAGCTGAACGGATTGCGCCACTGCGTGCCGTAGACCAGAAAGGCCATCGGCTCGACGGCCGTGCGGAAGGAAGCGAACTTCACGTCGGGTATGAAGCCGACGATTTCGATGCTGTCCAGACGCTCGTTCAGTGCAAGTCCGAATTCGTCGCGCGCCTTTTCGTTGAAGATGTGCACGCCGTTACGCGTCTTCCCGTCCTCCTCGCGGAAGTCGCGACCCTCCGACACCTCGATGCCCATCACCCTGAGAAACGAAGCGTCGACCGGCAGACACGTATAATTGACATCCCGGTCGCGGTACTTTCGCCCCCAGGTCATGAACACGTCGCCGCCGGAGATGAGCGGCTCGGCATACGTCACGTCCTCCACGCCGGCCATGCTTCTCAGCCGGTCGCCGAACGCGTCGAGGCTGTTGTTTATCTTTCCGTTGATGTCGGCCACGATGAGTTCGTCCCGGTCGTATCCCATCGGCGCATGCTGCATGTAGTAGTTCTGCAGATACATGAACGAAGCGCTTATGATCAGCACGAACGAGGCGATAAACTGCAGGCCGATCAGCACGTTTCGCAGCTGCCGCCCTTTGGACGAAAGCCCGAAGCGTCCCTTGAGCGCCATGGCCGGCGGCACGGAGGTGACGTAGAACGACGGATACAGCCCGGCCAGCAGTCCCGTCAGCAGCGCCAGACAGGCCGTAAGCGCCACGATTCCCGCATGCGCGGAAAGCGTGATGTCGGCATCGATCAGCCGCGTGAGCGGCGTGTCGCCCGCCAGCATCACCATCGCCAGTCCGAGCGCGAAAGAAAACATGCCGATGACGATCCCCTCCGCAATCAGCGCGGTGCGAATCACGGCGGTCGAACCGCCGAACACCTTCTGCGTATTGATGCTGCGTATGCGCCGCGGCGCAAGCGAAGCGCTGAAGTTCGTGTAGTTGATGCCCGCGATGACGACGATCACGAACGCGATGGCCATGAGGATATACGTCATCTGCCGGCTCGACTTGGGCGTGAAGTCGAACTGCACGTCCGCCGTGTAGTGCAGATCGGGCAGGGGCGTGAAGCGCAGCGAAACGTCGTCGTACCAGGCGGAACCGTTCCGGCTTATGGTGGAAGGGTCGAAGTTCTTCCTGAAATTTTCGAACAGCCCCCCGACGTTTTCCGACGCGCCGACGCGGATGAATGCCACGTAGTTCCAGTTGCCCCAGCTGTCGGCGTTCTCCTCCGGACTCATCGGCAGGTAGATGATGTTTCCGACGGTCGAGTTGCGCGGGAAATCCCTGAAAACGCCGCCTACGGTATAATTAATCCCTTTTCCCGACAGCATCCTGCCCGTGGCCGGTTCGTCGCCGAAGAGTTTGCGCGCCAGGCTCTGCGGAATCAGCGCCTTTTCGGGATCGTCCAGCGCGCGGTCGCTGCCCTCGATCATGTCGAAGGTAAACACGTCGGCGAAGGACGGCGACACGATGTAGGCTTCTTCACGGTAAAAGTTTTTCCCGCCGTCGCTTTCCGTCGAGAAAAAGAAACCGCCGGTCTGGTTCATCCAGACGTTCATAATCACCCCGGCCCCGATATAAGGCGAGGAACGGAAAAAGGCTTCCGCAAACGGACGGCTGACGAGGGATATGAATCCGCGTCCGGCCACGTTTGCTTCCACGCGGTAGATCCTGTCCGCATCCTTGTGCGAGCGGTCGAAGTTGCGGTCGTAGTCGACCTGCATCATAATCATCATGAAGGCGGCGAAGGCCACCGACAGCCCCAGCACGTTGAGCGTCGTCGCCAGCCTGTAGCGGCGCAGCACGCTCAGGAAATTTCTCAGTATTGTATTCATTTCTTTCTTCGTTAATAGTATAATCAGGCAGTCGGCCCCCCTCCCCCACCCCCTCCCCCGGCATGGAGGAGGGAGAGGAGAGGATCGACGGCAGGCGTCTTCACGGGCCGGGTGAATCCCGTGTCAAATGTACTGGTCTACGGAGGCGACAAGCATACCGTCGAAGAGATGCACGATGCGGCTGGCAAACGAGGCGTCGTGCTGCGAGTGGGTGACCATGATGATGGTGGTCCCCTCGTTGTTGAGTTCGGTCAGGAGCTGAATGACTTCGAGGCCGTTCTTACTGTCCAGGTTACCCGTCGGTTCGTCGGCAAGGATCAGCTTGGGCGTCGAAACGAGCGCACGCGCGATGGCCACGCGCTGCTGCTGACCGCCGGAAAGCTGCTGCGGGAAATGTTTCGAACGGTGGCTGATGTTCATCCGCTTGAGAATGTCCATCACCCGCTGCTTGCGCTCGGACGGCTTGACCTTGAGGTACGTCAGCGGAAGCTCCACGTTCTCGAACACGTTCAGCTCGTCGATCAGATTGAAACTCTGAAACACGAACCCGATGTTTCCCTTGCGTACCTGCGTACGCTCGCTCTCCCTGAGATGTCCCACTTCCAGATCACCCAGATGATAATTGCCGCCGGTCGGATTGTCCAGCAGGCCGAGAATATTCAGCAGGGTCGACTTGCCGCACCCCGAAGGCCCCATTATGGCGACAAACTCGCCGTCTTTCACTTCCATCGTCACCTTGTTCAAGGCGATGGTTTCTACTTCTTCCGTGCGGAAGGACTTGCTCAAATCTTCAATTTTAATCATGACTCAATTTTTTTTAATACATAAATATTCGTTTTATGCCAAAAATACTGCAAATATCGTGCCATAATGTTTAAAACGTTGATTGCGCGCAAAATGATGTTTTTTGATTCTTCGTCGAGTGTCAAAAAATTGGACACTACTGTCAAAAAATTGGACACTCGGAAAAGAAAAAAATTCGGGATCCCGGCATCCCTCAATGTAGCAAATCGCCACATGCCGCGTTATACAAATGAAGTAAAAAACGAAATGAACGGATATACGGACATCATTCAAGGCGTAAGGCAAAGCGAAACGCAGGCACAGATGGCATTCTACGACATGTTTGCCCGGACCACGTACCGGAGCGCCTTCGCCGTGGCAGGCAACAGCGACGAAGCCGAAGAGATCATGCAGGACTGCATCCTGAAGGTACTCACCACCGTCCGCCTCCTTCATGCCGAAGCCGGCGCGATGCGGCGCATCCTCTGCCGGATGGCCGTCAACCGGGCAATCGACGCCATGCGGCGACGGAAAGATTTCCTTGTCGCCGTGGAAACGTGCGACTGCATCGATTGCGAAGACGAATCGACGGAACCGGACGCGCCGGATATCGACGACATCCGCGACGGTATCGGACGCCTGCCGGATCTCTACCGCGCCGTCGTCATGCTGCGGCTTTTCGAGGAAATGGACTTCGGCGCCATCGCCGGACAGTTGCAAATCAATCCTTCGACCGTCCGCGTGCAATATACGAGAGGCATTACGAAACTGAAAACATATCTGAACAAAAAAATGGAACAAAAATGAACGATACGCTTGAAAAGAAAATCAGAAAACATGTCGACATCCTGTTCGACCGCGAACCGCCAACAGATCATCGTGAACGGTTTGCCGTAAAACTGGCAGCACGGAAGAAGAAGCGCCATACGGTGATGATCCGCAGAATATGCGGGATTACGGCGGCAGCGGCAGCCGTCATCATATCTGCCGTATTTCTGCCGATTCCCTTTGCGGAACACGCCGGCAACAGCGATGACGAACCGTTCGGCGACGTACGGAACTACTACGTCATGCTGCTGGAAGACGAAGTCGAATCGACCCGTCAACTTCTCGAACTCGTCGACAGCCGGAACCGGGAAGAAATCCTGCAGGACATCGAACTCCTGCGCGCCGAACCCGTCTTCATCCTCGAAAAAGGCGAACAGAACGAAACGCTGCTCGTCAACGTCTATTCGTCGAAAATCGAAGCGTTACAGCATATTCAAAATATTTTATCGGAAAAATTTTAATCATCAATTACAGAACAAAACTATGAGAACGTTAGTCATCACCATCATGTTGAGCGCCGCCGTCGCTACGGCCTGCGCAAAAAGAAACCTTGTCGCGGACGGCACGTCCCGTCCCGAAACGGAAACCGGTTCCACCGCCCGCCAGGAAGAATACAAGCGGGAAATCACGAAAGACTTTTCCGTCGGTGCGAATCCGAACCTCAGCATCTCCAACAAATACGGCAATATCCGTATCATCGAGGGAACGGAAAACAAAATCATGTTCAAAATCGAAATCATCGGAAAAGGATCGACCCGCGAACGTGCACGCGAATATGCCGAGAACATATCCGTCAACTTCTCTCAGAACGGAAACAGCGTCTCGGCCGTCACGGAACTGAAATCCATCTCCTGCAATAATTGCGGACGGACTATCCACTACACCGTTGTCGCCCCCAGAAGCGTCACGATGAAACTCGAAAACAAATACGGCAACATCAACCTCGACAACGTCGCCAAGCCGCTGAACATCGACTTGAAATACGGCAACCTCAGCGCCGGCACAATCGCGGATGCGGATATCGACATCAAGTATGGCAACATCGTCGTCAGTTCGTGCGACGAGGCGAAAATCGACATCAAGTACGGCAACCTGAATATCGACAGGGCGAAAACGCTGCGCGTCGATTCGAAGTACGACAAGATTCACATCGGCGCCGTCTCGACCTTCTATCTCGAAACGGGTTATACGAACGTCCAGATAGATAAACTCGAAAAGCGTTTTGTCGCGGATGATCTCGACTACGGCGGCCTGACCATATCGGAAATCTCGCCCTCCTTCGAAGAAATCAAAGTAGATGCCAAATACACGAACGTCCGCCTCGCCCTCAATTCGAACCACAGTTTCAAGGCAATCCTGCACACGCACTACGGCAATATCGAAGCCGACGGCCTGACGTTCAACAATGTCGCACTCAGAAAAAATTCGTCCATCGTGGGCAATGTCGGCAACAACTCCAATCCCTCCGCCAATGTCGTGATCGATGCCTCGTATGGCAATATTATATTTAAGTAATCGGAGGTTCACTTTACAACCGTGATATCTCTTTTCGCGCTGAAACTCCGTGTCTTCCTTGCGACTCGCGTGCTGTTGAAACGGCTGCACGGCGTTCGCAAAGAAGACCCGGAGAAACAGTGGCTTAAAGAATGAAAGAACCGTTTCCGCATCCCGTTTTCATGCGATGAAGCAAAAAATCCCGTACCGTCCGCTTGCCAGTCCGTAAAATTGTCGTATGTTTGGGCTGTCAAATCCGAAATGTCATGGCACACTATTTAAATCCGAAGAACGATCTTACGTTCAAAAAG
>JAIRYD010000151.1 GCA_031267935.1 Tannerella sp.
ATAATTGAGATTAAACGAAAAAAAAACGGATAAATTCTGTACATTTTTTATCCCGTAAGCCTTTTTATTACAAAAGAAATCATTATTTTTGTCATTGCATAAAAAATACATGTCATTGACTTCGAAAAAAATTAGTATACGATTTGCCGGGATTGTGATGTGGCTCTTCACTTCCATTCAACTGTCTGTTGCGCACGATAATAATGCGGGAGACGACTTGGATGGAGGGCTTTATTTCCATTCTTTTCTGGTAGACAAGGACAGCAGGACGGAGTTGAACCTGACACCCGACAAACCGCTTTCGTTTCCTGCCGGCTTCACGATGACATTCGATTTTAAAATCAGACGCGAACGGGATATTTATGGATACCTCTTTCGGATCGTCGGCAATCAGGAAACGAATATAGACCTGATTTCCAATATTGAAACAAACAGTCTGCTGCTCGTGGCGGGCAATACCACGCTGCTGGACTTCATCACGACCGATGTGCGTGAAAGCGCGAAAGGAGGGTGGATAAATGCCGAACTGAAAGTCGATCCCGACCACAACATACTGGAGTTTTCCATCAACGGACACCGCAAGTCGGCGAACTATGACATCCGTCGCCTGAAAAAATTCAATATCTGTTTCGGCCGCAACAGGGAATCTCATTTTGCCACTACGGACGTTGCGCCGTTCGTCCTGAAGGATGTACGGCTTTTCGACAACAAGGCGCGGCTTGTACGACACTGGACATTAAACAAACATGGCGATGGTTGTGTCTTCGACGAATGTCGGTCGGCAAAAGCCGTCGCAATGAATGCCTCCTGGGAAATCGACCGGCGTGCCGAATGGCAAAAACGGACCGAGATTACTATCTCCGGCAAATTTCCCCAAATCACTTTCGATAGGAGACATAAACGGATCTTCATTGTGAAAGACACGCTCATTCATATCTATGACGTGGAAAAGGATGCCGTCCAAACACTGACATCGGCGAACGGGAAACCTTTCAATTTGGAAATAAATCAGTTACTTTATGATAATGCGAATGACCGGTTGCTGCTGTACGATTTCAGAAAAGATCGGCCGGGACAATTCGATTTTGCCACGCAGGAATGGGATAGCGATGGTAAAGAATTAATATTGAGCTATTTCATGCATCACAACAAATATTTCGATGAAAAAAAACGCACCATATACACGCTGGGTGGATATGGATTTCATCAGTACTCGGCGCTTCTGCAGTCATTCCATGAAGCGACGCATCAATGGAAAAGCGTTGATTTATCGGCCGTTATACATCCGCGCTACCTTGCGGCAATGGGCGAATGGAACGACTCGCTCCTGCTTTGTTTCGGCGGCTATGGCAATGCGTCGGGAAAACAGTACGAGTCGGCGCACAATTACTACGATCTGTATGCCCTCAATCCCCAGACGCAAAACGTCAGGAAGATATGGGAACTGACGCAGGTCGACAAACATTTCACAAACAGTAATTCGCTGGTCGTGAATCAGGCAAAGGAGACTTTTTATACGCTGTCGTATCCGAACAATGTTTTCGAAACGCAGGTATTCCTGCATGAATACAGCCTGCAAACGCCCGGATTTCGCAGGCTGGGAAATCCGATTCCGTTCCTGTTCAACGATGTGGAATCGTATTGCGACCTTTTCATCCCGGCGGACAGTTCGGCGCTCTTTGCCGTCACTTCATATATGCTGGGAAACGACAGCAGAATAGGGATCTACTCCATCTCATACCCGCCTCTCGGCGCGGCGGATACACTGCAAACGGAAAACAGGACGGCTACGTCTCTGTACATATTATTGTACGCGATGGCATTTTTCTTTATGGCTACAATTATATATCTGGCAATAAAACGGATCAGAAAAATGATGCGCATCAAATCCGTACTGAAGACCATCGAATCGAACAACGAGTCGGATAAAAAAGCGGAAGCAAGCAAGATGTCATATCCCGCCATTCACATGCTGGACGTGTTCGAAGTGATGGATTCGAAGGGCATGAATATCTCGTATCTGTTCACGCCTACCATCAGCCAGATATTTCTTCTCCTGTATTTCAGAACGGCGGGAGACGGCAAGGGCATCACGTCCAACGAACTGCAGAAAAACCTGTGGCCTGACAGGGATTACGAAAATGCGCGAAACAACCGGAATGTTTACTTCAACAAGCTGCGCCCGATTTTGCTTATGACGGGTAATATTCAGTTGTGTAAGACAAATGATTTCTGGATGTTGTCGTACGACAGGAAAGCGATATACTGCGACTATGCAACGGTGATGGAAAACATTGCGCTTATCAGAAAAAATACGAATTTGGACAAGGAATTGCTTCACACGACCTTGCGTATTGCCAAGAAAGGTAAACTGTTGCCGTTCTACGAAGTCGAATGGCTGGACAATTACAAAACGGCGTATGTCAATACGATTATCGAGTTTCTGGCGGAACTGGCGGCACATCCTGACGTGAAAGACGATTTGCCGCTACTGCTGAATATCTCGGAAATCATTCTGATACAGGATAGTCTGGAAGAATTTGCCATCAGATTGAAATGCAGTATCTTATTCAAACTGGGGAAAAAGAAGCAGGCGCTGCAATGCTATAATAAATATGTAGAAGAGTATCAGGAAATACTGAACATCAAACCGGAACTGACTTTTGACAAAATCGTGAAATGATCTCCGGACAATTCCTTACTCTTCTATCCGTTTTTCCAGAATGAGGGCAATTTCGTCGACGGAAAGCCCCGTGATATCGGCAGTATCCTTCTTCGACATGCCTTTCCGGGCACAGTTGAGAACGACCTGGAGCGATTTTTTTCGCTCGCCTTCTATTTTTCCTTCTTTCAAACCTTCTTTCAGACCTTCTTCGCGCGCTTCTTCCACGGCGGTGTCTATCACGTTTTTCAAGTCGCGGTAAACTTTCAGGCTGTCCTCGTATACCGACGCTTCCTCCGGCGTGAAGCACGCGATCTCGGCTATGTGAAACAAACGTCCGAATACACGCTCGCGAAG
>JAIRYD010000191.1 GCA_031267935.1 Tannerella sp.
TATTCATCTATGCCAAGCATATAGTGTTTATAAATAAACGAATCTATCAGAGAGGCGCTGTAATGGGGAATATGTTGCGCCTTTTCCTGTTCTTTGGCGCTTAATTCTTTAAAGAGGATATGAGCCAGATTATTTTTTGTCAAAGGAAGTCGTGACCGTTTAATTTCTTCCGCATTCTCTTTTTCTTTACCGGCATGTGTGAGGATGTATTTGCCGTCGTTGCTGATGGCTAACACTTTGATTTGTTCTTCCGGCCAATTATATTTGTAGATACGCCTGGCCTTTTCAGGAATCTCCTGATCCGGATAATTTAACTTCCATGTATCTTCCGTCCAATTATATTTGTAGATACGCCTGGCCTTTTCAGGAATATCCTGATCCGGATAATTTAACTTCCATTTCTCAACACCTTGCCAGGAACATGAAACAATGGCGGTTCCATTATCCACAATGCGAAACAAACCGGTATAATTCAGTTTATTATTTATGTAATAAAGGGAGTCGTAGCCGATTTTTTCGCTCTGACTGTCTAAAACATCTAGATAACGCCAAAAGTCTCTATCGGAAATATACTCCTTAAGGGGTTTGTATAGTGTTGCCGCGGTATTGTAGTCGCACCGCTCCAGGCAGAAATTTACATACAGTAAAATCGCCCTGGCTTTATCCTGACTGTTTTCATACATGTTTTTAATCATGTCATTTGCTTGAAGATCATCTATTCTGGCTTTTCGCCATAAATAAACAGCTTTATTAAAAACACTGTCCGGGTGTTCCGGCTGTTTTTCCAACGCTTTCGCCCAATATTCTTCGGCTTTTTCCGGCATTTCCAAATCGAGGAACGACAAGGCGTGATTGTTAAGACTGTCGGCGGTATCGGCGGCGGCTTTGGGCAATGGTCGCCAATAATCCTTGCCGGTTTCTTCACTGTATATGGCCAGCAGGGCTTTTTCTACTTCTGCGAAATCGTGCGGACGCTCGGATTCGTCTTTCCTGAAGCACCGGAGCAATAAATCTTTCATGGCTTCGGGCATCGGAATCCTCCCATTTTCGCAATAACGTCCGGCGTCGGTTCCGTCATCATGCCATGGTCTGTCGCCCAGGAACATTTCCAGTACCGACGCCGCCCAGCTCCAGATGTCGGTGCGGCGGGTCAGTCCTTTGCCCTCCTTCTGCTCCGGCGAACAGTAGGCGGGGGTATAGCCCTGGCCTCTTACCACAATGGTGTCTCTCCGGCCGGCATTTGCTTTCAATTCCAATTCGGCTACTCTGGCTTTGGCGCCGGCTATGCCGAAGTCGGCTACCTTGGCGGTTCCATCCGTTGCAAGCAGCAGGTTTTCGGGCTTCACATCCTGGTGAATCAACACTTTTTCAGGGTCATGTTCGTGTGCATAGTACAGGCCGCGGGCAACCTGGATGGAAATATCGAGGACACGTTCCAGTTGTTCTTTTTCGCTGCCTTCGTACAGGGATTTGTTTTTGATCCGGTCTCTCAGGCTGCCGCCGTCCATCCATTCGGCAAAGACGGAGGGGATGCCGTCGATTTCACGCACATAGTAGCACGACACGACGTTGGGGTGCAGACCAAGGTTGATCCAGCGCTTACATTCCTCCTTGAAATCTTCCTTTTGTTTTTCGGTGCTGAAAACTTCCCGCCTGGGTTGCTTCATGGCCAGATCTACGTTCCAGCCTGTATGGTGTACACGGAATACGCGCCCGAAACCGCCCACGAAAGGATCGGATTCGATGCGATACAAACCCATAATGATACGGCCTTTCTCGTCGTCTACCGTGTCTCCATCATGGTACGAACCCGTAATGGCAGGGCCTTTCTCCGGTACGACTTCAGCCGACGTCGCGCCGTCACGGGGGGGGACAGTGGCGCCGCTACCCTTAGCCGTTGCTTCTCCAGCGCCGTCGGAGCGGGTCAATTCGCCAATACGGATGGGTGTTTTATTTTCCATTGTGCTACTAAATTTAGATGATGATTAATTGGCGGTAAAGGTATCGGATTTTTTTTGATTTCATTTATACTGAAGTGCATTTTTTTCATGCAAACATAATCGTCAATTTGTAATTAACGTGAGTTCGATATAAGCATAGTCCGTGAGGACTTGCATATCAATAGAAAACAATGTCGGCAATGGAAAATGGAAAGCATCAGCATTAAGCCGAAACAACTTGTTAATTTGGTGATTGTTAGGCGGTAGCCGAAACTTGGACGGACGATTTTAGTATTATTTTTTTCGACAAATGCAGCAAGTAATCAAAAAAAATTGTACTTTTGCAGTGTTATTAAAATACATTTTGCAATTATGCAACAAATTGATTTATTCGGAAATATCACAAAAATAGATACGCCTAAAAATATAATTTCGGGTTACAGAATTTATGACGCAGAGCAAAAAAGGCGAACTGTCAGAAATGATTTGCCATTACTTTATCCCGATTTACCTGATAAAAAATATGACATTATCTATGCAGACCCGCCTTGGGATTATGGTGGAAAAATGCAGTTTGACAAAAGTGGGACAAAAGATATAAATGTGAATTGGCAAAAAGATATTTTTATCAGTGCTGCCAACTTCAAATATCCGACATTGAAAATTAATGAATTAAAAAAAATTCCACTACTCGAAATAGCAAAAGAAGATTGTTTGTTGTTTATGTGGGTTACAAATCCGCATTTGGCTTTGAGTATTGAATTGGGACAAGCGTGGGGATTTGAATATAGAACAGTGGCATTTGTTTGGGACAAAATGAATCACAATCCAGGACAATATACAATGTCTTATTGTGAATTGTGTCTGGTTTTCAAAAAAGGGAAAATACCAAAGCCGCGAGGCAGTAGAAACGAAAAACAACTTATTCGCGTTCCGCGTGGCGAACACAGCGAAAAGCCGTTGGAAGTGTTGAAATCAATAGAACGAATGTTTCCCACACAAGATAAAATAGAACTTTTTGCTCGCCATAAACCTGAAAACTGGGACGTGTGGGGGCTTGACGTGAGAGAAGAATTTGAGGAAAAAACACAGGAAAACAGAATGAAAAATACTTTTATGCCGCTACGTTAGTCTAACAGTGGTTTTATATTTTCCAAAAAATGATTGATTAAAAGTTCTGGATTGCTCGTATCTCGCCAAAAGAAATAATGGTCTGTATAATCATCAAACCAAAGCGTTATTTCCCTAACGCGACAAGGGTCTCGTGTAATATTGCCCTGAAAAACAACCCAAAATGGCAAAACTCCATCGTCTAAATTACTTTCTTTTCGCAATATTTTTTGTAATCCGGGCGTAAAATATTTTCCTAATCTTTCGTGTGCATTTCCTCTGCCAGCAGAACGTGGTTTGCCTTCAACCCAACCGTCCTGTCTTTTCAATTCAACATAAATTGTTTTGCCTGTTTTTGTATTATCAATAGCAAAATCAGGCGAAACACCGTGTTTTGTGATTTCTTCGTCAGGCGTATAGATTTCAGAAAGTTCATCTTCGTCTAATTCTACATCAACATAAATGCTTTGAAATTCTTTTGGCTTTGCACGGACAGCATATTCTGTGTCCTCAAACAAAACCTCAAAAGTTTTGAAAAAATCCATTTCTGCGGTACTTGCATTAGCACCGCTGTAATCTTGCCATTTTCGGCGCAATCTGTTTGCATCACTGCCCATATTCTTCTAATTTTTTAAAGAGTTCACTAATTGATATTTGAAAATAATTTGCCAATTTTTCTACCATAGAGATAGATACATTCCGATTACCTTTTTCTATATCGCCAATATAAGTTCTGTCAATATCGGCGTCAAGAGCAAGTTTTTCTTGTGACAATCCTTTTTCTGTTCGTAATTGTCTGATAATTAGCCCAAATTTCTGTTCAATTTTCATTTTGCAAAGGTCGTTATTTGTTGATAGTTGTACAACGGACAGTAGTCCTCATGCAATATAACATGCAAAAATCGTGACAGCCCGATTAGCCCGAGCGACCCGCAGGCGAGCACAACGATATGCGGCGGTTAACCCCTTATAAAAATGGAGTGTAGCGGCGGCGCTTGCAAGGACGGCTAAAAAAATACTACCCGAAGCGTAGCGAGGTGTGGAGATTTTTTTAAGCCGCTTGTCTTTCCCTTGCAAGCGTGTTTTTGTGGAACAAAGGAAGCGATTGACGAATACCCTTTTACCTGTTTTTTTGTGCGGAGGCACATCAATAAATGTTTATTCCGCTTAAATTAAAAATAAATCCCCTAAAATACGGCAAAACGGATTTTGGGGATATTGGGGAATTTGAGGAAATTAAATTATGTTTTGATAACTTCGGAAATGATTCGAAAAAACTGGTTCATTCTTTTTTTTAAATTGCAAATATTTGCGTATCTTTGGCAGCCCGTTTTCCGGACCGCGCTTCGGGAATGAGCGGGGATTGACTTGAATGTGGTTTGACGAATGATTTTGTTTTTTCTTGAACAGTAAACAGGGTATGCCATGCTGCCGTTATTGAACTCGCTGTATGCGGACTGCGGTTTGTCGTCCGACGAAGCGCTGACCGACTGGATTGCCGGACGAATCCGGGAAGTGACGGTCAGCGTAGATCTCATTCCGTTCAGGCGGATGCGCAAATGGCTGGTCGACCCGTCGTCGGGCAATCTGATTCACGAGTCCGGACGATTCTTTTCCGTCGAAGGACTGGAGGTGAAGACGGACTGCGGAAACGTCCGCGTATGGCATCAGCCGATTGTCAACCAGCCGGAAACAGGCATTCTGGGCATCATCGCCAAAGAAACGGACGGGGTCATGCATCTGCTCATGCAGGCAAAAATCGAACCGGGAAACGGCAATTACGTGCAGATTTCGCCGACGCTTCAGGCTACAAAAAGCAATTACAACCGCATTCACCGTGGGAAAACACCTCTGTATCTGGAATATTTTCAGAAAGTAAGACCCGAAAACATCATGCTCGACCAGCTGCAGTCGGAACAGGGAGCCCGGTTTCTGAAAAAGCGAAATCGCAATATCATCATTCTGACGGACGACGAAAACATCCCGCTCCGCGACGACTTCCGGTGGATGACGGTCGCACAGGTCAAACGGCTGATGCGCACGGACAATGCGGTGAACATGGCGGCGCGAACGGTACTGTCGGGCATTGCTTGGGGCGAACTGGCACGGTCGGAATTTACCGGCCTGGCCGAAGTCTTCCCGTTCTTCGACAGCCATCACGTCTCGACATCCGGACGGGATCTGTGGATGTCTTCGCTCGCCACGGAAGGAATACATTCGACGGAACGCATCCTGTCGTGGCTGTCGCAACTGAAGTTTCGCCACGAACTGCACGTGAAACAAATCCCCCTGAACGCCCTGGCAGAATGGCACGCGGGAGAAAACGAAATCGCACGTGCCGACCGCCGTTTTTTCAGAATAGTCGGCGCGGAAATAATGATCGACAACCGGGAAGTGAACAGCTGGTGCCAGCCCTTCGTCCAACCCGTGCAGGACGGGATCTGCGCCTTCATCATAAAAAAAATACACGGCGTGTACCATTTTCTCGTGCAAGCCAAGCTCGAATGCGGCAATTTCGACGTATTCGAACTCGCCCCGACCGTTCAGTACCTCGCGGACAACAGCGCCGAAAACCCGTACGCACCCCCGTTTCTGGACTGCGTGCTGCAGGCCGAAAAAAAACAAATCCTGTTCGACGTGATGCTGTCCGAAGAAGGCGGCCGCTTCTTCAGGGAACAAAACCGAAACATGATGGTGATTGCCGGCGACGATTTCGACGAAACACCGCCGGAAACGTTCATCTGGATGACACTGGGACAGATACACACCTTCCTGAAATTCGGCAACTACCTGAACATACAGGCCCGAAGCCTGATTTCGCTCATAGACTTCCGGTAAATGACACACGAAAACGATATTCACGTCACGCAACCCACGCTCGCGCCGCTGGCCGAACTGCACCCCCTGCTGGAACAAATCTGGAAAAGCGGCATCCTGACGCACAACGGCCCCCTCGTCCGTCAATTCGAAAAAGACGCCGCCCGCTCGCTCGGCATCACGAACCTGGTAGCCACCGCCAGCGGAACAATCGCCCTGCAGATGGGAATAAAAGCATTAAACCTCACGGGCGAAATCATCACCACCCCCTTCACCTTCGTCGCCACCACAAGCGCCATACTGTGGCAAAACTGTACGCCCGTCTTCGCCGACATCGACCCCGACACGTTCAACATCGACCCCGACAGCATCGAAGCGCGCATCACAAACCGTACAAGCGCAATCATGCCCGTCCACATCTTCGGCAACCCCTGCGCCGTACAAGCCATCGCACAAATCGCACGCCGACACCATCTGCACGTCCTGTATGACGCCGCCCACGCAGCAGGCGTGCAATACGCCGGCCGGAGCATCCTCGAATACGGCGACATGTCCGCCACAAGCTTCCATGCCACCAAAATACTGAACACGGTCGAAGGAGGCGGATGCGTCACCACCGACCGCGAACTGCACGAACGACTCAAACGGATGCGCTTTTACGGATATGATGACAGCCGGCACATGATCGATCACGGATTCAACGGAAAAATGACCGAAGTACACGCCGCCGTCGGAATCGCCAATTTAAAATACCTCCGGAAAACACTGGACGACCGGAAAGAAAAATATGCCCTGTACAAAGAAATCCTCTCCACACACGGCGATTTGAAATTCCAGAAAATCAGCCGCGACTGCAACTGCTGCTATTTCCCCGTCGTATTTCCCGACGAAACAACACTGCTGAAAATCGTACAGGCGCTGAACGAACAGCATGTTTTCCCCAGAAGATACTTCCACCCTCCGGTAAATACCTTTCCCGGCATGGCGCCATCCCGTTTCCACACACCGAAATCAGACAACCTCGCAAAACGAATCCTGTGCCTGCCGCTGTATCTCAAACTGGAGAAAGACAAAATCGAACATATCGCCACCCGCATACTGCATTTTCTTTGAAATTTATTCATGAAAATCATTTATCTTTGCCGCGCAAAATGCAAGCAACAACAGAAAAACAAAATAATATATCAACATAAATAAAGAAACAATGAAAAATGCATTTGAAGTAAAAAATCCCGACCTGGCGCTCAGCCCCTGCACCGGCATGACACGCCGGCACTACATCGACCTGGCCCGGCATCTGCTCGAACGGGCGTTCACCTACGTCGACTCCATCGAAACGCCGCTGAACTTCCCCATCGTACCCGGTAAAACCTACCCCCAGCCCGCCGCCCCCGACTGGCGCTACCGCGCCGCCGAATTCGAAGCGCTCGAACGCACCTTCACCCTCGCCGGACCACTCATCCATCTCGATCCGGAAACAACCGTCAACGGCATACGCCTGCGCGACTACTATTGCCTGCAATTCTATCGCGCCTTTACGCCCGGACACCCCAACTCCATCCCCTGCCCCGAAGACCTGCCCGACTCCAACTACCAGTTTACCTGCGAATTCGGAGGCCTGTTCAAAACCCTGCTCCTGATGCCCGACGCACTCTGGACACACTTCACCCGCGAACAGCAGGACGAAATGGCCGTCCTCATCTCCAAATGGGCACACCACCGGACGACGCAAAACAACTGGCGCATATTCAACATCATCGCCCTCTCCTTTTTGGCCAAACACGGCTACGCCATCGACGATGCACTGCTCGAAAGCCATCTCCTGTGGATCGCATCCTACCACTCGGGCGACGGATGGTATCTCGAACAAACGTACAACTACTATTCCATCAGTCTGTTCATCGTCTATACCACCATCTGGAACCGTGCGTTCGGCGACGAACGCTACCCCGCCATCGCGGAAGTCATCGAACGTTCGGCATGCAAACTCATGGAATCCATCACCTCCTTCTTCGGACGCGACGGCTACATCAACATGTGGTCGCGCAGCATCTGCTACCGCACGTGGGTTTCCGGCGCATTTCCCGTCGCATTCATGCTCCGCGGCGAACCGCTCCTCGACGGCGGCTGGGCGCGCCGCCTCTGCTCCGGCTCGCTGCTGCAATTCGTCACGCGCGAAGAATTTTACCACAACGGCATCCCCAGCCTGGGCTTCTACGGACGGAAAGAATACATGGTGCAGGACTACAGTTGCGCCGGCAGCCCCTTCCTGATGTTCCTCCCCTTCATCTGCCTTGCACTGCCTGAAGACTCGCCCTTCTGGACGGCGAAAGAAAACGAAGGCATCTGGGAAACACTCGGCAACCGGTCGCGCCGCACCATCCTCGAACGCCCCGGACTGGCGCTGGTCAACCACGGTAAAACGGGCGCCTCCGAAATCATTCCCGGCAAAGTATACTACGACGATCCGAACTACTCCAAACTCGCCTACAACACGCATTTCCCCTGGGAAGATCACGACGCCGCAGGCGGCACGGCAATGGAATACGCCTTCCGCAGCCTCGACCCGCGCGACCTCCGCGGCGACGACGTGAACTTCTACCTCACCGGTAAAACCGTCAGCAACGACGCCACGAAAAACCGTGCATTCACCATTTCGCAGAGCATGATGTTCAACGGCGTACGCAACGGCGTGCTGTATCGCCAGGCCATCATGCGCCGGCCGCCGAACAACGGCGTGGGCTATATCGTCGACCTGGCCGAAATCGTCGTGCCGGGCGGCGTGATACGTATCGACCGTGCACGTCTGGCATTCGAATACGAGCTGACGCTGGGACACTTCGGTCTCCCGCACCTGCACGGATCTCCGGCCGAAGTATGCGAAGACCCCGACCGGATGACCGTCACGGCCTCCATCGCCGGCCGCCGCATCGCGCTCGTCGCCCCCCTCGGCTGGGACGCCGTCGCACACCGCACGCACAGCGGCTGCAACGCGGAAGCAGACGAAAGTACCGTGATCTATGCCTCGAAAACACGTACCGACAAAAATCCGCCGATGGAACTGATGGTAACCGTACTGCTGCACAAAACAGACGACACGCCCTGGACGGACAGCGAACTGTCCATCGTCCGGTCGGTAGAAGTACACAAGATCATGCCGTCAGGCTCGGCGCTCGGCGCCTGCATCACCCTGAACAGCGGCGAACAGTACGAAATAGACTTCAAGGACATCGACGGGCTGCGCATGTGCTGACGCCGGAAATCCTTTCAAAAACACGCGAATGACGCCGATTCAAAAGGATTTTAGAAATGCGGAATAAGTAACATATAAAGGTTTTCCGCACCGCAGGGTGCCTGTCCGTGTCCTTTCCCGTTTTATTTTCAACACGGAGGACGCGGAGCACATAAAGAGAACGATGAACGGTGAACGGTGAACGGTGAATCCGTTCATTGTTCACCGTTAAACTCATAATTTCAGATCGCGTGAAGTATACAAGCAGAATAGAGTACACGATTTGCTTATAACCATTATATATTATTTACTTCACGTCACTTAGGTATCCGAACGGTGATGCTGTTATTTTCCAATTACGATTTTCTCGGTTACGTTGCCGACCTTCACGATATATATCCCCGGCGGCAGCGGGAGGAGCGTCTCGCCGGTGGGCAGCGCCGGTCGGGGTGTAGACGTGCAGCACGGCGGGCTGTGCGGTGCGGACGTGGAGCGTACCGGCATAACTCCAGATCCACATGTCGGCGGGCGGTTCGTTGGGGTTGTCGAGGGTGTTGGGGTAGAAGATATAATACTCCGACAGTTCACCTCCCCGATAATTGTATCTGGCGTCCGGTTTCCCGTCTGCGCCGTATGTAGGGTCTGCTGTTAAATTATTAAGAGTTTGATAATAAGTTAAAAAGCCGTATCTTTGCAAAAAAAGTGCAAAGAAAT